>JAPLEH010000060.1 GCA_026391455.1 Bacteroidota bacterium
TCCAAAAGGGTACGCTCTTCTGATTAGGCACCTACCCAATCAAAACCATTATTTTATAAATCGCAAAAGACTCGTTATCAAACATTCAAGAAAATGAAGTACTTTTCCCCGGACAATAGTGATCAGCACATTAGCTAATTAGCATATTAGCCCAAATTTCCATTCATCTCTTCAATTTGCTTTCTGGTGCCTAATACCATGATCTTCATTCGTTCGGTAATAATCGTGTCTTCGGGCGGATTGATGATAAACTTTCCTTCTCCGTCTTTGATACCGATGCAATTTACGCCGGTCTTTCTCCAGTTCATGATCGTATGCAGGCTTTTGTTGCGTACCTCTGGGGGTAGCAGTTCCCAACCTACTGCTTCCATATGTATGGAATTCCCTTCTTCTCCGGATAAGAAATCAATGAATTCCACCACATCGGGTTTAGACACGAGCGTGGCCATATGTGTACCGCCAATAAAGTCGGGCATGATCACATTGTTGGCACCTGCCTTTTTCAATTTCGCTACTGAACTGGCTTCGGAAGCACGGCTGATGATCTTGAGCGTGGGGTTCAGCGAGCGGGCAGATAATACAATAAATACATTTTGAGCATCGAGTGGCAAGGTGGTGATCAGGGCTTTTGCTTTTTCCACCCCAGCCAGACGCAGCACATCATCATCGGTGCTGTCTCCCTCCAGGTGCAGCAATTCGGGTGTCTCGGCTTCTGCTTTCTGCATCAGTTGTACATCTTTTTCTATGACCAGGAACGGAACACCATGCGCGCGCAGGATATTGGAAGCCTGTTGCCCGTTGCGACCGTATCCGCATACGATCACATGATTATTCAGACGGTTAACTTCTTTCATAAGTCTCCGGTTTTTAAAATACTGATGAATTTCTCCATTGATCACAAATTGGGTGATGCGGGCTATGACAAAAGCAAATGTACCCCAACTAAAAACCAGCAGCACCACCGTAAATATTTTACCGGCATCCGATAACACATGATCGGCATATCCGACAGTAGTGATGAAAACAGTGGTAATGTAGATAGCTTCCTGCAGCGACATTTTCTCAATGATCATATACCCGGCAATACCTGCTGCGATAATGATATGCAGTAATACAATGGGTTGGAGAAGTCGGTAAGTAGCTTTGGTCAAACGGGTTTTCTTTTGTTAAATATAGTATTTCGTCACCTATTTTTTTATGACAGCCCTGCATAAAAAAAGGGGACGGCCAAAAATCAGATAGCATTGGCGACTACCACTATAAAATAGTCTGGCAAATCGGAAAATGAAAAGGATGTATCAAAAACAACAAATTATTTTCCAGCAATTTTCCCGTTTGCCCAAAACAATACTTTTTGCAATTGTTCTTTCGGTGTGATATTTGAATTATCCAGCTCAATGGCATCTTCTGCTTTTCGCAGGGGGCTTACTTCCCGGTGTGAGTCGATATAATCGCGCATTTCGAGGTTATTCTTTACCTCTTCGATGGTTATATTAGGATTTTTTTCATATAACTCTTTAAACCGCCGTTGTACACGTACGGCGTTATCAGCGGTCATAAAAATCTTTAATTCTGCTTTGGGAAACACGGTGGTACCAATGTCTCGGCCATCCATTACGATCCCCTTTTTTAATCCCAACTTCTGTTGCTGTGCCACAGCAAATTCCCGCACTTCGCGAATGGCGGCCACATCACTTACCTTTTCAGCCACCAGCATATCGCGGATCAGGTATTCCACATTTTCATCATTCAGGAGAATTTCGCTGTTATTGCTGTTGGGATTAAATACAAATTCGAGGGCAATGTTCTTTAATGCGGCTTTGACTTCTTTTTTTTCAGCGAGGTCCACATTATTTCGCAAAAAATACAACGTGATGGCCCTGTACATGGCACCACTGTCCACATACACATAACCCAGCTCTTTGGCCAGTTGTTTGGCCAGTGTACTTTTGCCACAACTGCTCCATCCGTCGATGGTGATGATGATTTTTTTTGCCATGGGGAATAGCAAAAATACAATTTCACTGCTTTACAGTTGCCAAACCTTTTGAATAAAAAAAAGGCTGCCCTAATCAGGACAGCCAGTATCTATATTCTTCGGAATCGTTATGCCTTAGGCGCCTCTTCTGCTTTTCTCCGGAAAGTAAAGCTCAACTTACTTTTCTCTTCATTCACATCCGCTATGAGCACATCACCAGCATTCACATTGAGATTTAAAATCTCTTCTGCAAGGGGATCTTCCAGGTATTTCTGTATAGCCCGGTGGAGCGGTCTGGCACCAAACTGTTCATCATAGCCTTTGTCGGCCAGGAATGATTTGGCATCTTCGGTCAGTTCCAGACTAAAGCCCAGCGTGGTCAATCGCTTGGTCACCCCTTTCATCAATATATCAATGATGCTGAAGATATTCTCTTTAGAGAGTGAATTGAAGATGATCACATCATCAATACGGTTGAGAAACTCGGGCGAGAATGTTTTCTTCAATGCTTTTTCGATCACTGCCTTATTGGCTTCATCTTCATGTGCCATTTTATTGGATGTGGTAAAACCAACACCTGCACCAAAGTCCTTCAATTGGCGCACACCAATATTCGATGTCATGATGATGGTGGTATTCTTAAAGTCGACTTTGCGGCCCAAACCGTCGGTGAGTTGTCCATCATCCAGCACCTGCAGCAGCACATTGTAAATATCCGGATGCGCTTTTTCAATTTCATCCAGCAAAATCACGCTATAGGGCTTGCGGCGTACTTTCTCGGTAAGCTGACCACCTTCTTCATATCCCACATAACCGGGAGGTGCGCCAATAAGCCGGCTGATCGTGAATTTCTCCATGTACTCACTCATGTCAATACGAATAAGTGAATCTTCGGAGTCGAACATATAACGGGCCAGCGCACGGGCCAGTTCGGTTTTACCCACCCCGGTTGGCCCGAGGAAGATAAAGGTACCGATGGGTTTCTTCGGATCTTTCAATCCCACCCGGTTACGCTGAATAGCTTTCACCACTTTGCTGATGGCATCATCCTGTCCGATTACCATTGCCTTCATGTCATCGGCCATCTTGCGGAGTTTCTCGGTTTCGGCCTGTACCATTTTCGTTACAGGTATGCCGGTCATCATACTGATCACTTCGGCAATATCCTGTTCGCCGATGGGATAGCGTTTGTGTTTGCTTTCTTCTTCCCACTGGTTCTTGGCCTTTTCGAGGTCCTCCTGTAATCTTTTTTCAGTATCACGCAATGAAGCCGCCTCTTCGAATTTCTGGCTCTTCACCACTTTATTCTTTTCGTTCTTTACATCTTCGATCTTCTTTTCGAGCTCCACAATATTTTCCGGCACGTTGATATTCTTCAGGTGAACCCTTGCGCCTACTTCATCCATTACATCAATGGCTTTATCGGGGAGCAGGCGATCCGTTACGTAGCGGTCGCTCAACTTTACACAGGCATCGATCGCTTCATTATCATAATTCACATTGTGATAATCCTCGTATTTCGATTTGATATTATTTAGTATCTGAATGGTATCATCCACGCTGGGAGGCTCCACCATTACTTTTTGAAAACGGCGGTCAAGGGCTCCGTCTTTTTCAATGTACATGCGGTATTCATCCAGCGTAGAAGCGCCGATGCATTGCAGTTCGCCGCGTGCCAGAGCGGGTTTGAAAATATTACTCGCATCCAGTGAGCCGCTTGCGCCACCAGCTCCTACGATGGTATGTAATTCATCAATGAAGAGAATCACATCCCTGTTTTTTTCGAGCTCATTCATGATGGCTTTCATCCGCTCTTCAAACTGGCCACGATATTTGGTGCCTGCCACCAAAGCAGCCAGATCCAGCGATATCACCCTTTTATCAAAAAGCACTCTGGATACTTTGCGCTGTACAATGCGGAGGGCGAGGCCTTCCACAATGGCTGTTTTACCCACACCGGGTTCACCGATGAGGATAGGGTTATTCTTTTTGCGGCGTGACAATATCTGTGATACGCGTTCTATTTCAGCTTCGCGTCCCACAATTGGATCCAGGGCCCCGAGTTCGGCCATTTTGGTAATATCGCGCCCAAAATTATCGAGTACCGGTGTTTTACTTTTGGCCGCACCAGATTGTTTGGCAGCGCCCTTAGATTGGGAATATTTTTTCTCTTCGTCGAAATCGTCCTCATTTTCATCCTGAAATTCGGCACGGGGGTCGTTGGATTTTACGATTCCCAATTCCTGCCTGAACAGATCATAATCCACGTCAAACTGATTTAAGATTTGTGTAGCAATATTTTCTTTGTTCTTTAAAATAGAGAGCATAAGGTGTTCAGTCTCCACGGTTGCACTCTTCAGGGCTTTTGCTTCCAATACGGTCACACGAATCACTTTCTCGGCCTGCTTGGTCAGGGGCAAACTGTTGATATTGGCTATATTCTTACCGGTTTTATCTTTTACGGCCAGTTCGATTTCCTTGCGGAGTTCATACAGGTCCACATTAAAGCTTTTCAGGATACGTACTGCAGTATTATCCCCTTCCCGGATAAGCCCAAGCAGTAAATGCTCCGTGCCGATAAAATCATTGCCAAGCCGTAATGCCTCCTCTCTGCTGAATGAGATGATTTCCTTGACCTGGGCTGAAAAATTATTATCCATTTTTTAGATAATTAGTTGTGATACAATATTAACGAATAAATTTGGTTTAAGTTCGTCCGGAATTATAAACGGAATGTTGATAATTTAAGTTGTTTGTAACTGCCAGTTTTATGACTTTCAGTTTTTGCTAACATTATCCCGTTTGGAATATTGAGACGGAAAAAACCAGGTGAATATGCATGTCAAAACCGATACCAAAGAAAAATTTCATGCCATTACCGTAATGGAGCCCTCTGTTTCTGCTACAATGACAGAAGAAATGGAACGGGTACTGCTATCCTGCCTCCAAAATGACCCGAAAAATCTGGTACTGATTCTCAGCGAAGTAGCTGCGTTGGATATGGCTGCTGCTGAAAAACTGGTTACCCTCCAGCAGCATTTTTATGAGCACAGTGCCTCCTTTGTGATCTGCGGGTTGCAAAAAGCAGTAGAGGAATTTCTCGACCAAAATGAACTCCTGGAGATCATGAATGTAACCCCCACCGAGAGCGAAGCCTGGGATATTGTACAAATGGAAGAAATTGAGCGGGAACTGCTTGATTAACCGGCCAAGCATGCAGCGTAATGCCCTTATTTCCAGTCTAAGGCATATCACTAACACATCAAAACCGCTGTTCCCGCATGTTTGCTGTTACGATCCTTGGCAACAATTCTGCCGTACCTGCATTTGACCGGCATCCCACCAGCCAGGTGGTTACCCTGGATGGAACTAATTACCTGGTAGATTGTGGCGAAGGCACCCAGATCCAGCTTATCAAGTACAAGATCCGCCGGGGCAAGATTTCCCATATTTTCATTTCACACTTACATGGCGACCATTATTTTGGACTCATCGGCCTGCTCAACAGTTTTGGCCTACTGGGTCATCAGCAGGAACTGCATGTATACGGCCCCTCACCGCTGAAGGAGATCATCGAACTGCAACTGAAAGTGGCCGATACCACCCTTTGCTACCCCCTGCATATCCACCATATTACCGAAGCGACTACACTGGTGGATACCGATAAGATGTCGGTAAAATGTTTCCGCACCAATCACCGCATCGAATGTTATGGATTCAGTTTTTCGGAAAAGAAAAAACTACGTAAACTCGACCTCGAAAAAGCCAAACAAATGGAAATACCCGCCGTGTTTTACGACCGCTTAAAAGATGGTATGGATTACGTTAGAAAAGACGGCCTGGTAGTCAAAAATGAGGATGTGACACTTCCCGGTGAACCCGGAAAAAAATATGCCTTTTGTGCCGATACCAAATATGACGAATCCCTGATTCCGCATATCGAAGGAGCCGATATGATCTATCATGAAACTACGTACCTGGATAACCTGCGGGAGCGGGCCGAAAGCCGGTTTCATTCCACTACCCGGCAAGCCGCCACGATCGCTCAGAAAGCCGGCGTAAAAAAATTACTCATTGGCCATTTCAGCAGCAAATATGATACGCTGGAAGAATTTGAAGCCGAAGCCCGGGAAGTGTTTCCGAATACAGAGTTGGCGTTGGAAGGAGTGTGTTATGAGGTGTGATGTTGGATGTACGGGGTACGATGTACGATGTGCGTGATTGCTGGTATTTTAGATTTTCGAATTACGGTTTTAGACTTGCCTGCCATACCTACATTTCACTACGGCAGGTAAACCGGCCGGCAGGTTTTTGTACGATGACACGCTTAATTCATAACTCTTAATTCATAATTCTACATTCTAAACGGTCTTTCCGACTTACGGACTTCCGGACTGCTATTTTACAATAAACTCATAAAACAAAGGCAGTTCTTTCCGCCAGGTACCTTCATTATGCCCGCCCTGATCGCGGATGATGGTAGTCATTGGGGATTTGGATACACGGGCCAGTTGCTGAAATGCCAGTAGCATATCCGGGGCCATGTCGGGGCTTTCCTCTTTGGAGCAAAAAAAGAAAAGGCGACTGTTCACTTTTTTCCCTTTGATTTTGATCAAAGACAATAACGGCTGCTTAGCTATCCATACCGAAGGGGAAAAGATACCGGCACCGCCAAACACCGTTGGGTATTGCAATACCGCATAGAACGAGATCAGCCCGCCCATTGAGCTGCCAGCCACCCAGGTATTGGCTTTGTCCTTTCGGGTGCGGTATTTTTTATCTATATACGGTTTCAGGGTTTTTACCAGAAAATCGGTGTAGGCTTTTCCTTCGCCCCGGATTATATTTTCCGTATCAGATTTCAGCCGAAAATCCCAGGGGCTATATTCATGTAAGCGGTGTATGCCGTCATTGGCGATGGCCACCACAATACATTTTCGCATACGCATGGTATCCATAAATTCATCAACGCCCCATTCGCCGGCACCCGAGGTTTTATCGTCGAACAAATTCTGACCATCGTGCATGTACAATACGGGATAGCGTTCCTTTGAAGTGCCATACCCTTCCGGCAGGTATACTTCGATTTTTCTTTTTCGCTTTAATTGGGGCATATACATAGCAGTATCTGCCACGCGCACCTGCTTGCTGGCAGTACTGATGACAGGGACAGCCGCAAACTGATCTTTCCAGCCCGCAATGGAAACGCTAATGCTCTCTTCTTTTTCGACCTTTAATACCCGGTTGCTTTTATCTGAGCCATCCGTATTTGTTTCCACCTCCTTCCAACTTCCCCGGGTGATCTTGTATTCGTAATTGCCCGCCGGAAGGTTTACATCAATATAAAACTGTCCGTTTCCTTTCCGCTGAAACATGAACTTTTCATCGGCGGGGTTCCAGTTGTTGAAACTGCCGGCCATATACAGATCATAAGTTCGTGGCTCAGGGGGAAGGCTGGTGATTTCGATGTGTATCGGGTGTTGAGCAAATAACCTGAATGGAAATACCCATAGTATTACAAGCAATTTTGAACGTAACATCCATAAAATTATTCATTTATTAAGAAAATCACCAAGGATAATGCTTAATTTTAATTTGTAAAATCGCAAATATGGCAGAGGAATACCATATACGTGTTATAAAAGAATATGCCGCTTCGCTTATCGAACATTTGCGGAATGAAGATGCAATTGAATTCATTGAAGCCGAAAATTCCACTGTGCCGGAGTGGCAGCAACAGGCAACAAGAGAAGCCTTACAGCAAATAAAAGACAATCCTTCATCATTGTTGTCCTGGGATACCATTAAAGGAAAATACCTGAAACAGTGACCCCTTATTCCATCTCGCTTTCGCTTTCTGCAGCAGAAGATATTGAACAGGCTTTTCAGTATTACAATAACCAGGCTTCCGGGCTTGGCTATGCATTCATAGATATTGTTGATTCTTTTTTTCAGAAAATCAGTGAAGTGCCATTTGCATCCGCAATACGTTATGACAATGTGCGGGTAAAACCTGTTACCATTTTTCCATTCACCATTCATTACACAACAGAGGATATAAAGAAACAGGTATTGATCTTACGCGTTTTCAATACCTGGCAAGAGCATCCATGAAAATACAACGTTATTGTATCTGCTTCATCAATACAGCCATCCTCGTATACAACTCCTCACTCACCGGCCATACCGGCAAGCGGAACGTATTCTGACAAAGGCCCATTTGATGCAGATAAGCTTTTACGCCGCTGGGACTGCCTTCGGCAAACATGGAAGCAATAACATCAATGTATTTGTAATGCAGCAGCTTTGCTTTTTCAAAATCACCTTTCAGGCATAGCCGTACCATTTCACTGTACTCCTCCGGATAGGCATTGGCCACTACCGAGATCAATCCTTCCGCTCCGGCTGCGATCATGTGCAGGGTAATGGGATCATCGCCGCTGATGACCATGAAATGTTCGGGCTTTTCTTTGATCAGTTTATTGATGAGATCGAAATTGCCACTGGCCTCTTTGGTGGCAAAAATATTTTTACACTCCCGGGCAATGCGCAATTGTGTTTCGGCGGTAACGGATTGTCCGGTACGTCCCGGTACATTGTACATGATAATGGGTAATGGCGTTGCTGCATCCAGGGCTTTATAATGCTGAAAAATGCCTTCCTGATTGGGTTTGTTATAGTAAGGAGACACGGAGAGAATGGCATCATACCCGGTAAGGTCAAACTGTTTGAATGCCTCCACTACTTCACTGGTATCATTGCCACCGATACCGGCCACCAATGGTATGCGTCTTGCAGCCTGCCGGGCCACAAAAGAAAACACTTCCTGTTTTTCAGCACCGTGAATGGTGGCGCTTTCACCGGTAGTACCCAACACTACCAGGTATTCCACCTTACCCTTTATCCAAAATTCAATGAGATTACTGAAACTGTTCCAGTCGATGCTTCCATCTGCATGAAAGGGGGTTACGATGGCGATACCGGTGCCGGTGAATGTTTCTCTGATTGACATGAATGTGCCGTGATTTTTTAATGTGGCACAAAAATATCAGATAATTGAATCCGCTGATAAATAATTATTGGTTGAAAAAGAGAAGTAAGTGTCAGCGCGGCCCCAGATAGGTCAGCGTGTCAATCCAGACCCTGTTACTTCCGGGGATGACCACAGTTCCTCCAACGACATTATGCCCGAATGCCAGGTAAAATGTTTTTGTAGTGGGGTCATATCTGTTTTGATAATTATTTCCATTGTACCGGGTAACGTACTGAAAGAAGCAATCCGTACCAGGATCAGGATTCAGACATACGGGGGTGACTAAATTGGTGGACGGGTCAACCCTTACCTCTAAAATATTATCTGATAAACAGCAGTATGGGTTGCCTCCATTTTGAAAAAAGGGCATATTATACCCCCCTGAGAACGGCCAGAAAAGGCGCAGGTGGCCCGACGTATAGCTTACATCACGCAATTCAACGTTAGTGATATGCTGTGCAAAAGTTGGTTCTATACTTGGATGATAATATTGGCCCCGCATGGCATACCGGCCGTCATATACCGAATTCGTCAGATCGAGTATAATCAGGATACTTTCTGCATTCGCTGCAATACGGGCGTTTCCGTCTGCACTCCGTATCTTCAGACCGATACCATACTTAGTATTCGATGGCAACGAATTCGCTCCGGAGACTTCGATAAAAACGGGTGTCCGGCTATTCCCCCCTCCCAAAGTAACCAGTTGTGAAAATGACCAGGATCCGGATGGTAAAGGAACCACCGATGTTCCATTCACGGAGTTATATTGATTGACCAACGCTGTGGTTTTGTCTTCCAATTGGATATGAATATTGTTCTGTGCTGCATTTTCTGAACGATTCGTTATAAAAAGAAAATCGCCGATTAATTGTTTACCCGGAATATTTTGCAATGTAAATTCAGCCTTCGCATCATTTCTTATTGAAAATCCAATACCGGCATTCTCCACACCCGTATCTGTACTGCTTTTTTTACAAGCCAGAAATAATACAGGTATAAATAAAAATGGGATTGTCCGGAATAGTTTGTTCATTGTATTAGTATAATATTAATTACCTCGGCCCGAGATACGTCAACGTGTCAATCCATACTCTGCTTATACCAGTTAACAAAGTACCGCCAACTCCGAGGTTCGTCCCAAAAGCCAAATGCACCGTTCCATTGTTGGTATCCATATAATTGGTATAGCTTACCGAATTATACGTTTGCAGGTTGGCATACACAGGGCCGATCACATTTGCGTTCAGAGGAGTCACAGTATTATTAGTGCTATTGGTTGTAATCATCAGTTCACTATTCGACAGACAACAATAGGGATTACCCCCTCCGGATGTAGCAGGTATAACAAAACTGCCAGCAAATGGCCAATACAACATCACTGAGTTTGCACTCACAGTGTGCAATTCAACACTCAACACATGCGGCGCAAAGCCAGGCTCCAATCCTGGATGGTAAAACCGACCCTTCATGGAATAACGCCCATCCAGTATATTGGTGACCCGTAAAACAATCAGCAATTGCCGGCTGCTGTCGGGTATAGTATAGCCATTATTGGTGCTGATCGTAATGCCTATCGCGTACAATTGATTTGGATTCAGCCCGTCTGTACGGTTAACCGTGATAGACGCAGCGGCACTTGTACCTCCCTGCGGTATCGCGAGTTCGGCAGGCATCGACCATCGGTCAGCAGGCAGTGGCATTATACTGGTACCATTCGCGGTATTGTACCTGTTCACCAGCATCGCAGTACTGTCTGCCAGTTTTACGGTAAGCGCGGAAGCAGCCGTGCCCGATTGTACTTTTATATTCAGTATTCCGGAAATCGTTTGTGAAGTGGTTGAAATGGATAATTTGGCATCTGTGCGGTACTGTGCCCCGGTGGTAAAGCCTACCGGACTGGATGGCGTTTCTTCTTCCTTGCCCGTATCTTTTTGACAGGCATTCAGGAGTACTAAGATACACCACAAATAAATCAACCCCTTATATCGTTTCATGGCAGTTGTGTTTGGAATGTTTAAAGTAATTCAATTCCAGGATTTTTCCAATTTTCCGTATATCCTACTACTTCGCCAGCAAATTACTGAGTAGATTTTCTTCGAGATACTTCACATCATATTCAAATTTGTACAACAGGGTATGCGCAGCCAGGGGCGGTATATTGTAAAACCATCCGGTGTTGAATTCCTTACCGGGATGATCGGTTAGTTTATCGATCTTTTGTGCCATCGCCTTATCATGATTGATTTTCAGGAACGCCTGTTGTACATTTTTCAACTGCGCCTCCAGTACAATGGCCGCTTCATCTGATTCAAAAAAACGATTGGTGATATCCACTTTTTCTTCTCCTCCCATAGAGATACCAGCTCCGGTTCCGGATGAATCGCCGAGGGCCAGGTAGAACCTCCGTTTCAGTTCACCCATGTATCCGTAAAAGTCCTGCACCTGGTATTTAAACTGTTGGAGGCTGCCGGCTTTATCTGTGCCGGCCCATTTTTTTTCGAGCATCTGGTATAGTTCCGTTGATGTCTGATTTACACTATTATTTGTCTTTTGCAGGGATTGATTAATTGAATCAAAATTCTTCATCGCTTCGTCACCCGCATTATTATTACAGGAAAATAAGAATGGATATATAAGAATGATAATAAAAGATTGAATCGCCTTCATGATGGAGAATGATGTATGAAAATAGCAATAAAAAAGGTGTTCTTTGTTTTTTAGAAGGGGATGGTAGCGTTGGGCTAAAGCCATTTGATTTTCGATTTTTCCCTCCGGCTAAAGCCGGAGGCTATGAAGCCGGAGGCTATGAGGCCAGAGGCTATTGGCTAAAGCCGTTCGATCTTCATTTTTTTCCCTCTGGCTAAAGCCAGAGGCTATGAGGCCGGAGGCCATTAATTAAAATCCAACCCTTCGGCTAAAGCCGGAGGCTATGAGGCCGGAGGCTATTGGCTAAAACCGTTCGATCTTCATTTTTTTCCTTCTGGCTAAAGCCAGAGGCTATGAGGCCGGAGGCCATTAATTAAAATCCAACCCTCCGGCTAAAGCCGGAGGCTATAAGGCCAGAGGCTATTGGCTAAAGCCGTTCGATTTTCGATTTTTTTCCTCTGGCTAAAGCCAGAGGATATATGGCCGTAGGCTATTAGGCCGGAGGCTATTAATTAAAATCCGACTCAATTGTATTCAAACCCGAAGGAAACAACCATTCAAACATCTAACATCGTACACCTCACATCGTACATCGTACACCAAACATCGTACATCCCTACATTTCTTCCCAAAATCCCATCTTGCCGAATTTTTCGATGCGCTGATTGACTCTTTCTTCGGGTGATAGTTGCTTGAGTTCCTGAATGACGGGGATAAGATGTTCTTTCAGGATGCGGGCTGCTTCATCGTAGTCCCAATGTGCGCCGCCGGTGGGTTCAGGTATAATCGAATCGATAAGTCCGAAGCCGAGCATTTTATCTGCGGTGAGCCGTAATTGTTCGGCGGCTACTTCTTTTTTATCCCAACTGCGCCAGAGAATGGAGGAACAACTTTCGGGAGAGATAACGGTGTACCAGGTATTTTCCATCATATACACCCTGTCCCCCACGCCAATTCCCAATGCGCCGCCGCTGGCTCCTTCGCCAATGATCACACAGATCACAGGTACTTTCAGGCGGATCATTTCATAAATGTTACGGGCAATGGCTTCGCCCTGCCCTCTTTCTTCTGCTTCCAATCCGGGAAAGGCACCCGGTGTATCGATGAGGGTGATGACGGGTTTATTAAATTTTTCTGCCAGGCGCATCAGGCGAAGGGCCTTGCGGTAGCCTTCGGGATTGGCCATTCCGAAGTTGCGGAGCTGGCGCATTTTGGTATTGATCCCTTTTTGCTGCCCGATGATCATAACGGTCTCGCCATTGAGGGAAGCAAATCCACCCACCATGGCTTTATCGTCTTTTACATTGCGGTCGCCATAAAGCTCAACAAAACTCTCCGTCATTTTATTGATATACTTCAGGGTGTAGGGCCGGTCGGGATGGCGGCTCAGTTGTACGCGTTGCCAACTGGTGAGGTTTTGGGTTATTTCTTTCCTTTTTTCCAGAATCCCAGCTTCCAGTTTTTGAATGGGTTCGCTCAGGTCCAGTTTGGTCTTTTCCTGGCGGTTTTTCATACTGGCGATCTCATCAATCAAGTCTTTGATGGGCTTCTCGAAATCCAGAAATTGTCTGTTGGCATCGGTGGGCATAGGCGTAAAATAAGGGGGCTAAATTAAGGATTAAATCATAAAGAGGCAATTCTCTTATCTGTTGGTTTTCAACAGATAAATATTGAAACGACGTACAATATGCCCCGCTATCAGGAGTGGGCATTCGTGACAGGGCACAAAAAAAGCCCTGAATTTCAGAGCCTTTTTGCGGACCGGACGGGCACAAAGATAAATCCGTACCTACCTATCCTTCAATATTTTAACAAGCCAATAAAATGAAAAGTGTCCGAATAGATGCCCCTCACATATCAAAACGCTTCAAATTTCTAAAGCAAAGATACAAAAATCAATGAGATGTTCAATTAAGGAACAGCTTTTTTAAATACCTTCTGGATAAAACAATTATAATTCTACTGACATTTCAATGCCTACCCTTCTCGATTTTTTTTGCTCATAGAACCAATCTCTCACTATTTCCTTTTTGAGTACTAATTTAGCGTTGATTCTCTTTATTTCTTCTTTTCCTTTTGGTGTTAATAGGACATACCAACCTTCAGCTACCTCACTGCCTTTATGCCGAGAAGACATATTGACATTTCCGCTTTTCCAATATACTGAATAAGCCATTAAATCACCTTCAGTAGACTCCCAAGCAAAATCTCCTCTTTTGGAAGGTTTCCAATTTAGGCTAATTGCTATTTTGGGATTAAAAGCAACCCATTTTGCCAAAAATCCAAGATGGAAATCAAAATGACTATTGTTGGATATTGTCAAGGCTTCAATTGAGACATCTTGGATCGTAGGATATTCTTTATAGTAGCAATCATAAGCATTATCATCAATATTATTTCTGGGATTACTCTTGCTTGAAATCGTACAATTTATTGAATAGGTTTCTGTTGGCATTCCCCAAGCCAGTTCTTTAATGTAGGAAAATTCACCAATCACCAAATTGTCTTCGTAAGTTAATATGCTTTCGTTCTTTCTCGTTGTTTCATCGACTTGATCGACCCAGCCTTCTCCCCGGAAACTGCTTTTTGAATCACTAATAGAAGTAACAAATTGAGGACGTTCTTGAAGGTGGATTTTAGATTCCAATAAAGGATCTATTAAAGTGTATGATCCAATCGTGTCCGAATCGAGAGCTTCTGCATCAATTAACTCAGTTAATAAGTAGTCCAACCCCGTTTGCACTGCAGCTATCCTAGGTCGTTGAAACGGAAAATCCAACGACAATTTCTTGAGATGTTGCTGGAGTTCTTTCTCATACGCCTGGGTGATTTGATTAGGCTGACATTTCTCATTTATTAGTGCCATCCATCTATGTACAATATTTTCTTTTGGAAGACCTGCCTCTTTTGAAATGAAATCGAGCCAGTATTGATGCGAACTAATAATTTTCAAATAATCGTGCGTGTCCTGAATATTTTCGAAAGGTTCCACTTTTTCGATTTGTCGAAATTTTCCATCCACCGGAAGATGTAGTGTGAAGCCAATACCCAACTCACGGACTGGTGGTATTGGTATTTCGTTGTCCATTCCAAGATTGGAAAGTGTTTCGATGGCATTTGCTCTCACCTGTAAATTGTCAGAAGTTGCCATCTTTTTTAATGTTGGAGCGTACCCCAAAAGAGATTCTGCCGATCGAACGGACATCAGGAGGGCAATCTCTGAGAACAAAATTGAATTTTCAGTTGACGGCTTATACATGGTTATGAAGGATGCTTAAATAGTCTGGGTCCTTGATTGCCATTTCTGCAAGGACGGTTTTTGAAGTTGTGCTTATGGCCTTAACTTTCATTTCGGAGAGGTATTTCAATAGCATAACCAATGCCTCTTTTTGATTTATCGGTTTGAATTCGGGTACAGGTAGAAGGTCAGCATTTCCAAATAACCTCTTTAAATAACCTTCAATTTCCTCCCAAATTTGAACCGGATTAGAATCTTTGCTTATTAAGGGTAAAATTTCATCCCAGGATGCCAATGTACTATCAGGATCGTTTGATTGCATTATATCCTCTGTTAGAGTGCGGAGCGCCAATTGTCTTCCTTCGGTCTCATTGACTTTTTGAAAAGCCCTCATTGCTTGTAATCTTGTGCCTCCATCATAAAATGAAGACCACCCTGATGAAGAAGATTGGCTTAATGAACGGTCGGCCAATTGCCGAGCAAGTGTTTCATCACCAAGTTCCATTGCCCTAATACTAAATAGGGACAATAGTTCACTTTGACGGCGGCTTTTTGGATTGAGGGCAACGATTTCCTTCAGATTCTCCAATGTTAGTGTTGGGGATATTTTTTGAATTACTTTACCCCACGAGAAAAATGAGTTTGCTTTGTCTTCAGAATTAAGTAATGTCATAAAGTCGCTAAACGAATTCACTCTTGAAAGCACCTCTGATTCGCTGATGTGCTTATAGTCTGGTGTCACGATTAATTCATTTTGCGATTCGACAACCTTATCTGACTTGATGACGGTCATTGGCAAGCTATCTAATTTTATACCGTTTTCATCTAAAAAACCTTGAATGGTTTTGATAGCCTCGGGACGGTTGGTTTCGAGGCAATAAGTGTTAATAGAATTTATCAAGCTACGCAAGCTATTTTCAAAGACAGATTTATCCAACAGTTGAAATTGCTTTTTCAATAGTTCTTTTAATACATTGCTGGTGTCATCCTCGGCAATATAAAGAAGTAGTTTTTCATAAATGAGTGACGCATTAATTATTTCCGCGTCGGAATTCGCATGTGAAATAAGAGATAAGAGCGACAACGATAGGCCATCCTCAAAAGCAACAACCCCATTTTCCATTTGCCAGATGAATTGCTGAACACCTGTACTAAAGTCAACAGAATATCCTATTTCAAGAACCTTGCGGGCGCCGTGATAAAACGGCGACCCCTCAACCGTTTGTTTCAAATGCGGCAAAAATCCTAGGAATGGGACCAGCCTTTCTGCTGTTTTTTGAGGTTCCAACGTATTCACTTTTACCAACCATTCCAACCACCTGTTGTACTGATAGTCTTTACGATACCCAACGCTGAATGATTCTTTCAGACTTTTGCTTAACCAGGACAAAGCCTTGTTCTTTTCTTCCAAATGGACCCAGGCTTTGGCATGTAGATAGCATTCGTCCACCCGACCGCTGGTGTCATGCTCATGCAACATCTCACTTTCTAAGGCTTCCAGTTCAGGTACTATAGCTTCTTTTGGATATCCATTATCGTAAGCTTTAAGTAAAATATCCCGGATAATCTCCGGTTTCCACGACTCTTTATGAGTTTTGATTTCTTTTAGTAAATTATCTATGAAATCTTTGAATACTACTTCACCCCATCGAGACACTGCATTCAATAAAAGGGCGAAATAGTCCTTTTTCATCCTATCAAGGCTATACCAGGTTGTATCATATTTCTCTCTTGCCGCATAGTAGAAGCGAATTATTGGCACCACCCTTTGCCATATGTCTTGTGGGCCCGTATTGGTTATTCCATTTGCATGGAGCTTTGCAATCAGGACAAGCATTCGTTCAAACTGAATGTGCAATTGATCATCAGAAGGACTTTCCTTTTTTACAACCTCCAAAATATTCGGTTCATCACCGGTTAAGGTCAAAAGCGTATTCAGTAAAATTCTCCGAGTAAAATCTTGAAATGTAATATCCGGAGTATTGTGAGATTTTTTTATTAGTTCCGGCTGGGGAACATCCTGAATCCAATCCTTTACCTCTGACATATCTCTTTTTGCATTGTAAAACAACGCAGCAATCCGAAGTTTTTTATAATCAGTATAAGCCCACTCGGTTTTTTTTGCCTTTAATATCGTAAGACATGCTTCGGCTCTTGCAACCTCGCCAGTATGAATGCTTTGATGGGCGGCTTCAATGATCGCTGCTGCATAATACCCAACGTGACAATTTGGATTTTTGGTCCATTCCTCCATTAGTATGTCGTACTCCGTCCAGTTTTCCTGAAGTATATACGATTCTGCTGCAGACAAATAAAGTCGGTTAGTTATTGTTTTTAACTCCTCGGGATCTAATGTGTCTCCATCTTTGATGCTAATATTCGACAATTGATCGATAATAGTTTTTGCTTTTTCAAACAACCCTGCACATCCTATCCATTTCTCAAGTTGTTCGAGGGTGCGATATAGTTCATGTGATTTGTGAGAGAAAACAATTCTGTTCCTTTTAACTTCATCCGGAATGGCGAGCGTATAAACGAGTTTTGCTTCCTGCTTTTCATTTGCATCGAATAATGCCTGGGCGCAATCCAATGCATACGATTTGTTTACTAGCAGTTGAGTATCGTTGCGAATAAGCTTTTTTGCCTGATCAATGTTTCCTAGCTGGATGAATTCTTCGATGTATGAGGCAACTCCAGTATGCCGGCTCCGGCTTTCCATTTCGTTTAGGGAGAGCAAATAACGTAAAGTGATACTCGTATCGCTGTGCTCTTGTGCAACCAGCAATCCTTTTTTTATATCGGAATCAATTTCTTGGTCTGATCGAAATCGTAATAATTGTTCTGTAAATGAAGTTGGATTAGCCGTTTGAAGAAACTCTTCAGTCTTACCTGCGTAATAAAGATGATACCCGGCATTCCATCCTGGCTCTGTTCCTGATTTTTGATAGTAACCAGCTAATTCTTCATGCAAGGCAACGTCTTTACTTTTATCAAATGTATCGTTCAATGCCGAAGTAGCTGTTTTTGTCAGTAAGAATTGGCGAAATGAATTGTGGAAAAAGCTGAGTGAATTACCCATGTTATTAAATAAAAACATTGCCTTATGTTTAAATGCAAGTTCAACCTCATCTCCCAGATTCCATTCGGCGATAAAAGATAAGGGGATCGGGCCTTTAATCCTCGCACATAAGCCGAGCAAATGCTTTAGACGAGGTACGGATTCTAGTTCCGACCAAAATTTTTCATAATAGAGATTGATGTCGCCGTCTATTGGTAAGAACTCGCTGTCAGGCAAAAAACTTCCATCCTGGTTGATCTTATTTACCACATAAGAAAGGTACAAAGGATGTCCTTGGGAAAGGGTAAATAGCTTTTCCTTTTGCTCACTATTCAAAGAAACGGTAGCTATCTTGGCGATGTAATTCTCTACGTCCTGCTTAGTCAGGCGAGCCATAACAACGCTGCGATCCATAGCCTTCCATGCCTCTTTTATTTCCTGTGGCAAAGCTGTCAATTCGAAAGACTGGCTACCAAGGACAATAAAAACACCTTCAGGAATTTCTTCAGGCAATAGTAAGTCAGCCAGAAAAGGCTTTTGAACTCCGCTGTACCTTGGGATATGATCCAGTCCATCACATACGATGATTGTTTTTCGTCCTGTGCTTCTATATTCATCTGACAATTCCAGAAGTTGTGCTTCAAGTGCTTTCCTTAAGAAATTAATATCTCTATCAATTAGCGATTGCTCTTTATAAATACCATCAGCCTTTAACTGAGAAACCAAGTCATAATAAAACGTCATAGTTTCACCGCGCTCAGCATTATTAGTAAAAGCTGAAGGAGAAGTAAAATCGAAAGCATAATAGCGTATGATTCTTTCCTTTCGACTCTTTGACCATTCTGTTAGTAGCGTTGATTTGCCCGTGCCAGGGCCTCCTAATAGAAAAACATACCCTCCAGTATTTTGATCAATTATCGTGTCAAGCGCATCTTTGGTTTCTGCTATTGGCTGGTAGCGATCAGGGTCAATCAGTAAGTCGTGGTTAAAGATGGTAGAAAACATTCCTTCCCATCCAAAATGTTTAATAATATCGAAAGCAGTAAAATGTATGGGCTTTTTCTTATCTATTACTTGCTCAATTATATAACGCGAAAAATCGATTAAATGTCTGTTCTTAATGCTTGGGGTGCTACCAGTGCCAAACTCTTCGGGAGTATGTCCCAGATTTATTTCAAAACTTTCTATAAATTCGTCCCATTCATTGCCAGTTGTTGATAGCGTATTTTTAAAATCATTGAATATATTCATCCATTTTGCCGGAACGGGCTGGCCATTTTTTATGTTAGCCCAAACCTCCCGCATGAAATCTGTATTTGATCCCAGCTTGGTTTTTCCATCCTTAATGTTATCTCCAGTTGACGGTGGTCGGTTGGAGAGTAGATGAACTTTCAATTCTTTTAAACTACCCGTGTGTTTTAGTTTCAGAGCTTTCCAACCAGAAAATATTTCTGGTAAGAGATTTTTTAGATCCACATAAGAAAAGGGTTCGGGCTTTGGGAGGTTGCTCCATTTTACCTGAAATGCATGTATTTCATTTTTGGTGGAGTATTGAATATCGTCCAATGTTAAGGCTTCATTATCGGCCACTTTTATCCATTCAAGTTCGTTGCGCACAAGTTCTTTGTATGCAAAAAAGGCAAATGCATCAAATTGAGGTATTTTACCCCCTAAATCCTTCCTGTCGCCATCTGAGGGAGCTGTTTTTGCCATCTAAAATAATTTATACTGGCAAAGTTAACAACCTTTGAATTATTTTAATTCTTATTGATTATCAGGTCAGAAAGTTCTGGACTATCCAGCATTCTTTCCATTTCATCACGGATGATATCAGCAACATCTTTTTTTATTTGTAAGTGTTTTTCCAATATTTCTTTAGATGTGACTTTTGAAAAAGCGGGCAGGTTCTTGTATGACGCTTGTTCCCTGGAAAGTGCCGCATGATCATTAATTACTTCAGAAAAGAAGGTTTTCAACTCAATTTTCTGATCAGGATTATCTGCCACCATCCCAACAAATTCACCGGAAGACAGAGAGGATATTTTAGACTGTGGTATCGCCAGCTCTAATTGCTTTGATCTGCTGATTGATGTGTCCTGTCGGTTAATTGAAATACTTTCTCTATCCTGCATGATTTTTCCGAACCGTTCAGAGAGCTGTTTGGCAGTTTCCCCGGCCACCTGCCCGCTGATCACGTTCCCGACAATGTTCAGGATTACCTCGGCGTGTTCTTTACCATAATGGACCTTGAGTTGGCTGGAATCCTGAACGGCCAGTGTGGTGGCCACCTTGTTGGACCGGGCAGTGGCGATCAGGTTGTCTATCCCGTTAAAATAGATGGTCGGGAACTCGTCAAAAAAAAGGCTGCTTTTATGCAGGTTCTTCCAGTTCATCATCCGGGTGAGAGCAGTGACGTACAATGACACCACAGCCCCGTAAGTGGCCGATTTTTGGGGGTTATTGCCCATGCAGAGGATTTTAGGGCTTTCGGGGTTATTGATATCCAGGCTAAAATCATTGCCCGAAAGGACGTAATAGAGAGGCGGTGAGGCCAGCTTGGCCAGGCTGATCTTGGCGCTTGCGATCTGACCCTCCAACTGCTCCATCGCATCGTTCAGGAAAGCCGATACAAAGGGGTTGATCAGTACCTCGATCTGGGGCTCCGCCCGGAGGATGGAAAACAGCTTTTTGTAGTACACCTGGGCCAGTTCGATGACATGGGCCAGGGTACAATATTTCCCGTTTTTGTGCTTGCAGAGAAACCATATCAGAGCCCTGAAAAATTGATCGGGGACTCCACAAAGAAATCCCCCTGTTTTTTGATCCACTCCTGGTTTTGAAGACTTCTGAGAAGTAAAGCTCGGAAAGGCAAATGCTTTGATATCGTGCAGACAAAAAAGCCCCACCTGTGCACGGTAGGGCTGACTAGCTAGTCGTGAGTACTCTAAAAATTCTGTTCTGCTCAGTAGCTCTTGCCACTCGAGCGCTGTATCAGTGCCATCCGGTGAGTCTCCATTGAGACCAGGCACTCTCGAAATTCATTTATTTTCCCGTGACGCATCGGTCACATTGAAGGAACAATCAATCCGATCTAAGGATTTAGCATAAGAGGATCTCCTTAACCTCTAAACAACTCTCATGTACATTTTGATCTGGCAAATGATCCTAATCGAAGTATCACAAGCCATCGATCACCGAAGGGAAATTGCTAAGCCGAAATGTAAGCGGAAATACCGCGCCACATTCAATCGCATGGCTTTTAAGAGAAGCCAAACTCTCTTCTGAAAAAAACTAAGGCAAAACATTGCACTTTATTTTGGAAAAGTGTCTATCCCCTTTAAGATAGTCAATGCTTTCTTTTAGACTTATTCTTTTTCCGACGACCCCTGCGGAACATTTCGCGGAGGATTTCAACTACACCTGTGAAGGTGAGTGCGGTTCCAAGAGGAGCAGAGTTTTCGAAAATCCAGTCGACTAAATTGAAGTCGAAGTAATCGTTACATAGTAAAAACAGCACTGCAAGTGTTAGCCATGCTATTAGTCTCTCTTTCCTCTTTTTACCAAATAATGTTCTGTAGAAAAATTCAATACGTGATGTGGTGGGCTTACGCCCTTTCATGTTTTAATGATTTAAATACACGAAAGGCATTTGGCATTTTGAACTTTAATTTCATCGGCATTTTATGTTTAGTGAAGAAATACAAAGTTGCCCTTGGGAAGTCCACACGATTTCAAAGAACACTATAAAGTTACTTAAAATATAAAAACATTATATGAATTTTCTTGCTGAAAAGTCAAAGAATTGTAACGATCGCAGAATAAAGGCCAAGATTCGTAATATATTCAAGCAACTTTCTTATTGATTTTTAAACGATTAGCATACTATTTCCTGGTAGCCAATTTCCGCCATAGAGTCGAAAGCGGGTGTAACCAGCCATTTTTTTTACAGAGGTTAATGATCTTCCTTACATTCCTTAAGTATTAAATCGTACTGTTATGATTGCATTTCTTTTCACTCTTCAACCAGAACTCAAAATTTGTATTAAAACTGTAGGTGATTGATGCTATCTCCATATCTAATTTCTGGTACTTCCATTTTATCAAGGCAATGATATCATCAAGGCTGGTGCGATACTTAGTAAAAGTAGCTTTTGAACAATCAATGCCGTTCAGCTTTTCAAGTTGTTCATTTTGGTATTTGAATACCTCACTTAGACTGTGCATTTTTTCGCCGATGCCAAGCCTTTTACTCCTCAAAATCTCTTATGTAAAAACATGCCCTTCCCGCATCACGATCCTCTGGTAATCATATACCTGCTGCCTCATAATATCGAGCTGGTGATTAATATTTCTTGCTTCTTCGGTATTGCCTTTGACCTTCTTGGCTTCTGAAGAACATTTTTACCGTTCCACATACCTGTTTGAATTGACTTCAAACCGCCGTCCCCCGATAGTTACCCGCATGTAAATGGGTAGTGATTTTCCACCTTTCCTGCCGGTCTTTTTGCTATAAAACATGATACTTACCCTTTTTCCATAACTCAAGAAATTAACTGGCTAAAAATACTTGTATGCCGACACGTCAGGGAGGATGTTCAAAATCTGAATCCATTACTGGGAGCAGGTTTCAGCCGAATTCGGACTTCCGATGTTGCATTTTTAACCTAATGCCAGAATCAGCATCTTGAGATTAGAGTCGTTTGGGGTATTTTGGAGGGGATTTTCATGAATAAGCCCCTAAAACTTGCATTTTAGGGGCTTATTGCGCTTTTGAGCTAAATTTTGCGGACCGGACGGGACTCGAACCCGCGACCTCCGCCGTGACAGGGCGGCATTCTAACCAACTGAACTACCGATCCATTTTTTTCGGACTGCAAAGATAAAGGGCGAATGATTTGAATCCAAATGTTTTTGAAAATGCTGGTCA
>JAPLEH010000061.1 GCA_026391455.1 Bacteroidota bacterium
ATACCTTGTTTGCCGGCGAACACCTGGCCGATTGGCAGGGCTTTATGGAAGGGGCTATTAACACCGGCGAAGAAGCAGCGGAAGCCATTGCCGGATGATATAAAAAAAGGGGATGAAATTGAATTCATCCCCTGGAAAAAATAGTTCAGATAATTACTTACAATGTTACGTTGAGTCGCAGGAACAGAAAACGTCCGTTGAACCCGAATTGAGAAACGTTACGGGAATATTCAAACTGGTTGTTGTTGCTGAGATCAATGGTAGCAGGCGCACTATAGCCGCCGGCTAATAAAGGTCTTGCAGCCGTCTGCGTTTTAAAATTCCTGTCCGGATAAATATCAAAGATATTATTGGCACCCAGGGTCACTCTCCAGTTTTTGCAAAGTTCGTAACCCACCGAAAAATCCGTAATGGTACGGGCTCCCCATACCGGATGTTCTACCGCAATAAACTGACCATTGATAAATGCACCTTCTTCAATACCATCTCCATTGATATCGGTGGTATTTGGATCGGTTACCTTACCAAAATAAGTCTGACGGATAAAGAAATCCAGTTTGCGAATGGTCAATGTATTCATCAATGATAATTTGGAACGGGGTACGGCTGATTCCAGATAGATACGGCTGGCCTCATTGAAATAGTTGTTGAGGTTGCCGGTATTCTTCAAAATATCGGAAGCTTTGATATCGCCAATACGCTGGGTAAATGATACCGTTCCGGCGAGATCCGTTTTCAACCGAACGTCTTTTTCAAAACGGAACTGATGTGTTACGATATAGTCGATTCCTTTTGATTCGGTGTTAATAGCATTGGTAAAGAAAGTGGCGGCACTGGCATTGGCTGCGTCAAACGCTTGCTGCAATACAAGTTGATTGCCGGTTACAATACCCGAAGGGCGGGAAAACTGTCCGGTAAGCACAATACGATCTTTGATTTTTACATAATAACCATCTACGGTAATCGTGAGTGCAGTGCCCGGTAATTTATAGGTGAATCCGGCACTGGCACTGAATGATTCTTCCTGTTTCAATTTGGGAATGCCCAATACTTCTGCTGCTTTGGATGTATTGGGGAATGTACCCACTTCAAAAGGTACACCACCGATGAATTGCGTAGCAGTGGCATTGAAGTATTTCTGTTGCTGGGAAGGAGCACGGAATCCTGTAGCTACAGCAGCACGAAGGTTCAGTCCTTTAGCAGCTTTGATACGGGTAGCGAATTTATAATTGAAAGTAGAACCGAAGTCGGAATAGTTTTCAAAACGTATGGCACCTTCTGCCAGCCATGCATTGGTGATATTCAGTTCGAGATCAGCATAAGCGGCAAAATTGCTGCGCGTTTCACTGAGTTCATTCTCCGGACGAAATCCCGGGAATACCTGTGCACCACCTGGTCTTGCACTGCCAAAGAAATCAGTGGGAAGCAAATTAGCCGGCGTGGTGGGTGTGGCAGGATTGCCGAAAATATCATAGCGCTCATAGGAGTCTTGTGTACCGGCATCGATCTGGTAATTTTCTAATCGAAATTCAGCACCCAGCCCGATATTACCCCCTGCGAGTACTTTCAGCGGCTTTGATACATCGAGGTTGATCGTATTTTGCAGGAAGGACAAACCGCCCGCATCAAATTCGGTTGGCGATTTTACACCGAGCGTAGTGTTCACCGTATTCTTAATGGTATACTGGAATTTATTCTGTCCGAGTGTATTGCTGAAATCGATATTCCAGCCGCCTTTTGTTTTTCCTTTTATACCTGCAGCAATGGATCCATCGGTGATATCAGAAGAGATTTCCGGTAAGAAACCATCAAGGTAAAGTTCGGTGGATGTTCTGTTTTGATTGGGTCTGCGGTAAAAGCCGGCTGCATTACCGTTGCGGTAGCTGAAGCCCCCGAAGGCATAAACCTTCCAAGATTTCGTTAATGGAAATTCAGCATTGGCAAATAATTGGCCGCTTCCCAATCTGGACTGCCCAATACGCATATTAAAATCGCGGCGGGTGAGGCCCCGGTAATTCAGTTCATCATTGGTAACATTGGTACCCAGTAATCCCTGCATGGCCGCGATAGTGGCTGCATTTTGAATATTGGTTTGTTGTGCAGCAGTCAGGTAGGTTACCTGCGGAGCATATTGTTTGATGGTATTGATGATCTGGGTGGTGTTGGGCGTATTATTGATATTGCTGAACAATGCACTCAGGTTCACGCCACCATTGGCCGCTCTTTTTTCAATAGCGTTATAAATATTGTAGATAGCGCCATTGAAATCAGTAGCCCGGTTTGTTTCATCACGAATGATACCGCTGGCTGTAATATTTACGAAGCCGCCTTTGCGACCGGCTTTTAAACCGTAATTCAGATCAAGTTGTATTTGTCCGCCATCCAGTCCGCCGCGGTGATCATTGGCACCTGCAGAAACATATCCGCCGGTGTACAAGGAAGCCGCGAGTTTGTTCGTGCCTTTTTTCATCACTACGTTGATCACACCGGCAATGGCGTCTGACCCATATTGTGCAGCAGCGCCGTCGCGCAATACTTCAATACGGTCTATGGCAAAAGCAGGAATGGCATTGAGGTCGGTACCTACAGAACCGCGTCCCGGTGTACCATTTACATTCACGAGTGATGAGGTATGTCTTCTTTTGCTGTTGAGCAGCACCAATACCTGATCGGGGCCCAGGCCTCTCAGTTGTGCCGGATCGATATGGTCGGTACCGTCTGCCACCGTCATGGTGTTGGAGGTAAAGGAAGGAGCCACATAGTTTAGAATCTGGTTCAGGTTGGCCTGTGGAGCAGATTTGGTGAGGTCCTTAATACTCAATACGTCTACGGGCACAGGTGTTTGTGTGGATACCCTGCCTGCAGCGCGGGTACCGGTGATCACTACTTCCTGTTGTTCGCCACCTGCCTTCAATTGAATTTCATATTCATTGACCGATGGATCCAGTGACAGGGTTTGTGATTCATATCCGGTATAACTGATGATCAGTTCTTTTACTACAGCATCGAGCCGGATGGAAAATTTTCCCTCTTTGTCGGTACTTGCTCCTTTACGGTTGGCGGTGGATACTACGGAAGCGCCCTGCAGGGGTTGTTTGTCTGCCCCGTCCACTACTCTTCCGGTTACCACGCGCTGGCTCATTCCCAGGAATGGGATCAGCAGCAGCAATAATAATAATGGTTTTCTCATGTTATCTGTTTTAGTGAAAAAAAATAGTAATCCCTCCGCATGATCACATGCAGTCATCAAATGAATGATTAAGTGGAAGTGATGGAAAATGCCTGAATGAAATCTCAGGCAAGCGTTAGAAATACAAATTTACAGAATAAAAAAGTAAGACGCGGGGTAGAATTGAACACTAATAAGTGTTTCTAATTACACAATTCGGAATATTTTTTTGAATAGCATTCAAATAGTCGAACAGTTGTTTATTGTATAAATGCTCTTCGTGTAGGCAGCCGGGTTTTCACCATCTATCAGGGTACTTGTTTTCCCGCGGAAGCTTCCCATAATCGGAACCAGTCTTCGGTTTCCAGTCGTACACCGGAAGCTTGCATGGCGCTGATGATGCGACTGGCTTTCGATGTGCCCAGTACGGGTACAATACCCGATGGATGGCGATGCAGAAAGGCCAATAGTATCAGGTCAGCTTCAATCTGGTATTTGGTGGCCAGGGGTGCGGCTGTTTGCAGAATGCGCGTACTGCGTTCATCCGGTTCGTTATTGAATAAGGCACCGCTGCCCAGCGGGGCCCATGCCATGGGGACTATCTTTTTTTCGATGCACTGATCCAGTTGTCCATTATGAAAAGGATCCATATGCACCACCGATATTTCAAGCTGGTTGATTGCCACGGGAAAATAAGTGTGCAGCATATTCACCTGAGATGGAGTAAAATTGGAAACACCTGCATGTAATATCTTACCCTGTTGCTTCAGTTGGGTAAAGGCTTCGGCTATTTCCGCCGGATCCATCAGCGGATCGGGCCGGTGAATAAGGAGTGCATCGAGATAATCTGTTTGCAGATTCCTGAGCGAACGTTCTGCGCAGGCAATGATATATGCTTTGCTGGTATTGTATGATTTGATTTGAAAGGAGGGTCTGGCTTCAACGGGCATCTGAATACCGCATTTGGTAATGAGTTGCATGGCGGCCCTTTTGCCCGGAATTTGTTTGAGTGCTGCCCCGAATTCTTCTTCCGTGGTATAATCGCCATAGATATCTGCATGATCAAAACTGGTAATACCGTGGTCGAGGCAGGTATGGATCATGTCGAGGTATGCAGCAGTGGAAAAGCGGGCACCCCATTGGCCCCATTTCATACATCCGGCTACTACCGGTGAGAAATGTAAAGGAAGCGTATTCATACCTGCAAAGAAATAAAAAAAGTCCGGCTCTTTCGAACCAGACTTTTAAAGCTACATATATCTGTGAAGATTAATAGTCGTTGTTATAACCACCGCGGTCACGGTTATATCCGCCGCCGCCGCCTTTGTTACCACCGCCTTTGTAGCCGCCACCGCCGCCACCACCTTTGTAGCCGCCGCCACCGCCGCCGCTGCCAAAGCTTCTTTTCTTGTAGCCACCGCCACCACCACCACTGCCTTCAGGCTTGGGACGGCTTTCGTTAACTACAATGTTACGGCCGTCAACTTCGGTGCCGTTTAATGCTGCAATAGCTGCTTGTGCCTGGTCGTCATTGGGCATTTCCACAAAACCGAATCCTTTGCTGCGGTTAGTGAATTTGTCGGTAACGATTTTAGCAGAAGATACTTCACCATGGGTGGCAAAGAGGTTGGACAAGTCCTGATCTTTCAGATTCCAACTGAGGTTTCCTACGTAAATGTTCATTTTGAGATGTTTTAAAAAAATAAAAGTGTCAACAGTAGCAGTACCCAATGAACATTCAACGGTTTTTCGAGACGTTCAGGACTTACGAAACTGAAAGAGCACCAAATGCAAGACAAAATAACGGATTTTTTTTCCACATTTCCGCATTTTTTCGCCCCTGTGTTTAGAAAAAACACCTTTTTTTATTCAACTAATTGATTTAAAATCATTTATGTAAAAACCTGCCGGTCAGCCACCTTTGGTTAGCAGGCATAAAAAAAAGCTCCCGAAAATGGGAGCTTTTAAAATAAAGTTTTGCAGAATTATTCAGCTACTACTTCAAACTCAACTTCAGTACTCTTACTGTTGCCAAAATCGATAGTGGCTTTGTATGTGCCGAGTTCTTTTACATCTTCAGGAATAGTAATTTTCTTCCTGTCGATTTCATAGCCTCTTTGCTCACGGATACCGCGGCTCAATTGAAGAGAAGTGATGCTGCCGAAGATTTTACCGCTGGTTCCAGTTTTAGCGCCCAGTTTAATGGGAGCCTCATTCAGTTTAGCAATAACGCTGTTGATTTCCGCCAGCATTTTTTCTTCTTTCTTACGCACCTGCTTCAGCCGCTCTTCGAGTTGCTTTCTGTTGCTGGAGCTGTTTTCTACGGCCAGTTGACGGGGCAGTAAGTAGTTACGGGCATACCCGTTCTTTACTTTTACCACTTCGTTTTTTGCACCGAGATTATCTACGTCTTGAATTAATATAATTTCCATTGTTCGCTTTTTGTTCACCAACCCAGTTTTGCAATCGCAATACTGTCTTCCCGTTTTATCCGGGAGTTAGGGTGAGGTTATTTTAAAAGGTCTGTTACGTAAGGCAATAATGCCATCTGACGTGCTTTTTTCACCGCATCAGAAACTTTGCGCTGATACTTCAGGCTGTTTCCGGATAAGCGGCGGGGTAATAATTTACCTTGCTCGTTCAGAAATTTTTTGAGGAACTCCACATCTTTATAATCGATGTAGCGGATGCCATATTTTTTGAAACGACAGAATTTCTTTTCTCTCTTGTCGTTTTTAATGGCGGTCAGGTATTTTATTTCATTTTTTGCCATGTCTTAAGCCTCCACTGCTTTTTCGGTTCCTGCCTTAACGCCACTTCTCTTTTTTGCATTGTACTCGACGGCGTATTTATCGAGTTTGGTACACAGGTGACGCAGTACTGTTTCGTCACGCAAGAGCTGAATTTTCAGCTTTTCATTGAATTCAGATGCTGCCGTGTATTCGAGCACCCAGTACAAACCCGTTGTTTTTTTCTGGATCGGGTAAGCCAGTGATTTCAGTCCCCAGGGGTTTTCAGCAACGATAGAGCCACCGGCATCGGTAACCAGCTTCGCATATTTTTTTTGCTCAGCTTTAAATTCATCATCGCTCAAAACAGGGGTGAAGATCACCATCAATTCGTAATTGTTCATTTTTCCTGTTTTACCCTGACGTTTCCGTCAGGATGGTTAAATAATTCGATTTATCCCATTGGACAATCCGCCGTGGCGGAAAGAATCTGCGAATACAGATTTGGGGGTGCAAAGATAAGGGTTTGAGGCTAAAAAACGAAGGGAAATCAGGGGCTTGTTTCCCTGGCAGGTTTTGTTACGCAAATATATGATATGCAGCGGTTTGTGATCAGGTGATTTGCCGGAAAAACCCGTTGGGGAGTTTGCACGCCGGGGTTTAACTCTCCACGAATCAACAAACCGCACTTACACCATTTTTTATTTTTCACTCAGAAGCTCAACGTTCTTTTCCGTTATTTCATAATTACCAAAAGAATATTAATAAACTTGGGATCAGCAGCCAGTTTGTGCTGTTCAGCGGGGGATTTTTTTTCCAAAGGGTGAGCAATTTTGGGTTAACGGGTTGATGTTCATAAATAGTTTAAATCCGGATTCCAGGCACCAGCCCTTGCTACGCTTGGGTAAGATAAGATTCACAGAGACCGGAACTCCGGCATCTCGCTATTCACATAGTTCTAATTGCAGATACACCAAGGCAGAAACTCGTTTTTCTTCCCGGTCTAGTTATCCTGCGGTGTGTACTTTACTATGTCAATGCCAATTCCGTTTGGGTCCTGAATAGCAAAATGCCTGTCGCCCCAGGGTTCGTTGCGAATGTCAATTTTGATTTCTATTCCTTTCTTTTTTATTTCCTTGTAAACTTTGTCCACATCTTCCACTTCAATTGTCAGATACATTCCTTGTCCTGCAAAAGGCTTTTGAAATAATGGTTGTTGGCTGGGGTGGTTTGGGAGTAAAAAACTGATTTCAGCTTCTTTGCCAGGTGTATGCAACAAAAGATAGAACTCGTTTTCAAATGTTATTTCAAAGTTTAAAACTTTGGTATAGAAAGATTTTGTCTCGGCTAATTTTTCCGTTACGATCCCCGCATTTAATTTCATTTTGAATTGATTTTTAAATGATGAATTAGTTTGTGAAAATGCGTTTACTGCAAGGCAAACTACAGTAAATGCTGTCAGGAAATAGTTCGTCATTTTGATTTTTGAATTGAAGAACAAAAATCCGGAATATCCCAGGTCAATCATTGTAAAAACCGGACATATTTTATCTGTGAAACGCTTTGCAGGGGGTTACTCCATAAAAGTTTTTAAACTCCTTCACAAAATGAGCCTGGTCGTAATAGCCAGCATCAAAAAATAATTTATTTTCTCTTAAACTTTGTACAGAGGGCTTAGCCCTTAATATATTCTGAAAGCGAACCACTTTGCTAAAAGTTTTTGCCGTGTCGCCAACATAAAATTGAAAAAGTCTGCGCAATTGTCTTGGACTGATGCCTGTGTTTAAATCAGTTTCAATATTAAGCACGCCAAAATTTTTAAGTATGATATTGATGGATTCGTAAAGCCTGTTATCCTGGTTAAATTTGATTCCAGCAATCAGTTCTGAAAAGTAATTGTCAAACAACGCTTTGATTTGCCTTGTGGTTTGTTGTGGTTCAAAATTAGCTGAAATGAAAGAAGCTGTTTTGGGAGAAACTAACTTTAAATGTTCAAACCGGTTACTCAATTCGGATGCATTGGTGTTGAAAAATTGCGGAAACATTGTAGGAAAGAACCGTACACCAATATAATGAAACGAATTAGCAAGAGGGAATTCTGTGTATTTTTTGCAAAACCCCATTACAAAATTATCCTGTGGGTTATTGAGTTCAAAGAAAATATCAATGCAGCCGTCAGCCACTACTTTATAGTTGAATGGCTCTTTAAGTGCTTGGTTTGTTTTAAGCTCCCAATAGCAATAAATATAAGGTTGGAGTTTTAAATCCGGCAAAAATTCAGCGTAGGTTACATTATCAGCCGATTGTTTTATTGTCGGTTGAATAGGATTGTAAAGTTGTCTTATGTCTGCTGAAAGTTTCACTAGTTGCAGCGTGTTGCATTAGTATGAGCGCTAATGTATGTAATGTCGGGTATCCGAACATATTTTTTCTTAGCACTTTAACTATTACTGACCTGATTTTTAATTTCTTTACGAGCCAAAGACAAAAAACTAACGTCTTCCTTTACTGATGTGGCAATACGCCGGAAATTTATAAAAATTAGCAGGTAAATGCTGGTGATATTCGTTATCGGCCTTTTTTCCCAACTCTATGTTTGTTATATACTGGTGCCGGAGTTTCGTTTTCAAATAATTGCAACCCAATAGCTTCTACATGCACACCATATCTGTTCCCTTGTTAACCGGTGAATAGTTAAGGGCTAAGTGAAAATAGTGCGGACACCAGCGACCGCAACGCTGTATCTTTTATCTTTTCTCTGTTATCTTTTATAAAAAAAAAGCCCGTCTGCAATCACAAACGGGCTTTTTTTGATTTGTCTATCTTTTATGGTTGATTCACCACGATCCGTTTGGCGGCCAGTTCGGCGCCGGTTCCGTTCATGATCTTCACGATGTATACTCCTGCAGGTACATTACCCAGATTAACGGTGATGTTGCTGTACGCCACACCCAGCGGCAGGCTTTGGGTATTTACCACCTGGCCCAGTCCGTTGAATACTTTCAGCGTTACCTGTTCACCGGTCTGGTTGAAGAACCGTACGTTGAATGTTCCGGTGTTCGGGTTCGGATATACCCACAGATTGTTAGACGGCTGTGCTCCGATGGCAATTGTTGCCGCTGCAGATACGCAACCATTCAGGTCGGTATATACTGCCCGGTAGAGGCCAATTCCATTGATGTTCACAGGGGCAGTCAGTGCGATCGACGGCACCGGATTCACTGTCAGTGTAGCCGCATTTGAATTAACTACAGTACACAGACCCGTTACTACTACACGGAATGTATTGGTGTTCATGCTGAGGGTCACATTGCTCACCGTAAATGTTGTTGCAGTAGCACCAGCCACATTCACCCAGGCTGATCCGTTCCATTGCTGCCACTGATAGCTCAGCGGACCACCTGCACTTGGTGCTGTTACAGCCGATACGCTGAACGTAGCATTCTGGCCTACGCACACCGCTCTGTTCTGCGGCTGTGCCGTAATCACAGGTGCCTGTGCATCCAGCACGGTTACGGTAAACGTACAGGTGCTGCTGTTGCCGCACGCATCGGTAGCTGTAGAGGTAACCGTAGTGGTACCGATCGGGAAGGCCGTACCGGAAGCAGGACTGCTTACGATGGTTACTGCACCACAGTTGTCGGTAGCGGTTACGGTAAAGTTCACCACCGCAGTACAAGATCCCACCGGTGTGGTTACGGTTATATTAGCCGGACAAGTGATCACCGGCGCGGTTTGGTCATTTACAGTTATCACCTGTGTACACTCACTGAAGTTGCCGCACACATCGGTAGCACGGTAAGTTCTGGTGAGGGTAAACCGGTTGGGACAGGTCTGGTTGGTGATCACATCACCGATATGGGTAATGGTGATTACACCACCACAGTTATCCGTAGCCGTTACCAGCGCAGTGTTCGGTGCAGGTACCGCAGATGCACAACTTACAGTCAGTGCAGCCGGACAAGTAATCACCGGCGGCGTCTGCACAGGTTTGTGCACTGATCACATCACTGATATGGGTGATGGTGATCACACCGGCACAGTTATCGGTGGCAGTTACCAGCGCTGTATTCGGAGCCGGTACAGCAGAAGCACAACTTACGGTCACCGGTGCAGGACAAGTTACCACCGGCGGTGTCTGATCATTTACGGTAATGATCTGTGTACAAGTGGCAGTATTACCGCACACATCGGTAGCACGGTATGTTCTTGTTACTGTAAAGCGGTTAGCACAGGTTTGTGCGCTGATCACATCACTTACAAATGTAACTACCACTCCGCATCCGGCATTTACTGTTACGAGTGCTGTGTTTGGTGCAGGCACTGATGCAGCACAACTTAGAGTAAGTGCTGAAGGGCAGGTAATAGAAATAGTTGGCGGTGCAGACACAGTAAATGTTGCAGTACAGGTGTTGGTTGGTGCGCAACTGCTGCTATAGCTAAATATTACGGTGGTGGACCCGCCACAGGCCGCAGGAGCACCGGTATTATTATTGGTAAGCACACCATTGCAGCCACCGGAAGCGCTAACCGTATTGAGCCATGCAGCAAACTGTGTGTTCACCGCGGCTTGTGTCTGGCAGGATGCGACCGTTGTATTGATAGGGCATGTTAGTACCACAGTTGCCGGGGGCGTTACAGTGAATGTGGCGGTACAGGTCTGTGTAGTTGGGCTGCAATCATTAGTATAGGTAAATGTCACCGTAGTGGAACCACCACAGGCAGAAGGGGCGCCGGTATTATTGTTGGTCAGTACCCCGTTTATTCCACCGGAGCCGGATGCAGTGGCCAGCCAGTTGGCGAACGCTGTATTGACTGCACTCTGTGTTTGACAAGCCGCAACAGTTGTATTAAGGGGGCAGGTGAGTACCGGAGGCGTGGTAGCCGGGAATGAGAAATAGGCAACGGCGGCATCGTGATCAGAGATACGTTCCGGCCGGTTGGCATCATTGCGGAACACCTCCGGGAAATCTGCATTAAGCCGGGCGATGGCAAAGCGGCTAACCCGGGAGCTCATATTGCTATTGACCAGAATATGGTCAAGTGTTTGCGCACTTCCATTGAAATTGTATGAATATTTCAGAACGGGAATGTAGGAATCAATCAGGTTTACCAGATTGGGGTTCACCAGGTCAGCAGAAGCCAGTATAACATTGGCTGCGGGAGTGGGTGTGCCTTTGACCGTACCAACCACATCTACATACCCATCATTAAATTCAAATGCATTGTAATCACCAACGGATACGATTTTCACAGTTGGGTCAGCAGTCTGAAAACCCTGTATCAGGTTCGCCAGAAATTCTGCCTGTTGCTGTTTTTTGGTGCGTATGCGGTTTCCGTCTATCGGATCATCTACGCCGCTCAGGGAGCGAAGATGGTTCACGATCACTTTGAAATTATTATTGGTAAGGCAACTAACACCGGTGAATGTGCCATCCAATACCAATGGCGGACGGTCGTTGAGTGTTTCGGGTAACCCGTTATTGGGGTTGATATAAGTGGTTAATGCGCCAAATTGTGTTACGGAATTGACAGTTACCCGTCCTGATTTAACCAGAAATCCCACATCGATCAATCCCACATCATTCCCTTCGATCAGATAGGGAGTATAGTTGGGATTTGGATCGCCGGCAGCCACCGCATCTGTATTGATCTTATTGGCAAGTGTTCCTAACACCGCCAGGTTTTCCACTTCAATCACCCCCAGTACGTCTGGAGTATTTAGTGCATTACGAATGGCCAATGATGCTTTGTTGAGGCGATTGTTATAGGCAGTAGCCGTCAGCACCGCATCACCACCGGGATCATCCACATTATCATAAAAGCGCTGAAGATTGAATGAACCCACGGTAAGCTCATTGCTATTGGGGGTGGGCACTGCTGAATAGCTAAGGGAATTATTGTTTACCACAGCAGGTACGGTAGGGTCGATATCGATCGTATATATGCGGTTGCGGAAGTCGAGCGGGCCGACTAAGTTGTTGACCGTTGCTCCGGAATTAACATCCAATACAGGTGCTCCGAGTGCATTACTTGCCACCGCCACTATTTCGGGATTACCATCCCACCGGGTTACAGTGGCGGGCGCTCCGGATGGCAAAGGATCCTGAATATTGATACCGGGTTCGCGGAAGGGGCGTGGCAGAGAAATAACACCATAGAATAATCCATTGGAAGTAGAAGTGGCGCTCGACTCTGTCAGAAAACCTCCGGTTGGTGCGATTACATTAAATCCATTTACCAGCACGCGCATATTTTCAAATGGCTCCAGTTGTGACGCATTTCCCGCCGGATTTGTATTGGCAGCTGTAAGGGTAACAGGGATAGGTAAAGGGTTGCCGGTGGTCAGCAGTAATACTGAGGGGCTGGTTATTTCAGTTTGCGGAGGGCTGTTGGGATCTGACCCGGGAATGAATTCTGTTACAGTACCGGTTACTTGTACCAGGTTTCCAATTGCAGCGGCAGCAGGCGGTGCGCTGCTGGTAAATACAAAGATCCCTTCAGACGTCATCGGATCGGCATCCACACCGAGATCAGTTTCCTGAATAAAAAATCCATTGGAACGTCTGCCGATAACGATACCTGATGTGGTTACCGTGGCACCTACGATCGGAGAGCTTAATCCGGGGCCTTGTATATCATGAATAGGGGTAAGTGAAACATCATCATTGATAATGGTACCGATTCCCTGACCATCCGCTACGGTAGCTCCGGTAACGTTGGTGACATTCACAAAAAAAGTTTCGTTGGCCTCGGGTATGGTTTCACCCACCACCTGTACCGTAAAAGTATAGCTGGTATTGCCTGCACTGATGGTTGCTCCGGTGGTGGATCTGCCCGAGTAATCATTCCCGATAATGGTAGCCGTATTATCTGCCGTAGCAATATCAAACGTTACTCCGCCGGGACCTGCTGGCGAAGAAAGGCTTACTGTAAATACAAAGTCGGTAAGGCCGCTGTTGCCTTCTGCTTGTGATACATCATTTATGGATAAAACAGGGGTAACTGCACCTGAGCCCGGAGTGATACTGAAATCATCCACAGATAATCCATCATCAGCACCCGTTGCATCATAGTCTGTCCAGCGGATATAAAAAGTAGCGCCATTCGGAATATTTAATCCCGTGATGGTATGGTTACGCGCCGTACGATTGGCTGCCGCATTTCCATCCTTGGCGCCGGTAGTGGCGGTAGTGGGTGTACTAAATGTTAAGGCCGTAACGGTAGTCCATGTACCCGTAGTTAAGCTGGTGGCGGTGGTACTATATTCAAATCCGATCGAGTCCTGTCTGCCGGCTGTTCCTAAACGCCATTGTTCACCGGTAAAAGCTATATCGAGGGATGTAATGGTACTGCCGGTGTTATTGGTAAAAAAAGCACCAATCTGGGGAATAAGCGTACCTGAACGCAGGCCCCCGAATGCCCGATCGGTGGACGCTGCACTGCCATAACTGTAGGTATCGCCCGTATTTGAGCCTCCCGGATCTACGGCATACAGTTCATTGTCGCGGGCACCACCACCGGTTTCATTCATCAGCCACCCGGGGATGGTAAGTGCATTGTTGGTACTGGCTGCGGTATTCGACAGCGTATTGAAATCCTGTGTATAGGATCCGCCGGTAAGTGAAATTTGTGCCATTACACCCGTACAACAAAGCAGGAGTAACAGGCCAAACAGGAAGTGTTTTCTCATGGTAAAAAATTGAAGAGAAGGGTTGGAAATAGTTTGGTTAAAAGGTTGATTCCGGCCGCAAAAGTAAGTAAAAAGCGGCTTCTGTATTTTCGTAATTATACAGCAAAAAACGAGTGTACAGCCAACTCTTTTTTATCCCGTTAACCCGAATTGGCTGCAAAAAATAAGCTGCAGGAATTGTTTCCTGCAGCTTATTTTATACAAGTGAAATAATCGTATAAGCCGTGTGCCTTTAACGCTGTACCACCAATTTTTGCGTGGTAACGATATCGGCAGAAATGATCTTTACAAAGTAGATACCGGCTTTCACCTCCGGTAATTCATATTTCACCGGTGAATTTCCATTGAAAGTAAGATTGGTCGCTTTCACCGTTTTGCCTGATACATCGGTCAGCAAAATAGTGGCATTGCCAGATACACTATTCATGGAAGGGTAGATATATGTATATCCACCGGATACCGGATTGGGGTACAGGGAGAAATAGTCAACCTGCCCCTTATCGGCAACTGTTACAGAAGCAATTCTGGAATAATCAAATGAATTGTCAGTATTGATCTGCTGCAACCGGTAAAGGTTCCGTCCTTTCATCGGATGGAAATCAGTGAACTGATAATTGCGTGCACTGGTGGTAGTACCCCCGGCCGCTACCGTGCCGATTGTGGTAAAGGTCGCGCCAAAATCATTGGATCGCTGAATAGCAAAAGTTTTTGAATCAAATTCCTGGGCCGTTGTCCATTTCAGCAATACCGATTCATTAGCAGGGATATACATCGCATTGAAACTGACCAGCGTTACAGGCAGCGTAATATCACTGCGCGTGTACCAGATCGGAGAGGTAACGATTTTGTTACCATCTGTCTGCGTAATGATCGCAAAATAATAATACGTGGTTAGGTCCGCTTGTATGTTTTCCGCATTACCGCTGTTGAAACTGATACTGTTCAGTGCAGCATAGGATTTTAGCGGTGCTGCCGGAACAGCCGCATTAACTTGTCCGCCCCAGATTTCAATAGTGGCTGCATCTTCTGCATCCAGATCAGTTACACTTAAAGTTATGGATGGTACTCCACTGGCAGTAACAGAACTTCCCATTACATTGCCATTCAGTTTATAATCCACGCGGGCATTACAATCATTCGAAGCATAGAAACGCATACTGCGCATGGCATTCATCAGTTCTGACCGTGTTTTGGCGGCAGTCAGCACCACCAGCCTGTTTCCGTTGGCAGTACCAAAGGTCATGTTATGATTATCCTGGTCCATACTTGCTCCGATTCGATATCCTTTTGCCAGCATGGTTTTATAATAACCAAGGTATGCAAGTTGAGAGGGGAAATCATTATACGGGAATGTACCGTTTGTTGAAAAGGCAGGCCCGCTTTCCACCGCTGTGGCTACGATCGCGTTGTCTTTCGCTGCATCATAGGCTGTTCCGGCGATATTGTTATAGTCTGATGTATTAGGATGTGCTAAAGAACCAAAAGCACCCGGTTGCCCGTTGATGGTTGAAAAAAGGGCAGTATAATCACTCTTAGGAACAAGTATATTATAATTGCCTGCCTCCCAGCCAAGCAACTGGTCATCAAATCCATATACTAATACGTGACCGCCACCGCTGATAGTTCCCCATTCCATGCCCCATAAGGTTACGATGGAATTACCATTAACACCTCCCACTACTCCGTTGATGGCATTGGCCTGATTATAGCCCAATGCATAATTGCTCAATGCCATACCTGCACCAGCATGGTTATGTTCCGACAATCCAAGAAAATCCATACAAAGTGCATCTCTGGCAAACGCATAATTATCAGCAGGAATTTTGGTGAGATTATCCTTATTGCCATCAGAATAACTGGAATGCGCATGCAGATTGCCAAAAAGATATAAATAACCAGATGCGGGATCAAAGGGTGTTCCGGTAGTTTGTACACCACTGGAATAATTGCCGCCCAGTCTGGTAAACACACGGAAGAAATAAGTGGTACCATTGGTGAGGCCTGTTACGGTTACATTAGTACCTGTGCCCCGATATACCACCTGATTGGGCCCTGCATAGGTCGCATTGGCAGGGGCGGGGTAATCCCCTCCCACGCCTGGTACCGATGCGTTTGATGCCACTACAATGATCTCGTCGTAGCAGGATGCATTGGGCAATGTCCAGGTTACCTGTACATTGGCATTGCCGGGTGTGGTACTGAGTGCATTTACATTTACCGGATTTACACAAGCCGTATTAAAATTGCCGGTAAGTGCTGCTGCATTGTAACAGAAATCAACACTGTTGTATTCATATAAAGCAAAATAATAGGTTGTGTTCGGGGTAAGACCGGAATACGTAAATGTATTCGCTGTGCCATTGTAGATCACAAAATTGCCTGTACCGATCTGGCTGCTTACCGGATAGTTGATACTGTTGATCGGGTTACTGTTAACCGGGCTGCCCGTTCTTGCCACGATCAGAATGTTGGAGCCACCACCTCTGTTATAGGTAAGCTCTATAGATGTACCGGTAATAGTATTGGTCGAAAGTAGGGTGGCCTGGGGCGTGGGTGCAGTACAGGGCGGCGGACTGAGTGTAGCAATATTTCCCGTAAGCGGATTTGTGATATTATAACAATTGCTGGCAGCAATATTTGAAAACACAAAGAAGTAGTACGTGGTGGAAGGTGCAAGCCCGTTCACGGTGAATGAAGTGCTGTTGCCAATAGAAACCACGGTGCCATTACCAATCGCATCATCGATCGCATACGCTGTACCACTGGAAGGAGAAGCTCCTAATGATGCAGAGGTACTCATTACGACGAGGTATGCATCTGCCGGATTGGTGCCGGGTAATGCAGCGGTGAATGAACCACTGATGGATGTTAATGCCGGTGTAAGTAATAAAGCGGTAGGCTGATTAGTGGGAGGGGTACAGCCGGGTGCTAAGGAGAAATCATCAACACCCAAACCATCATCTGCACCGGAAGCATCGAAATCAATCCATCGGAAGAAGAAAGTTGCTCCTGCAGGAATGGAGATACCATTCAGCGTAAACACTTTTAGCGTGCGGTTACCTGCCAGATTACCATCGAGTGCACCTGTAGCAGCATTGTTAACCGAAGTAAAGTCAAGCGCATCTACATCGGTCCAGGTGCCATTGGCCAAAGTAGTGGCATCGGTACTGAATTGGAAATCCAGTTTGTCTACACGGCCTGTAGCACCCGAGCGCCATTGTTCACCGGTATAGGATACAATCAGTGAACTGATACTGGCACCGGTATTATTTATGAATTTACCGCCGACGATCGGAACCAAACTTCCTGAACGTAATCCGCCAAATGCACGGTCGGCATTGGTACCGGTACCAAAACTGTAAGTATTGCCGGAGTTGGCGGAGCCATCCGTGGCTACATAAGAGAAATTGGTATTGGTGCCGGATTCGGATAAACCCCATCCGGATACATTGCTGGTGGAAGTACCGCTGTTGGCAAGTGTATTAAAATCCTGTGTATAGGTAACGCCTGTATATGAGATCGCATTGATATCACCATCATCGGTATGATTGATGGAAGCAGTTGCAGTAGCAATTACATACGATGCATTGACTGTATTCAGGGTTATATTGATTGTCTCATCATTTTCCTGAACCTGGTCATTGATCGTTGTTAGCGTAATGGTACCCGTGCTTTGCCCTTGCGGAATAGTGATGGAGCCACTGAGCGCATCGGTAAAATCTGAACCGAGGGAAGCCGTACCACTGAATGAATAGGTAACAGTTACGCCACCTGCAGGAGCAGGTGCAGAAAGATTTAATGTGAATGTTCCATTGGTAGACGGCTCTGCACTTGCTGTGCCGGCTGCAACAGAAACAGTATTGGGTGTTTCATCATCTGAAATAGAAATACTGGCAGCAGGTGTGCCGATGGAATAGCCACCGCCGGGGTTTGATAAAGTAAGCGTAACTGTTTCTGCTCCCTCCAGGGTCGCATCGTCAATAGGCGTTATGGTAACGGTAACAGATGAAACAGATGAAGGAACCGTTATGGTGCCGCTTGCTGTGGTTAAAGGGGAGGGGGAGGCTCCTGCCGACAGTGTAACAGTATAGTCGGTGTTGAACGTGCCTGTACCGGTAAATGCATAATCGAATGTGGTAATACCGGTGGTGGCAGGTGTAAAGTTCACCGTGAACGAACCAGCAGTGGCAGGTTCGCCAGCATTCGTACCCGCTGCCACAGCAATGGAGTTACTTGCAGATGCGTTCACAATAACAGAAATATTATCAAAGAAAGATGTTTGGTTGGCAGCAGTAGAGCCGTTCCAGAAAGCACCCATGATACCAAGCGCTGTGCCGGTACCAGTAGAATGTACGACTGTGCCCTGCGAAACTAAAGTACCGGATGCGGGATCTGCGAAGGCTGTAGCACCATCGTTTCGCAACAGTAATTCCCATGTATTGGTAGATGGCGTATATACAACTCTTGCGCTGATATAATCAGCGCCAAAATCGGTAAGCCCTGCAGTATTCGAAACAAGAATATTGGTGGACGTGTATATTCCCGCAGTATAATAGATAAGGCGGATAGCATCGGTGGCACCGGATTGACCCAATGCAATTGCATAACCAGAACCTGTATTATTATTGGTGTTGGACGTACCGGCAAGAATATAAGCAACGCCATAACTGCCGGACGCGAGACCCGCCGGATCCGGACGAATCTGCCGCATGTTGAGATTCCAGGTTACAGCACCCGTATTGGAACTAAGGGTAGTGTTGTAAGGACTCAAAAAAGAGGCGGTATTGGTACTGGCTAGTACCCATCCATTGGCATTAGCAGTAGCACTTGCATCATTGGAGAGTTCCAATTGAGCAGGACTCGTGTTTCGGCGTGCCCCCCAGTCAGCATTGGGCACCAGCACATTCCAGGCACTGGCACCGATAGCACCAGACGTGGTGAATGTGGCACTGCTGTTGGTGCTGAAATCATCGCTGAATACCGTGGTTTGAGAGTGGGAAATAAAATAGCATAGGGAAGCTGTCAAAAACAGGTAAAGTTTTCTCATGTCGCTCTTTTAGGTTGAAGAACAAAAGTAAACACGTATGCCCTTCCGCCTGATAAGTGCGGATAAATTATTTATTAACAATCAGCCGTTAATGGTAAATGCTATGTAAGGGTAAGGGTCAAAGAGTTGAATCAACTGTTCTGCAATCCAATACCCTCAATTGCAACGAATTCTCTCCGTTCCATTGGTTTTCATTAATGGTACAAATGATATCCACCGGTTGTTTTCGTTGTAACAAATGTATTTTTTCTGCCATACCAAATCCAATACCGGAAATGGTCATATGTTCCTGGCGCAATGAAAAACGCAGGTGTTCTTCTTTCACCACTTTCGACCAGCCGGTATCGGTCACATTCCGGAGAAGGAATACCGGACGAAGGTTTTCCGGGCCGTAAGGTTCCATCTGGCAAAGAATATCATAAAAGGATTGTTTAATATCCTTCAGGCTTATTTCAGCGTCGATCACAATTTCTGGTATGAGCAATTGCGGGTCGATCGTGGAGGCCACCACCGCTTCAAATTTTTCACGAAAAGCATCCACCTGATCCAGTTCGAGTGTCATGCCGGCTGCAGCAAAGTGTCCACCATATCCCAGTAAATGTTCTTTACAGGCATGAATGGCTTCATAGAGATTGAAACCGGGCACACTGCGGGCGCTGCCGGCTGCATAGTCGCCCGATTTTGTAAGTACAATAGTTGGACGGTAATAATGGTCAATAATCCGTGATGCCACGATACCCACTACTCCTTTATGCCAATGCGATTGAAAAACAACCGTTGATTTTCTTTCTTTCCAGTCAGCATGCTCACTGATAAGTGCCAACGCTTCTGCTGTTATTGACTTGTCTGCTTCTTTGCGATCTGAATTATCACTGTGCAGCATTTCTGCATAGTGCATGGCTTCTTCTTCAGATTCGGATACAAAAAGCTGAACAGCTTTGCGCGCATCATCCATTCGTCCCGCTGCATTCACCCGTGGCGCGATCATGAATACGAGATTGGTGATATGCAGTTCGCCTGTAAATGCACTCAGTTTCGACAGTGCTTTTATACCATGATTGGGTTTTGCATTTGCTTTTTTTATACCATGAAAGGCAAGTATCCTGTTTTCTCCTGTTACGGGTACAATGTCTGCGGCAATGGCCGTGGCTACCAGGTCAAGGTATTCATACACAGTTTCGGGATGCATATCCATTTTTTCTGCCAGCGCAGAAATGAGCTTGAAACCAACTCCGCAACCGCACAATTCTTTATACGGATAGGGGCAATCCGTTTGCTTCGGATTTAAGATCGCCATTGCGGGAGGCAATACTTCATCGGGAAGATGGTGGTCACATACAATGAAATCAATGCCGAGTTCTTTTGCATAGGCAATAAGATCGGCTGATTTGATACCGCAATCCAGCGAGATAATGAGTGTAAAACCATTATCCCGGGCAAACTCAATCCCGGCCTTGCTAACCCCGTATCCTTCGCGATAGCGGTGCGGAATATAAAAATCGAGGGGTGAATGGATACGCTTTAAAAACTGGTATACCGTAGCTACGGCGGTGGTGCCATCCACATCATAATCGCCGAAGACCAGCACTTTTTCAGCTTTGTCAATAGCAACGAGTATACGGTCAACCGCCTTATCCATATCTTTCATGAGCCATGGGCTGTGCAGGGAAGATAATTGCGGACGAAAAAAATCTTTGGCCTGTTCAAATGATTCAATGCCCCGTTGTGCCAGTATTTTGCACAATACAGGGTGTATCTTCAACGACTGTTGCAGCGACGTTTGTTTTACTGCATCAGCAGTCAGCATGTTCCATCTTCTTTGCATAGGGGTAATCAAAAATTAATACTTCCTGTCTGTAACAAATAATACAAGATCTTCCAATCCCTGCCGGTAAGGCCCTTCGGGAAATTGACGCAGTACAGCCAGTGCTTCCTCCTTGAATGCATTCATTTTTTGGGTGGCATAGTCAATGCCTCCGGCTTCCACTACCTGGTCAATGACCCATTTTACTTTGTCTTTGTCGTTGTTATTGTTTTTTACAATGTAAATGATCTTCCGGCGTATTTCTTTGCTGGTGTTGTTAAGTGTATAAATGAGTGGAAGTGTTAGTTTTTTTTCTTTTATGTCATTTCCGGTGGGTTTGCCCACATTTTCGCTGGCATAATCAAACAGATCATCCTTAATCTGGAAGGCCATTCCGGTCTTTTCGCCGAATAATCTCATTTTTTCGGTTATTTCTTCGTCCTGGCTGGTACTCCAGGCACCGGCAGAACAGGCGGAGGCGAGGAGGGAGGCCGTCTTATTACGAATAATCTCGTAATAGACCTCTTCTTTCAGATTCAGGCTCCGGGCTTTCTCCAGTTGGAGCAATTCACCCTCACTCATTTTCCGTACGGCGTCGGATAAAATGTGAAGGATCCGGTAGTCATTATTGTCCAGGGAAAGCAGCAGTCCTTTGGCCAAAAGGTAATCTCCGATGAGTACGTTGGCTTTGGCTTTCCAGAGGGCGTAGGTCGAAAAAAAGCCTCTTCTTTCCATGGAATCGTCCACCACGTCATCATGCACAAGTGTCGCAGTATGAAGCAGTTCCACGAGGGAAGCCGCCCGGTAAGCCTGTTCAGACACGGGGCCGCAAAGCTTGGCCGAAAGCAGCACAAACATAGGCCGGAGCTGTTTCCCTTTTCGCTTTACCACATAGCGCATGATGCGGTCGAGCAGGGGGGCATTGCTGCGCATGGCATCCCTAAACCGGGCTTCAAATGTTTGAAGTTCGGCGCTGATCAGATGAGTGGGTAGTTGCATTTTTTAAAACGGGGCAATTTACGGTCAAAAAAATAATTCAAAGCCAATGCAACAAAATAGACTCAAAAATTGACTAAGTAATTGAAAAATAGCAAGCAACGGAATAAATTAATTATCCTAAAAATTTGGTAATTAATCCTCAATTTCTATTTTTGCATATTATTTAGGACATTGTTCACAAATCTTAATCCTTAGTTATGGCAAGCAAAAAGTACATTTTACTGGCAGGCATGTTATGTCTGTTAGCGTCTTACGGGTACTCTCAGAGAGTAGGGTCCAGTTATGACGTAAAAGATTCTTCTCTTATTACGAAAAAAAGAATGCCTCAGCATTCAGAGTTTTTGAACGGAACTTACAATTTCCCCGCAAAACCCCGTAACCAATGGGAAATTGGTATCAAAGGTGGATTATTTCAAGTAAGTGGTGATATCCCTGCGGTATTCCTTTCTCCTGGTTTCGGTGCACACGTTAGAAAATCCTTTGGTTACATCTTCTCCATGCGCTTGGAGTATATGTATGGTATTGGCAGAGGACAGGCCTGGAGAACTACAAGCAACTATGCAAAAAACACTGCATGGAACAACAACGGCTTAGGAGCCAGTCAGTCTTATTCTGCTCCTCTTGCTGTAAATGGTCCTGGTAATGTTCGTCAGATCGTTTCTTCTAAAACCGGTTTGACCACCACTCCGTTTGAGAATATTTATTACAACTACAAAACAAAAGTACAGGACCTCTCACTGGAAGGTGTGATCACCCTGAACAACATCCGTTTCCACAAATCCAAAACCGGATTTAATGTGTACGGATTTGCCGGTATCGGTGGTTCTGTATATGATACAAAAGTGAACGCCCTGAACGGTGCCACTAAGTATGATTTTAACTCTATCCCCCAGTCATCTTATGACAACAGGAAGTCTAAAATCAAAGAGTTGAAGAACCTGATGGATGATTCTTACGAGACTCCTGCTGAAAATCAGGGAGAGCGTCGTCCAAAACTGTTCGACAAAACATTCAAACCTTCCGGTACAATCGGTATGGGTATCGCGTTCAAACTGAACAACCGCCTCAATATCGCACTGGAAGATCGCTGGACATTCATCAAAGATGACCTGCTCGATGGTCAAAGATGGCAGGAACAAGCATGGGGTGATGCCGTGCTGACCCGCGATTTCGATTCTTATAATTTCCTCAGCCTTGGTCTGAATATCAATCTGGGTGCTAAATCTGTTGAACCCCTCTGGTGGCTCAACCCGCTGGATTACGCTTACAGCGAAATCCGCAACCCCCGCCTGATGCGTCTGCCCAAACCCGTACTGCCTGATAGCGATGGCGACGGTGTTACAGACCAGTTCGACCAGGAGCAAACACCCGCAGGTTGCCCTGTTGACAGCCATGGTGTATCTAAAGATACTGATGGTGATGGTGTACCTGATTGTAAGGATAAAGAGCTCATTACACCTACTACTTGTCAGCCTGTTGATGCTGATGGTGTTGGTACATGTCCTCCTCCTCCTTGCCCCGATCCTGAAAAATGCCCCTGCTGCAAAGGTGGCGGTAAAGACAATTCCTGCGCTGCTAATCTGGGTGCATTACCCAGCGTAGCTTTCAAAGCCAACTCTAACAAGCTGAGCGATGATGCTAAAGCAGTTCTTGCAACCGTTGCTGCCAAACTGCGCAACAACCCCGGTTGTAAAGTAGTGGTGATCGGATATTGCTCCTCTGATAAGAAGCAACAACAATTGAGCTGGGATCACGTAAACGCTGTTATCAACCACATGGTTGATAAAGAAGGCGTAAGTGCTGACCGCTTTATCTTCAACTATGGTCAGGAAGGTGGCGACTGCAATACTGTTGACCTCCGCCCTGCTGCTGAAGGCGAAGACGGACCCAACACCGTAGAACCCCCGCACCCCAACCTGCGTAAGAATTAAGATTTATACTTTTTGCTTATAACCCTCCCGATTCATCGGGAGGGTTTTTTTATTGATAAACACCTTAGGCTGGGGAAGGGGTGTAATCGAAAACCCCAAATCTAAAACCTAAAATTGCCGGGGAGAATATACCTTTCAATGACCCGCCCCGCCCCTTACCTCTTATAACCCAGCCCTTTATCAAAACCTTAACGACCTTATTTTGGCCACCTATCTTTTTTGCGCAAGATTTGCCGGTATCAGTTAACTTTGCAAACCTTTATGAACAGTACAGCCCTTGCGGTAAAAAATAATGGTATCAGCCTGGCGCGCAGGTTCGGATGGATATTACTCATTGCCGTGCTTATCACAGGCTGCAAAAGCAGCCGAAGCCTCAGTAAGATCCTGAAGAACCCCGACCCGGATTTTAAACTACGCATTGCGGAACAGTATTTTGTAAAGAAGAAATATTCCAAGGCGCAGCAGATCTACGAGGATATCATGCCTTATTATAAAGCCAGTAAGGAGTTTGAAGATATTTATTATAAATACGCTTACTGTGCCTACTACCAGGGTGATTATGCAAACGCAGAAAACCTGTTCAAAAGTTTTCTGGAGATCTTTGCCAACAGTACAAAAGCAGAAGAGGTGGATTATATGAGGGCGTATTCCTTCTATAAACAATCACCCAAAGCAGAACTTGATCAGACCAATACGGCCAAAGCCATGGGTATGATGCAAACCTTCATCAACACCCATCCGGGCTCTGCTAGAAATAAAGAAGCGACCGAGATCATTGATCAGTGCAGAGCGAAGATGGAATATAAAGATTATAAAAGCGCACTGCTCTATTTTGATCTGGGACAGTTCAGGGCCGCCGGCGTAACCTTTGCCACACTGCTCAACAACTATCCCGAGTCCGACAGGGCCGATGAATACAAACTGATGATCATTAAGTCCTACTACCGCTTTGCAGAATTGAGTGTGGAAGAAAAACAGGCAGAACGTTTTGACCAGGTGATCAACGAATGCAACGAATTCAGCGATCGCTTCCCGGATAGTAAACTGAAGAAGCAGGCAGATGAATACCTGAGCTTATCGCAAAAAAATAAAAAAAACAGGCAATGAGTAAATTAAGACGCCAGCTTAGCGCCGGCATTACCAACAATGTGGAAACCCGCAACCTTGACGATATCAAGGCCAAAACGGGCAATCTCTATGAATCCATTTCTATTGTGGGTAAAAGAGCCAACCAGATCAATATTTCCCTGAAAGAGGAACTGCATAATAAACTGGAAGAATTTGCCAGCCATACCGACAGCCTCGAGGAAATTCATGAAAATAAAGAACAGATTGAGATTTCCCGTGCCTATGAGCGTATGCCCAACCCGGCATTACTGGCTACCCAGGAATTCATGGACGATAAAGTGTATTTCCGCAAAGGAGATGATGAGCTTTTTAGCTGATCCACATTGATTAAGTGACATCTGAACGCATTCAAGGCGGCCCGGAATCCCCGGCCGCTTTTGTTATTTCATATATCCGGCCTTCGTTAAATGAAATTGGCAAAACAAAACCGCCAGAAACTGTATTTTTGATAAATATGCTGCAAGGCAAAAAAATAGTATTGGGAATTACGGGCAGTATTGCTGCTTATAAATCAATCTTCCTGGTACGTCTGCTCGTAAAGGCTGGCGCATCGGTAAAGGTGATCATGACGCCCTCTGCAAGCGATTTTGTTACCCCGCTTACCCTGAGCACTCTCAGCAAAAATGAAGTGCTCATGGATATTTCCAATGGAGTAAGCTGGGCTAATCATGTGCAATTGGGCCGTTGGGCCGATATCATGCTGATAGCACCCCTGAGCTGCAATACACTCGCTAAGATGGCACATGGGCAATGCGAAAACCTGCTCCTCGCCGTATACCTCTCCGCTACCTGCCCGGTAGTGGTAGCACCGGCCATGGATGAAGATATGTGGCACCATCCCACTACAAAGGCGAACCTTGATAAACTGCAATCGTTCGGCAATCATGTTATCCCGGTAGAAAAGGGAGAACTCGCCAGCGGTTTATTTGGCGACGGCCGTATGGCAGAACCTGAGCAGATAATGGACTATCTCCGGGAACATTTTTTTTTGAAAAGCCCCCTGTCGGGTAAAAAGGCGATTATTACCGCAGGGCCCACATACGAACCCATCGACCCGGTTCGTTTTATCGGCAATCATTCATCCGGTAAAATGGGACTGGCCATAGCTACTGAATTGTATAAACGGGGTGTGGACGTAACACTGATCATGGGACCGGGTAATCTGGAAATGCCTGCCACAGGCATTGCCGTACGCAGGGTGAATACCGCAGCGGAAATGTATACAACCTGCCATGAACTGTTTCCGGCTGCTGATATCGCTGTAATGGCGGCAGCAGTGGCCGATTATACACCGGTACACACTGCTACAGAGAAAATAAAGAAAACAACGGCCGAAGGGAAAGATACCGGGATGGTGGTGGAACTCGCCCGTACCCGGGATATTCTGAAAAGCCTGGGAGAAATAAAAGGGAAGGAGCAGGTACTGGTAGGCTTTGCACTGGAAACATCGAATGAAGCAGCCTATGCAAAAGGGAAGCTGCAACAAAAGAATGCTGACCTGATTGTGCTCAATTCCCTGCGGGATGAAGGTGCCGGCTTCGGAAAGGATACCAATAAGATCACCATTTTCAGCAAATCCGGGGAAGAGATAGCCTTTGATACAAAAACAAAAACAGAAGTGGCAAAAGATATTGTTGATACTATAATCCGTCTGCATTATGCTTAAAAAATTAATTACAGGAATCGTATGTATGATCTGCCTTGCAAAAGCAGACGCCCAGGAATTGCAGGCCCGCTTTTCAGTAATCACCAGTAAGGTGAGCACGCAAATAGATAAGAAGATCTTCATGACGCTGCAAACCGCACTTACTAATTTTCTGAACAACCGCCGCTGGACCAATGATGTATTTCAGCCATCGGAACGCATACAATGCAATTTCCTGCTCACCATCGAACAGGACCTGGGCAACAATGTATTCAAAGGACGACTCACCGTACAGGCAGCCAGACCGGTTTACAATACCAACTACGATTCTCCCCTGCTCAATTATCTTGATGATAATGTGGTGTTCAAATACGTGGAGTTTCAGCCGGTAGAATTCAATGAAAACAGGGTGCAGGGTAATGATCCGCTGGTAGCTAATATTACGGCCTTGCTCGCCTATTACGCCAACATCATCATCGGACTCGATTATGATTCATTCAGCCTGCGGGGCGGCGACAACTACTTTCAAAAAGCCTGGAACATCGTGAACAATGCACCGGAGAATAAAGACATCACCGGATGGAAGTCCTTCGAAAGCCTCCGCAACCGGTATTGGCTGGCTGAGAACCTGAACAATAACCGGTTTAATCTCATACACGATGCCATTTATTCCTACTACCGTTCGGGTATGGATATATTTTACGAGAATGAAGAGGCCGGCAGAGCGGGACTGCTCAACGGACTCAATTACCTGAATACCGTTAACAATGAGAATCCCAATTCGATGATCATGCAGGTATTTTTTCAGGGAAAGAGCAACGAACTCGTAAAAATATTCAGCAAAGGCTCATCCGAACAAAAGATAAGGGCCAAAGACATGCTTACCCGATTAGACATTACCAATTCAGCCGCTTACAAAGAACTGAAATGACAAGATCACTTGCGGTTTTAAGTTTTATAATAATCATATTGGCGGGTTGCTCTTCCGGAGAGCGCATACCCGATGATGTATTGCCACCTCACAGGATGGAAGCGGTACTATGGGATATGATGCGGGCCGATCAGTTTCTCGCAGATTATGTATTCAGCCGGGATACGACGAAAGATAAAGACAAAGAAAGCATCCGGATCTATTCGCAGGTATTCCGGTTGCACAGAATAGACAGGGAAGAATTCAGCCGCAGCTTCGCGTATTACCGATCCCATCCCGGTCAGTTGCAACCCCTGATGGATTCCATCAGTAAAATGAGTGTGGCTGCACCCACCGCTCCGGTATTGCCGGATACCACCCGTAAAACAGTGCTGCCTGCTGATACTACCCTCCAGACCGGTTCAGATACCCCGCAGGTAAAGCCCCGTGTGGTGCCCCGGCGTGTAATGGGTGATACCACCCGCCCTTTTTTCAAGCGCCCCAAAAACGGATAGGATTCTCTATCGCTGTATTTTCCCGCATTTATTTTTCATAGGGTACCATTCACTAATTTTGAAGTATAATTATTGAGCATGAATAAACAGGTATTGAATGCAACAGAAGCAGTAAAGGATATTCCGGATGGGGCTACGATCATGTTTGGAGGATTTGGATTATGTGGTATACCGGAGAATTGTATTGCTGCATTGGTAAAACAAGGCACCAAGGGGCTTACCTGTATTTCCAACAATGCAGGCGTGGATGATTTTGGTATCGGCCTGATGCTGCAGCAAAAACAGGTGAAGAAAATGATCTCTTCTTATGTGGGCGAGAATGCTGAGTTTGAGCGGCAGTTGCTCAGTGGCGAACTGGAAGTGGAACTGATACCGCAGGGTACACTGGCCACCCGCTGTATGGCAGCCGGATATGGCATGCCGGCCATCTATACACCTGCCGGTGTGGGCACCGAGGTGGCTGCGGGTAAGGAAGTACGAAATTTCGATGGCAAAGATTACCTGATGGAATATGCATTTGATGCAGACTTTGCCATTGTAAAAGCCTGGAAGGGGGATACCGATGGCAACCTGGTGTATAAAGCCACGGCCCGTAATTTTAATCCGCTGATGGCGATGGCGGGAAAGATCACCATTGCGGAAGTGGAAGAACTGGTACCGGCCGGCACCCTCGATCCGGATATGATTCATACACCCGGCATTTATATACACCGCATTTTCCAGGGAGAAAAATATGAAAAGCGCATCGAGCAACGCACTGTGCAAAAAAAAGCCTGAGCCATTCGCCCTGTATTTAATTCTCACATTTCCACATGCTCACATTAATTATCACATCAGCACATTAGCAAATTAGTAGTTATGGCATTAACCAAAGAACAAATCGCACAGCGCATCGCAAAAGAACTGCGGGACGGGTATTATGTAAACCTGGGCATTGGTATACCTACGCTGGTAGCCAATTATATTCCGGCGGGCATCAATGTGGTATTGCAGAGTGAGAATGGATTATTGGGTATGGGGCCTTTTCCCGAAGAGGGGCAGGAAGATCCGGATCTGATCAATGCGGGTAAGCAGACCATCACCACGGTGCCGGGCTCCGTGTTCTTCGATTCGGCACTCAGCTTTGGGATGATACGGGCTGGCAAAGTGGACCTCACGGTACTCGGTGCGATGGAAGTAAGTGACCAGGGCGATATTGCTAATTGGAAAATACCTGGAAAGATGGTGAAAGGAATGGGAGGAGCGATGGACCTGGTGGCCAGTGCCAAAAATATTATCGTGGCCATGATGCACAGTAATCCCAAAGGGGAATCGAAATTATTACCGGCTTGTACCTTACCGCTTACGGGCGTACGCTGTGTAAAGAAGATCGTATCCGACCTCGCCGTGCTCGATGTAACACCCGAAGGATTTAAACTACTCGAACGCGCTCCCGGAGTAACGGTGGAAGAAATAAAAGCAAAGACAGCAGGGAAATTGATAATCGAAGGGGAGATTCCGGAAATGGTTTTTAATTAGAAAATATGAGAATTAGAAAATGTGAAAATGAAATACGTCCAAGGCTGTTAATTCTCACATTTCCACATTTATTCATTAGAAAATATGAAAATGAAATACGCATAGGCTGTTAATTCTCACATTCTCACATCTACATATTTCCAAATTTATTCGTTAGAAAAGTGAAAATGAAATACGCACAGCCTGTTAATTCTCACATTTCCACATCATCACATTTCCAAATTTATTCGTTAGAAAAAGTGAAAATGAAATGCGCATAGGCTGTTAATTCTCACATTTCCACATCATCACATTTCCATATTTCCTAATCAATCAGATTATTCTTCACCGCAAAGAACACCAAACCTGCCGTGTTCTTACTGCCGAAGCGTTCCATCAGACGGTCTTTGATGGCTTCTACTGTGCGGGGACTGATTTCCATTTTTTTAGCGATTTCTACCGCGGTGAACTCCATGCAAATAAAGCGGAGTACATCTTTTTCTTTATCGGTGAGGGTGATCTCGCTGTTGAGGGAGGGTACTACACGCTGGCGGGAGTGTGATTTTTTCAGCAGGATGCGGTTTACAAAATTATTGAGGTAGTAACCTTTTTCAAACACTTCCATAATGGCGCGCTTGATCTCATTGGGCTCAGCATTTTTCAACATATAGCCATTGGCACCGTTTTCCATGAGGTGGTATACAAAGCGTTCGTCTTCGTACATACTCAGTACGAGTACTTTGATATGTGGAAATTGTTTGCTGATGGCTTTGGTGGCTTCTATACCGTCTTTGCCGGGCATACGCAGGTCCATCAGCACTACGTCGGGTTGTGCGTCGGGTATACCGTTGAGCAGTTCATCTCCGTTTTCGGCTTCGAGTACAAACTTGAGGTTGGTAAAAGGCCTCAGGGAGAGGATCACGCCTTTCCGGAAGATTTTATGATCGTCTGCTATTGCTACCTTAATGATTCCCATAGTTTCAGATATTCGGCAAAGTTAATGTTTACGATAGTTTGGTATGGGAGGGTTTATGGAATCTGGTTAATTAGTATGGTTCAGATCGGGTCGTCGGTGGGCATTTCGATCGTTACTTTATAATAGGTCTGTGAAATATCTTTTTCAAAACTGATATTACCCTGTACGAGCCGCATCCGGCTGGTGATATTTTTCAGGCCCAGTCCTACATTGCTCTTGTTGAGCTTTTCGAAATCGGCCTGTACGATACCGCGTCCGTCGTGATGGATGCGAAGATAGAATTTACCGGAATAAATATTCTGGGTAAGGTGAATAAAGCTCGAATTGCTGTGTTTCAGAATATTATTGATAAGCTCCTGCACCACGCGGAATACGATCAGTTCTTTTTCTTCTTTGAGGCGGGTTTTGTATTCGTGAAAGCGGCTGCTTGCGTTGATGCTGCCGGAGCCGGATATTTTCTGGAAGAGATCGTTCACGGCTGATTCCAACCCGAAATTTTTGAGGGTGGGCGGCATCAGGTTGTGGCTGATATTACGTACCAGTTGGATGGTATCATCCACGATCTGGCGGGCCTGAAAAATAGACTGGAGCTGGATGGCTTTATCGTGATTGACCAGGTTTTCGTTGAGATAGAGCCGTACGGTGGCGAGCAGGGGGCCCGCATCATCGTGGAGGTCGGCGGCCAGGCGCTGGCGTTCTTCTTCCTGCAGTTTGATGGAGGCATTGAGCAATATCTTTTGCTGGTCCTGTTCCATCTGCTGAATCTTTTTATGAAAGCGCATTACCCGGCGCTGGTGCATAATGATAAAGATGATAAGGGCCACCGTAAGCACGACCATACCCACGGTGCCTAAGAAAAGCACAAAGGATACTCCAGGTTTGTTGACGACTTGTAAAAAGAACATGGTGACAATTTAGTAGAAAATTTCTATTATTCCATATCCAGAAATGGGATGTTTTCAAGTTTTCGTTCAGATTCATTTTCTTTTTGATAGGCAACTAGAATAAATGCCAAAGCAAAAAATAATGTTTTGATACTGTCTGCGATATAATTAAAAAACCAATATTTCTGAAATTCTTCAGATGAGAGTGTGCTACCTAAAATATTCAGGAAAAAAGACCCGCCAAGATAAAAAAGTAAACCAACTGCAATCCAGAAACAATGATTAGTGTAGATAAACATTCCTTTTGTGGAATTAATACTTTCTATAAAAAAGAAAATAATGAAAAGAAATATTAAGATGGACTCAATTCCTATTGGGATTGAATCTAATCTTTTCTTTTCGATGAATAAAATATAGCAAAATTGAAAGATTATAAAGAGAGATGAGAAAATGAGTATTGCTTTTTTATATCTTTTGGTTTCAAGATTAAGGTAAAAAAGCGATGCAAAAAAAAGATACTCTACGGTTGTATAAAACGGTTGATATGCGATACTAATTATTGACTTTGGAATGTCGTAATAAAAAAACAATAGTAAAAAAAATACTATTCCATAAGTGGTTAGAATCCAATTGTCTCTTTTTCTTGACTTAACAATTAAAAAAAGAAAGGGGAGGAGAAGGTAAAGGTATGTGTTAATATGCTCAAAAAGCTTTTCTAACATTTTGGATTTTGTCCAAAAGTAGAAAAGCTTTTTGACTTTTTTAAATTTTTGATTCTTTTGTTAAATTTCTGACCAAGTCAGAATTGAATCATTTTCTAACACAACAATGCGTGCAATCTTTTTCATAACAGTAACATTTTTAAGCCTTTCAAATTCGAATCTGAGGGGTAAAAATTGCGAATGATGGGGTTTTTAACAACCGGCACATTCAGTAAAAACTAAGTAGTAATCGGTTTAAATAATTGTAAATGAGCTTATTAATTAGAAAATTAATAGTAAACTTACCAGCCAAATTCGAGTAAATCTCCCAAGTATTATTGGTAAATTTACGTAAGTAAAGATAGTAAACTTACCGGGAAAATTTCCGGTTGTTAACAGGTGTGGATAAACTTTTTTAGGCTCGTCTAAGCGTAGGTTCGGAGCAGCCAGTTTGTAAGAAAAGACTGCCGGTTGGTGTTGCAACAACCATTTTTTATGGTGGGTGGGCTTTAAGGTTGTTGCCGTATTTTTTAGTAAGAACTAAAGGAAAAGGAAGTTGACTGACATTGGATTTCGCTATGGCAATTCAAAGGATCTGGAATTATATTCAGGACGGTTTCAACTGGGACATTGGATGATACAGGGGGCTCCATCTTTTGTCAATCAACTTATAACAAAAGTATATGCACACCCGGGTGTGTACAAGAGCAATATCACGGCATTTTAACACATCGGTATTTACCGTTCGGCTCGTAGGTTTCCGATACGTAGATGTTTTTTTACGGTGATACGTATAGGGGTTTTACTTTTTAGGGTGGAAATGGCCAAAATCAAGGCTTTTGCATAATCCATGTTGTGGAAAAAGCCAGGTATTGGGTGGTGGGTTTGCTGCCGTTTTAGGGAGTCCACCTCATTCTATTTATATCGGACTGTTTCGTGTTTATAAAATAGCGATCCCATGCCGCATGGCCACCATTGCCAGGCCTACACGGCTTTTTACATCCAGCTTTACAAAGAGCTGATCGCGCAGGTTGTCTACCGAGCGGGGGTTGAGCCCCATTTGCTGGGCGATCTCTTTATAAGTAAGGTCGGAGCAGGCCAGCTTCAGAAATTCCAGTTCCTGGTCGGTGAGCATGGCTTTTTGCAGGCCGGTGGCACCATCGGGCCCGCTACGGAAGAGGTTTACCAGTTTGCCTGTGGTATGGTTGGAATAATAATAGCCGGATTGCACCACCGATTGAATCGCAAACTTCAGCTCATCTGGGTGGATATCTTTTTTCAAAAATCCCTTTACCCCGGCCTGCAGCAGGCGTATCAGCGACAGTTCGGAATCGTACATGGTCAGCATGAGCACGTTTACCCCTGGATGGTGCTGCTGCAGCCAATTGGCCGCTTCATAACCATCCATATCGGGCATATTGAGGTCCAGGATCACCACATCGGGTATATGGCCTGCGTCAATATGGGCTACCAGTTCGCGGCCGGTGCCGCATTGGTGTATGACTTCGCAGTTGCCAAATGTATTGATCAGGGAAGCGAGCGCATTGCGCAGGAGTACATGATCGTCTGCCAATGCTATTTTAATTGACGGTGTTTGCATGGTGTATAATGGGAATGGTAAAGATAAGCGTAGTGCCCTGTGCTGGTGCTGTTTGTATTTGTAATGTGCCGTTGAGAATACGCACACGGGTTTCCATATTTTTTAATCCGGCCCGGGTGCTTTGCTTTGCCATCCCGGTATCGAAGCCCCGCCCGTTGTCCTGGATGCTGATCACCAGTTCCTGCGGATGGTAATGCATCAACAACCGGGCATGGGTGGCACCGGCATGTTTGATGATATTATTGAATGATTCCTGAATAATGCGGAAGATGATCAGCTCCTGCTGGTTGTCCATATATACAGGAGTGCCCTCCACCTCAAATGCAAGTGTGAACAAACCGGTTTGCCGGATGCGCTGTATTTCTTCTTCCAGGGCTTTCAGCAGGCCGTGCTGTATGATCACATCGGCATTAAGCCCTTTGGAGATATCGCTCAGTTCGGTGATGGATTTGGTGAGCAGTTCGATGGAGGTATGTACTTTTTCTGCGGCTGCATCCGGATCTTTCGGATCCAGGGTATGCAGGTGCAGCTTGGCCAGGGTAAGGGAGAGGGTGATATTATCATGTATTTCGCGGGAGATATTTTGAAAGGTTTGTTCCTGGATTTCGAGTTGGGTACTGAGGAGTATCCGTTCGTTATCCAGCTTTACTTTTTCCAGTTGTTGCTCAAATGTTTGTTGTTTTCGCCGGTACAGGAAAAGTATAAACACGATAAAAGCCACCATACCAAGGATGACGGCTGAAATAACTACAAGAAAAATAATTATATCGTAAGTGGTTTTTTGCATAGAAAAGCTCTGCCAATACAGGCGAAGTTAATAGCAAGTGGTAAGTAAAAGAAAAGTGTGCCTATTATTGCGTAGTGTTTTTCCGAGTTCACTAACAATCCTAAAAGATTTACCGGAATTGAAATACTTGAGTAAAAGAATAAGCCAGCTACTAACCAAAATGATGGCTTTTCGAACAGGTTATCAAATGGACGTTCTTTAAGTAATTTAATAAAGTAAATAAAACAAAAAGGTATAAGCATGATCAGTTCAAGGGTGTAAATCAATCTGGCCATGTAAACACTTCGGGCTGAAATGAAGCTGAATTTTGTTGCAAGAAAAAATATTGTAACAACTAAATATAAAATGGAGTTTATAAAAATCATTTTTTTGATCACTAGCCCTTTTAGAATTCTACTAAAATAATAATTGTATACAAGAAGCTCGAATGCTGAGATGATGCAATTTGTGTAAAGTAAAAATTGATTATAACGAAAGGTTTTAAATCCACTAATCGATAAGATCATTAGATCTGAAGTGTAGATTAATATATCAAGTAAAACAAACAGAGTGAAAAGTAATTCGATTCTGGTTTTTCTTTTTTTCCCCAGTATAATGAGTAGTGCAAAAATCTCTATAAGGAACATTAAAGGCGGACTATAATAAAAATTATGCCATTCTTCTAGAATCTTATTTATGTCGAACATGTGAGTTTTTTTGGATGCTTTTTAATTGCTGACGAATCATGTGTATTCTTTATTCAAAAAGTCGCTTTTTTAAACTCATGGCCTTGCTGATAAAAAGGAAATTAATAGTAAGCGGTAAAAAATAAAGAACTGCTCCGAATAAAAAATAATAATAATTGTATTGAATAATAAGCAGTGAAGCAAGAAGATAAAAGCAAATGGAGCTTGTCGAACAAATTAATATACCTGTGCTCAGCCAGAACGAAGGCCTTTCAGGCAAATTTACCTTTGATGGGCTGTTAATCAGTTTTTTATAATAAAGAAGGCAAAATGGAATGATGAAAACATATTCTATTGAATTTAGCAAGAATGTCATATAGTAATAATTATTTGAGATGAATTTCAGTTTAGTAATAAGAAATACTGTGCAAAATGTTAGGTATAAAAAATTGACTAAAACTAATGATTTGCTGATCTTTCTTTCGTTGAAAACTTTTGAGAAAAAATATGAGTATGTGCCCAATTCTAAAATAGAAATTAAAGTATTCGTTTTGTTCACAAAGTCAATTAGTTTTTTTTGAGGTAAATGATAGAAGATCCAATAATCGAACAGGAAAATGATAATGTCAAATATGAGCAATGATATGAATAGTTTGACTATTAAATCTTTTTGTTTATACAAAATACTAATGATCAATGCAACTATTTCAGTAATAAACATCAATAAAGGTGCATAGTAAAATACTTCAAATCTTTTCAATATATCTAAGGTATTATTCATTGCAGGTTATTGTCATTGGTTAGGATTCTATATTTCTAAGGAAGTAAACTTTCTTTTTAACAAAAAAGCTTTTGATATAAATATAAAGTTTGCGATTATTGGAACAAAGTAAAAAGCGGTCAGAAATATTCTGAGGAATGAAGAATGATTGGTTCTGATGTGGTCAGATAGCAAGTACCCTGGTATGGAGAAGATAGCGAATAGGAAAATTCCACAAACCAGCCAGAATGAAGGGGAATTTTGGATCTGCTCTGCGCGTTTGCTCATGAGAATATTTCGAAAATAGAAAAGGCAAAATGGGATCAGAAAAAGGAATTTAATTGTTTCGAATAAAAATGTAAAATACCGTAATCTTTCAGATAAGAAACTAAAACTGCCGATAATATAGGTAATTGAGAAAAACCCAAATAATAAACTCAGCCGTAAAATAGTGCGCCGGGTTTTCACATCAGTGAAAAGGTGGTAAAAGAAATAATAGTATGAGAAAAGCTCCAATATCGCAATTGAGGCATTTGTATAAAGTAGAAAATTTGAATAAAAGGTATCGGGTATGCTGGTAATTGCCCGCACGCAAAGGTCTGAAACCAGTATCGAGAAATCTATAATAATATAGATAAGGAATACTTTCTGCGTTTTTTCTTTTTGTAGGCAGGTAATCGCAATAATTAAAGTAACCAATTCAGCAAAAAACATAAGCATACTTACGTAGTAAGTAACCTGAAATTCGTACCATATGCGGTTAAAGTCAAACATTTTTGGATGCCCCCGAAAGTACACTATGAATGTCAATGTGCAGACTTTAAGGCTGCCGAAAAAAACGTTTTAAAATCGTTTTTTTCCCATTCCCTTCCCCCATTACTACAGCATTTTTGTTATTATTAGTTAAAGTGGTAGATGATTTAAGTGGGGAATAGTGGTATAAAGCCCAGAAAATAACCAAAAAGTACATTTTGCATTTGATGTTTTTCACATGGTGAGGCAACTTTCACAGTTTAGTTTTGACCCGTCAACCGACAGCCAGCCGGCAGCCGGTTCGGGAGATACGGGAAATGCTGAAAACCGGTGAAAGAGAGTAGGCGTGAAAATTATTGTATGAAAAAAATAGTTATAATTTTAGTTGCAGGGTTATTTATCACAGTTAATTCAAAAGCCCAATTAGCTGATAAAATGAAACCATTTACATTTAGTGGTTTTGGAATCACTGTGACAGGGACTTATTCAGAAGGATTTTTGAATCAAACAGTAGTAAATGGCACCAGCATTCTTTGGGGACTTATTTCATGGGGTGGAAGCACGCAAACGACATGTAGTCCTGGTAGTGCCGTATGTCGTATCGAACAGATATTTTCGGTTCAGGTAAATCGTACTATAACTAGCCCCGAAAATGGCCTGAAGAGTTTTGATATGGGGGCAAATAATGACCTTTACAACCCAGTGGTAATTGGAGAGAAAGACGGTAACCTTACTTTTGCGGTGGATTTGACAAAAGTAAGTGCATCAAGTCGCAGCCGCTACGAATCGGATGAATGGGTATTGGAACGTTCCTTTGTTCTTACCCCGGATGTAGTAAAATCGCTGGGGCTATATACAGGAAAGGAAGAAATGGGTTTTATTATTCCAGCGGGGCGTTACCCCTTATCTAAAGATGGGAATATTGCATTCTGGACATTTAATAAGCCAATTCAATAATCATTAAGGAGCATTTGATACTGCTTCAAATGCTCCTCCTTTTATTTTATGCGAACATTAGTGCTTTTCTTCTGGGTGATAGTTTTAGGGTTTACAGCATGTAAACAAAAGGATAGAAAATTATCTGCTTCTTATTCAGAAATCAGTGGATTTCTGAAACAAAGTGGTATTACTGATCCAGAACTGATTTTTTTCTATGTTGATAAGCCCAGAATGCCACTTCCCAATGTAACATGCTTTGATCGTTTTGGTGTTCAATTAAGAACACCTCCTCAGTGTTTTGGGTATATTAAGGAGTATATCAGTTTTCTCTGTGACAGCATTATGCCCAGAGCTTTACCCAATCAGGCGTTGATACAATATCTGGATAGTGTGAAAATAATGAGTGCTTACGATTTGATTGTTGATGCCAGTCAAGTGGGAGAGTATGACTATTTTCTGTTTATTGATTTTCTGGCAATTCCATCAGAAGAGCTTCAAAAGACGTTACGGGAGTCTGTCGATACAGTTAATAAATCAAAGAAAAAAATACGACTTTTTCTGGTACATGCATTATCTGAAAAAAATGCAGTTTATTTTAAAAATACACCTCAGTAATATGAAAATTAATAACATCGCTGTTTATATATCCGCTACACTTTGCTTTTTTCTTTCGTTGGTTGCTGTGGTGCATTTCAGAAACAGCCCCGAACCCTGGCGATTTTATTTTTCTCTTGCTGGCTATATTTTTTTCTTTTTAATCCTGATGATGCAGATTTTAGCTGGCTGGCTTAATAGGAAGAATAAAAAGTAACAGATACCTGCAATGCAGATAAAATAACTATGCTTGCCGATTTTATGGGAAGAAGTTTTTATGATTTTATGGCGCCTCCTCTGCCGGTTTTTTATTGTACCAATTAGCAGTGTACTTAAAATGTAACAGTAGTATGAGCAAAACAATTTTTCTAAAACTATTATTACTCGTTTTTATAGTAACAGGGTATTCGTTGATGATGGTTTACGTATTTCATTCGGCATTAAATTTTTCAACGGTTACAGCTGGTGTTGCTTCAGCAGTCATACTGGTATGGCTAATCAGGTTTCCGGATAAAAAGGCCAGCAAGCTTGATTGACCGAATTGGGTTTATTGCTGTTACATTGCTGATTCTTCTTTCGCATGTCATCTTCGTGCCGTTTTATATTGGAACAGATGCAGCTATAAACTATTTTCCTCTAAAGCCATGAAAATAACATTCGCACTGGTTTGGCTTACAGCCTGCCTGCAATTGTATGCACAGAAAAAAGATACTTTGCCGCCACCGAAACCGGCAGCAGCTACACCTGTAAAGCCGGAGATTCTCACGTCCGGGTTTATCGATGTTGTTAACAATGGACAGGTGAATGCTTCAGCACGCTTCATCCGTTTGCAGTTGGGCGAACCCGGTAAATTTTCAATTCCTCTTTCCCTCTACTCGGGTGTAAGTAATAATAATTTTCAGTCGCAAACTACATCGTCCGGAAGCCGAACTAATGAGCACTTAGTCAATCAATACATCAATCCATTGAGCGGATTGGTAAATATCTCTGTAGAAGATGTTTTATTTTTTAAGCGCAATAAGGAGTGCATCACCCGGCTTGGGATGTTATATCATACCGGTTTGCGGGTTCTAACGGGGTATGCACCTGGCGCAGCGGGTGGCCTTTCTATCCGACCATTAAATTTTCTCAACAGTTTTGGTTCAGCCGGTTTGTATTTTCAGACCGGAGCATGGGAGCGAAGTAATTCGAAGAATATAGGAGTATGCTGGATAGCTGCAAGGTATATAGTTACTAAAACTGCTGCAACACAACTACGCCAGATATTACCCGGACTTTCTTCCAATGGATTGTATCATGGCTGGTCTGCCGCATGGGGTGTGGAGATCAATAATCTGGTCAATATCAAAGTGATTTACTATAAGTATGTAAAGAAGCCGGAAATTGAATACAGCTTGCCTATCTATCAGTTTTCTTTTCAGTATTCGCTCCGTTGAATCCAGATATTAGAATGATGTCTTTCAAACCTGGACTGAAGTGAGTGAACAAATATGTAGTGATTTTTTACTCCGGTTTTTTTTGCGCAATTGTGACTTTATGTTGGGGAGTAATAATTTTCTGAAAAATTTCTATCCTTTGTGTGATTTCGTAAGCACAGACTCAGCAGATATTTATCCTTTGCCGAAAAAAACGTTTTAAAATCGTTTTTTTCCCATTGCGCCTAGATCAGGTGATATGAAATTTGTAACTGTATTAGTAAGTTAACAAAAATCAGCGATCGGTGGATTAACTGAAGTTCACCATTCGTTGTTCAGCCCTTACGGGTAGTACATTGTTTCTTATATTTTGTATAGTAACAAAAATTTATTTGGAGGGAATCTGAAAATTATTGTAGACTTGCATACTGATTTATCTGCAAGAAGAAAAGAGTAAGCCATGAAAAAATATTGATCGTAGCTCATCTTCCATTTCGCTGATAAATTTCAGTTTACATCACACAAGCACTTCCTTTGAGCATGAAACCTTAACACAGTTGTGTAGCTAACAGCTATTGGCATGTCTTTGTCATTAGGCGAAGCTGACAATTTTTTGCAGGATGTTCCTGCGAAACAGGTAAACATTTGTGTAAACGGAGCGATAAGAATTATATGTATAGGAATGATTTAGCGGATGGATTTTTTGTGGTAGTGACAATAGAGAAGCAAGTTTGTATAGCAATAAAAACAATAATAGGAGTTTACCCTTATTGATAAAAGGTCAATCAATAGTCGGAAAATATTTTTTAAAAAATTCAACATAAAAGAAGCAGCCTATCGTTAAGTTGTTTGTCTATTATTAACTGAACCAATACCAGCACCATGAAATGCAAAACTCTCCTTACGGGGTTCGTGACATTGCTATGCCTTTCCTTATCTGCGCAGCAGATAAGTGAAAAGGCAGACAGTTCGCTGGCGCAGTTGTCGAAGCTTTCCACTAAGTATGTACAGGCTATTTCTTCCAAAACAGATAAGTATTATAAAGCGCTAACGGCTAAAACTGAAAAGACCCTGGAGCGTCTGGCCAAATGGGAAGCCAAAATTAAAACCATATTGGAGAAAGCGAGTCCGGAAACAGCGCAGCGCTTGTTTGCCAATCCGGAACTCACATTTGCCGGCATGCTGCAGAAATACAGGGAAGGGAAGCTTGTTGTAAATAACTATGCAGCACAATACAATGAATACCGGGATAAACTGTCCACCACATTAAAATACCTGGATAATAAAAAAGATCAACTGAATAGTTCGGTAACCAAACCGTTGCAGGCTGCCAAAGCCAAAGCCGATACGCTGGAAGCAAAACTGAAAGAGACGGAGGCAATTAAGCAATTCATCAAAGAAAGGAAGAAGCAATTACTCGATTTTGGTATGCAGTATCTGGGCAAGAGTAAGTACATGGAAAAGATATCCAAAGAGAATTGGTATTACTTAGAGACCCTGAAAAATTACAAACAGATCTTCTCCGATCCGCGCAAGACAGAAGAGTTGGCCATGAAATTACTGGAAAAAGTGCCTGGCTTTACGGGTTTCCTTCAACGCAATTCCATGCTCGCATCCTTATTCCGAACACCCGATGCCGGAGGTGGGTCCGCTTCGCTCGCAGGATTACAAACCCGTTCACAGGTGAATAACTTAATTCAGAATCAGCTGGCTGCGGGTGGGCCCAATGCGCAGGAACAATTCCGCCAAAATTTAAGCGCGGCTCAAAGTCAGTTGAGTGAATTGAAGAATAAAATACTGAAAGCAGGTGGGGGTTCGTCCAATGACGAGCAAGCTGAAGGATTTAAGAAAAACGAACAACGAGGCAAACCCCTGAAAAAGAAAATAGAGTTTTCAGTAAACGCACAAACAAACCGGGGCAGTGCAGTTTTCCCTGTGAGCTCTGACCTTGGCCTCTCCGCCGGCTTCCGTCCACACCAGAATTTTGTTGCGGGTGTTGGACTCGCCGGTCGTATTGGCTGGGGAAGGGATATCCGCCATATTTCGCTCAGCTATTCTGGTATCAGTGCGCGAAGCTTCGCGGAGTATAAGCTCCGGAGGAGTTTTCATGTTGCCTTTGGCTTTGAAATGAATTACCGGCCGGAGATCAGAAACTTAGATCTTTTGAAAGACTATGCTGCATGGCAACGTAGCGGTCTTGTGGGTGTGAGCAAGGTTGTATCCGTTAAAAGTAAATTTTTCAAAAAGGCAAGCGCAAAATTAATGTGGGACTTTTTAAGTTATCACCAGGTTCCTGTGACCCAGCCGATTATTTTCCGTTTGGCATATTCAATAAAGTAAAATTGAGGATTATGAGAATGATTTTTTTATTATTTGGCTTTTTTTCATTCAATGTTTTAAAAAGTCAAGTGAGCCTTCAAAATGGAAGTGCTGGTTATGAAATCCCATTATTTTCGTATAGTGATGCAAAAAGTGGGCTCGGTACAGGTGTCTCTCTTAGTTACTCTTCCGGAAACGGGTTAGTAGTAAGTAGTAAAGCTTCAAATACAGGACAAAACTGGAGCCTTCTTGCCGGTGGTGCCATTTTCAGGAAGCAAAATGGCGAACCCGACGATCAGAACTCAACTGCTGCATTTCCAGTGATTCCTAATGGTAATGGTCGTGGATTTAACCAGGAAATTGCTGTATATGATCAGGATTATCAATCTGTAAATTGGGCTGGCGACCCTTATTCAAGAAATTATATAGATAATTATTACCCCAATGGGTATATGTACTCAGAGTTCCCCTTAGATATGGTAGAACAAACTCCCACTAACTGGCCGTTGTATCATTTAGCTCCCAGAGAGCTGGCATTGAGCCTCCGGTTTAAAACTAATATGGATACAAAATGGAAAATGAGCAGAAGAGCATTGGCAGACAGACAACAGGACGTTTTTCTTTTTCAGTGCAATGGTATGTCCGGCCAATTTGTGATTGGCAGAGATGGTAATATCATGCCTTTAGGTGACTCTAAATTAATAATCACGAAAACCACAGCAGACCTTACTGCTCAGAATATACGAACCAGAATAAATGGATTTACTATTACCGACGAAAACGGAATAATTTATAACTTTTCAGCGTATGAGCTTTCCGAGGTCATGAAGTATGTTGACATTTCAAGTGAAGGCTCAGGATCTTTTAGAAAGTATGTATCTAGCAGTGAGCCGACAGGTAAATATACAATCCAAAAATGGGTGCTTACAGAAATCCTTAACCCCCTCACACAGGAAAGAATAATTTTCGAATACGAAAATTATTCATTAGACCTGATTACCGATAAAACACCAAGTTATCAGTCAACCGTAGGGCAGGCATCGGAGGCCGTTCAGGTATATGAGCAAAGGGCGAGGGGACAACTTAAACGATTAAAAAATATCCAATTGCCAGACGGTCACAAAGTTGTATTGATTTATAACTCAAATTTCAACAGATGGGATGTTCCAGATGATTATGCATTGGCACAGGTAAAAGTGCTATATAACAACGAAGAGATAAACGCTTATACACTGGGCTATGGCTACATGGTTAAAAAAGAAATTAAAAACTATACAGATATAATTCCAGAGGCAGACAAACGTTTTGCGAGACTATGTCTCACAACTGTTCAGCGAACTGGAACAGGACAGAACGAACCTCCTTATAAAATCAGTTATTACACAGGTAGTGAAACAACTGACCCGAAAGATATTGTACCCCCTTTCGATTGCATGGCTCAAGACCATTGGGGATACTATAATAAATCGACCGTAGTAAATAATGACGACGCAAACCCTTCAAAGGAAGTATTAAAGGATCTGATGCTGAATAATGCCTTATACCGCCAGCCATCATCCGGGGCTGCGAGGTTTGGGCTATTGAAAACTGTGGAGAATCCTTTGGGAGGTAAACTGACATTTGTGTATGAACAAAATGATTCAAAAGATGCTGACAACCCTACCTTAACAAAAATAGCTGGCGGTGTAAGGGTGTCTAAGACAATTGTTTCTGATGGAGTGGATGCAGCAAATGATATTGTTACCGAGTATAAATATAAATTGGCTGACGGAAGTACTTCAGGATGGGGTTATGAAACTCCGGTATATACCAGTAACCGAGAGATTAAAATATGGAATGCAAGCAATAATCAAGGATATACGAAGGAAGGGATATTAAAGTATGACTTAGCTTCAGCTATTGCTAAGTTTGGAGTTAATACAATAGCATCTGTTGGCTTCAAAATTGCAGTTAAAGCCAGCTTCAAGGCGGCAAAATCTGCTGCTATGTTGGGAAAGCTTACATGCGAAGAGATTGCAAAAATAAACCCGTTAAAAGACCCTGCCAGTCTTTATGCTTCTTATGTAATCGGCAAAATGATTGATGGTTTATTTTTATTATTCAATCAGACAGATTATGTAAATTCAACATCATATTCTTTTTTACCTTATCAGGCGCAAAACCCGATTGGAATCAATTATTCCAGAGTGGAAGTAATAAATACATCTGTTCCGGGTGGTACTGGCAAGGTAGTAAACGAATTTTCAGCACCTGCCAATGTAAGGTCTGAAATACCTGCTTATGGTATGCCGTATAGCCCCAAACAACGTTATGCAAGCTGGAAATATGGATTGCCGGCACGCACAGCGATCTATTCTCAAAGCGGGGTTTTGCAATCTGAACAAATTAATACGTATAATATTGTTGTTAGCCCCGTAACTGGTAACAACCATAAATCTTGCAAAGTAGAGGCTACAAGACCCGAATCAGTATGGTGCTGGGTGGGTTCACAGTCAAATGCAATTCCATTAACTGATTTTAATTGGGAGTATTATTATCCTGTTACTGGAAGGGTTGAACTGGTAAACAGCATTGAAAAAAATTACAGCCCTTCTGGCATAATTTCACAGGCTGAAGTCAACAGTACGACTAACAGCGATTACCTGAACAGAACTTCTACAACAACCCGGAGTAACGGAGATGTTATTAAGGTGATTAACTATTATCCAAATGATTATAATAATATCAGCACAGCGATACAGGAAATGAAAAACAGAAATATGCTGGCGGTACCAATCTCAACGGAAACTTGGCTGATTAAACCTGGAGGGGGTGAATTTCTTGTGGATGCCACTATTAATGAATTTGATAAGTTGGTAAACGGACAAGTTAAAATCAAACGGATTTATAAGTTGGAAACTAAATTACCGCTGTTAAAATCTATTATAGGGGAACAAAATCCGGGTATATTGGTGAGAAATAATACCTATTTTAAAGAACAACTCAGTTTCAATTATGATAATAACGGATTGTTGCTTGAAACAGTAACTCCGGAGCAGAAAGTCAGTACTAAAATTTACGATTACAATGACAGGGTTGTTACAGCAGACATAATGAATGCTTCAAAATTTGAGGTTGCTTATACCTCTTTCGAAACCAACCAAAAGGGTGGATGGGACTATGATCAGGCAAATTGTATTGCAGCGGAATCTGTAACGGGTAAAAAAGTATTCCACTTCCCTGCTTCTGCTATTTCATTGACTAGAGCAGTTGTTTCTGCAAAGGCAAACAGGTTGTCCCTTTGGATAAAAGGAAATATTCCATATGTGTCACATAACGGGCTTACACTCAGTGTACTGAAGTCGGTTAATAACCCGGTGACCGGCTGGACTTATAAAGAATATATGTTTACAGGATCAGGCACCATATCCATTACTAATGCCGGCACAGGGGAAGCAGATATTGATGAACTGAGGCTCTGCCCAATAGATGCAAGAATGAGCACGGTAGCATATGACCCCAAAGTAGGAAAGATAACGGAATGTGATGTTAATAACAGGCTTGTTTATTATGAGTATGATGGATTGGGCAGACTGAAGCATCTACGGGATGACCGGAGGAATATTCTCAGGAAAATTTGTTATAACTACGCAGGAGAGCCTGAGAATTGTGTAGATGTAAGTGATAATGCCCCGCAATGGAGGCCAACGGGAATTACCCAATGTCAGCGTTGCCCTTTCAATGGCCTTTATTTTACAGGTGTAAAAGAGCGTTATGAACAAGATATGAATCCGGCCAGTCCAACATTCAATACATACCGTTGGGCAACAGACCCTACCGGTACTTGTGACAACCCTGCTGTTTGGGTTACAACTAATACATACTGCCAACAGGCTAATACAGCTCCTTATGGCAATACGGGATATGTGATAACAGAAAAAACGGATATAAATCCCTGTAGCCCAACTTATAACCAGGTTCAGCAATCGTATGAATATAATACGACTTCCTGCCCTCTTCCGGCGGTTTGTAATCCTGCATGTACTAGCCCGCAATATAAATGTATTAATGGGGTTTGTGTGGCTGGTACATGGAGTGTACTCAGGGTAAGAAAGCTAACTAGATCAGGCCCTTGGGAATGTACTTATGTGTGGTGTTATCCAGATGGAACGTATAGTGATTACTACCAAATAATAACATCGTCAACAGCATGTAATGTAACTTGTTTTTAAAATAGTAAAATATGATATACTCTTTAGTAAATGGAATACTCCCATGGCTTATCAGCTTCTACAGCCTCAGTTTTCAGAATAGTGAGGGTAGCAATATTAATATGAGTAGCTACCAGGGAAAAAAGGTTTTGTTGGTAAATATCGCTACGGGCAGTGACAAGGTTAGCCAGCTTGCAGGGTTGAAACAACTGCAACAGCAATATGCTGACAGCCTCGTTGTAATTGTCTTTCCAAGCAATAGCTTCGGACACGAAACCAGAACAGATGCGGAAATCAGGCAGTTTTGCCAGAGTACTTATAATACTAATTTTATTATCGCATCAAAATCAAATGTAACGGGTACGGGAGTTAACCCGGTGTTTGCTTGGCTGGCCGATAAGTTGAAGAACGGTGAAATGAATGCTGTAGCCGGAGGAGATTTTCAAAAGTTCCTGATAGATAAAGATGGAATGCTCGTTGGCGTATTTGCACCAAAAGTAGTTCCGCTGGACAGTGAAATCATTGATGCGATAACCACAACGCTGTGACCGTTTTTTGCCTGGTACAGGTTATTGATTCATGACGGTGCAACCAGTCATAAACCAGCCGGGCCCATGATGATATTTTTTTAAGCTGCAAAAATGTGATATGAAAGTAAAGCAACTAATTTTATCTATGATGCCGGTAATATTACTGGGTGCATCAGTCTTTCTCAATAAAGAAGCAAGTGCACAGGTAGCATTACCCGACCCCTATCAGCCTGGCAGTAAGATCAATTATGTCAGAGTATGGGAATCCAGTGTTCCGGAAACAAACAGTAATGTTTTACTGGCAAGGCCAATGGGCGAGGTTACTCAGGCCACCGAGTACTTTGATGGCCTGGGAAGAACGCTTGAAACAAGTATAAAGAATGGCTCATTGATTAAAAACCCCAATGGAGCGGGTTATTTAAATGCCGACCTTGTAAGCGCAAAGCGTTATGACCAGATGGGAAGAGAACAATATCAGTATTTACCTTTTGCAACTCCCTATCCAATGAATGGAGAACTTGTAACACTCCCATTTCATTTGCAAGCGAATTATATGCAGACAAAATTTCCGGATGAACACTTTTATTATTCTAAAACAGAATATGAATTGTCGCCTGGCAGCAGAGTAATTAAAACAATGGCGGCGGGGGATAGTTGGGTGGGAAATAATAATGGCATTGTCATTAATCATGAATTAAATACAGCTACGGAGGGAATACGGATATGGAACATTGATTTTGCAGCGGGGGCTTTACCTTACTCTACACAGGCTTATCAAGCAGGGAAACTTGCAAAAGGAATAATGATTGATGAAAAAGGAAAAAAAGTATATACCTATTCCGATCTTGATGGCCGGGTGATATTAAAGAAGGTACAGGAAAAAGAAACAGGGTCCGGATTGGATGAAAACAGCCACACTGGCTGGCTTTGTACTTATTATGTTTATGATGATCTGGGCCAGTTAAGAAGCACTATAACCCCTAAAGCCGTAAAATATTTAGAAAATAATGGTTGGAGTTTTTCCAATCCGGATGTCTATCAGGAACTCTGTTTTTGGTACGAATTTGATGCAAGGGGAAGGGCTATTGTGAAACATACACCCGGTGCTGGGCTTATATATCTTGTATACGATAAAAAAGACAGGCTGGTACTTTCACAGGATGAAAATCAGCGGAACAGACCGGTAAAGCAATGGTCTTTCTTTTTGTATGACAATCTGGATCGAACGGTAGCTACTGGTCTCTATGATATTAATGCCACGCGGGAAGCAATGCAATCTTATGTGGAAGCCTTAAATAATGGCATAGTTTACATTACTATTTTTACCGGAATCAATGAGACTGTTAAGGTGGATAACCCCGTGGCGGGGGGAGCAACTTATTGTAACTCCTGCTCAAATACGGTAATTAATAGTGTAAATTATTACGACGACTATAACTACCCGGGCGTAAAGCCATTCAATGCGGATTTTTCATTTTCATCGCATAATACCAATTCAAACGCAGGCCCTGTCCCGGTTATTGAGGCTGTAGTAACATCACAAAGAACAGTTGGTTTTTCTACAGGTTCTAAAACCAGGGTAATAAACGAGAGCCATGATGATGGTAATCCTGCGAATGATATCTTTCTCACAGCCACGAGCTACTATGACGATAAAGGAAGAAGTGTGCAGACCCTTTCTGATAACGTAAAGAATGCAGTGGATTACGCCACCACCCAATATGATTTTTCCGGAAAGGTTTTGAGTGTATGCGAAAAACACACAATGCCCGGCACAAGCATTTCAAATTTGGCCATTATCAGTAAATATGAATACGACTGGCTGCAACGGATAAAGTTGCTTTCAAAGAAATTTGGGAATGGTGAATATAAAAAACTGGCTCAATACGATTACGACGAAATGGGCCGTGTAAAAAATAAAAAACTTTCGCCTGATTATAATGGCGGCGCTGGTATTGAGTCTTTCAGGTATGATTACAATATCAGGGGCTGGCTGAACGGCATCAATAAAGATTATGCACTGACCTCCACCTCATTGAATCAGTGGGAGCATTATTTCGGTATGTATTTGGGTTATGACAACCGTGACAACAGGTTTACAGCAGCCCAGTACAATGGTAATTTAACCGGTGCTATATGGAAAACCCAGGGAGATAATATGCCGCGCAGGTACGACTACCAGTATGATAATGCCGGACGTTTTACCCAGGCGCTCTTTTTGCAAAAAGAAAAACCAACAGATGCTGGCTGGAATAACCTGAAAATGGATTTCTCCGTAACCAATATACAATATGACGAGAATAACAATCTGCTGCAGATGTACCAGAAAGGGGTATTGCCAGGCAATAATACTCCGGTTATTATTGACAAATTACTATATGAATACAAGCAGGTGGCTGGTGCATCGTGGAGCAACCAATTACGGAGGGTATTTGACCAAACCACAGACCTTACTTCGGCGAATAACGGGTTATTGGGGGATTTTAAAGATGAAAATTATGGTATAAACACGGACGACTATCAATATGACGGAAATGGTAACCTTGTAAGAGATAATAATAAGAAAATTCGTGTCGGCACCAGCAATGGAGTGGTATATAATTTTATGGATAAGCCGCAAAGGATCACAGTTGAGGGTAAAAGCATCATTGATTTTACCTATGATGCGGATGGTATAAAGCTGGCAAAAAAAGTGACTAATACATCCACTGGCACCTGGAAAACCACCTGGTATATGGGAGGTTTCATTTATGAGGAAACGGGCACAGGCGGGCTAAAACTTACCATGATTTTGCATGAGGAAGGGAGAATAAGAATAGTGCAACCAAGTAGCAACCCACGCATTTCGCAAAGTGGTTATTTTGATTTGGTTAATAGCAGTGATCTGAACAAAGGAATATTTGATTTCTTTATAAAAGATAATCTGGAGAACACCCGGATGATTGTTACGGAAGAAATGCATTCAGAGTTTCATAACGCCACGATGGAGGATGCAATGGCCGGATATGAGGAAAGAATGTTTGGACAGGTGGATGCGAACGGCAACCCGATACCTGGGAGCAATGAATTGTTATTATCAAGGGCCGATAAATCGGAGGCAAACGGATGGAATGCCAATACCAGCCAGAAAATTAGCAAGCTATCGCAGTATGGAAGAAAGATAGGCCCCAATATGGTGCTGAAAGTAATGGCGGGGGATAATATTGCAGCGAAAACAGATTATTACTACACAGGTAGCCCCTCAAATCCCGGAGGAAGCAATATTCTGAACAATGTGGTAAGCAGTTTGCTGAACGTATTGACAACGGGTGCACCAACGGGCGGCCTGCATGGCTCGGCCACTAACATAGCCAATAATATTACAGCAAACCCTGGTGATCTTGGCACTTTTTTAAACAACCAGAATAACACCAGTAGTACAACCCCGCAGGCCTATATGAACGTCCTTTTCTTTGATGAGAATTTTAATTTTGTACCCTACGATCCTATAACCGGGCTGGGTAGCAATGCCTGGCGTGTAGGTGACGGCGGCGATAATAAGTATATACCCTTACAAATAAGTAAGGCACCAAAGAACGGTTATGCATTTGTATATCTGAGCAACGAAAGCCAGACTGTTGTATTTTTCGATAACTTTGAAGTAACACATATACGCGGGCAGCTTACAGAAGAAAATGCCTATTATCCGTATGGATTGAAGATAAAGGGGCTGAGTGCAAAATCATTTGACAAAGGCGATAATAAATATGGCTATCAAGGCAGCTTTAGCGAAGAGGAAGAAGAAACTGGTTGGGATGAATTTGCTTTAAGAATGTATGACCCGCAAATTGGTAGATGGACGGGTGTGGATCCGTATGATGAATTTGCGAGCCCGTATGTGGGGATGGGGGCAAATCCGGCGAATAATGTGGATCCGGATGGGGGAAGTATATTTGAAGGGATGTCATTATTTTCGAGAGTTGCTGTTGGAGCAGTCGGAGGCGCAATAGCTGGAACAATAGTAGGTACACTTTCTAATAAAGAAAACTGGAGTAAGTACGCAATTGGTGGAGCGATTTTGGGAGGGTTCACAACATATTTATTATCCTCTCCTATTAATGTTAATGTTCAATTTGTTCCGACTTGGGCTCAAGTTGCTGCCGATGCAAAAAGCCATAATGGACTTTTTAGTTCTGCATATTTTGGCGGAAAAGTCAGATCTATACTCAACGAAATATTTAGTTTGGGTAAAATTGTAACAATTACAGGAGATGGATTTAAGAGTGGCGAGGTTTACACTGACAAAGATGGTAAAAGTCACACAAGTAATGGCGGATTAACGAGTAACCTAGAAAATTATTTTCGTAGACATAGCCTTGCCAAAGCAGTAAGAAACGCATTTACTGAGTTTCATAGCAGCAGTATGGGCAATTGCTACAATTCTGGCCCGGGTCAATTTAGCGGAATTTCAAAATACTTTAATAGTAGCTCTACTTTTTTGTATGGGAATTGCTTTCAGGCATCTGTTACAGATGCCACATCCTCTGCCTTAAATGGTGCTAAAGTAATAGGGTCTTATAATCAACAATTGGATTTGCCATTTTTACTTACTGGTAGACTATCGGGTAACCCTCAGTTGGTGAGAGAAAACTCTGTAGTAGCCCCTAGCACACCATCTTCGCCTACAACATTAGATCCAGATTTTTTGAAACACCGAGTTTCTCAAAACGGAGTAACTATTTATGACGGGAGGGCAATGACTAAAGTTTCCTTTTCAGGGCGAGTATCATATAGGAAAATAGGAGAAGCTTGGGCAAGGAGAATAAATGATAAATATTATAAACTTGGCAGAAGTACTCTAAGAAATATATTTTCCTTAATTTCAGCAGGATATTAATTTAGTAAGTAATGAAAAATTTAATAGTTTTTATTTTTTTGATTTCATCGGGTGCTTGTATGGTTCGTAAAACTGTAACAACAACTAACTACGATGGTCAAAAAGTATTAATGGTAAATAATGTAAGTTTATTTGGTGGGATTTCACTTGATTCAAGTGAATCAAAAAACAAAAAGGGGGTTGTTAAGCTTATTTATAAGCAGGATACACTGTATTCGATAATTTCTTCTTACAATAACGAGAAAAAGCAGTCTGTTTACAATGTGTCTTTCAATAGCAAAAAAATCTCTCTTTCAAGTGAAAGTAAATACCCTAGATATGTGAATGTAGATACAATTATCTTTTTAGCAGGGCAATGTTATTGGAAGAGGATATATTATGATTACAATTTAATGAACTCGAATAGACAGTGGGCAGGGAAAACAACCTTTTCTCATTACTTTTATAAAGATAATGCCCTACTTCGGAAGGATGATAACTTCTTTAGAGAAGATAGTGTTATTGCATTAATGCCACTTTCTCGCTATGTTAATATTAAAGCTCAAACCGAGCCCGCTAAAGTTGCAGATTATCATACTCTTGAATCAGGGATAACTCAAAAAAACTCTGAATTATTATTTTTTCGAAAATATATCATGCAAAAATAAGTTTAGTCTCCTCGTGTTTTATGCAAATTGCTTTTTTGAGTTTTCGGCGTTTCTGGCCTTAAGGATTATTTTTTCCTGCCCGTTGTCTCACTCCCCAAACATTTCAGCCTACCGGACGTGGCTTAATCGGAGCTTTGCTTAAACCAAGCCCTCATGCATATTCATTTCCAGGGAATGATGAAATGTATTGGAAAAATCATCCTGAAGAACTTCCTTCGCTGGTTATAAAACCTGTTGAACGTTTTCCTGGACATGGAAATAGAAAAGATAATACAAATCCGCATATTGTTTATACATTTACTTTTATACCGCCACCAGGAGATACAAGAACACCAGTATTAAAATATGGTATTGCGGATGAACTGACAGGAGGAATGAGTAGACCTCAAAGTCAGTTGGAAGGATTGCGATCCAAATATGGCATTACAGTAACTTATACTTTTATGCGAGTTCTTAACAGGGCAACAGCCTTGGCAATGGAACAACAATTAACAGATAGGCACTATGATAATTATAAAGAGAATCCGCGAGCTCAAATTTTACCGAAACCCACACAAATAAAGAAAGGTTTTTAGCATGAAGTCATATATTTTTCGATTAGGATCGGTGGGGGCACATATGGTTGGGGGGCCTGAGACAGGGGCTTTGGACTTAATATATAGTTATCTTCTTCAAGAATTTAAACAAGATATTTATTCGCATATTCACATAAATCAAATAGGGGAAGATTTAAATGAAGTAATTTTAAAAGAAGGTAAAAAAATTCATGTTAATATTCGCTATCCGGCTTATGATAATTTTGAACAGAAATCTATCTATGAAAGGAATAAAATTCGTCTTGATGTTATTCATGCAGGGTTACTAAGAATAGCGGAATACGATAAAAAGTTAAGTATAGAAAAGCTTGAAGCTATCAGAAATAAGATAGTGAACCAAAATTTTGATTTTAAATTTCATATAAAAGACTATCCGGGTAAAAAGAAGTCGAATATTATTGCTAAGGTTATCGTTCATCCATTAATAGACAGGTTTGATTATTATGTAATAATTGAGAAAGAAAATAAAGTCAAATGTGAAGTGTTAATCTATAGTGCCGGGACAAATCTTTTTTATTTTCCTTATTTTTTTAAAACAGGCAAATGGTTGAACGAAAACCAATTAGTTCTTACGGGTTCGATGGGTGAATTGGAAACTCATATTTTTATTGACGAATGCAGGGTGGTAACAAAAAACCTGACCCAGTATAAGAACCCTCCATATTATACTTTAATAAAATTTGGGATCACCGAACTGGAAAAGGAAGCAGCAAGAAAAGACTGGCAACATTCTTTACCTCCATCAATCTCAGGTATAATAAGGCCAGATATTAACAACTAATGTAAAAGAAAATAATACACTCGTGAAAATTGCCGATCAATAATTTTACGTTTCGTCAAAATCATGAGAACACAGCATAACGTCAATGAGAAGTAAACCCATTTCCGCATGGCGTCTGGCCACCTAGCTATAGCAAAAGGGCCGACGCCGTGCGTGCTACGGAGCGAAATGCAAGTTGTCTAATGATTTCGTCTAGCGATTATAGATTCTTTATTTATTCCTTCTGACAATGAATGATTTCTCCGTTATTTCCCAGCGTCCCTTCTGCACACAGGGCTGGGAGAGGAGACGCCGGGCAGGAAAAACAGGGACACTTTGATATAGGTGAAGTTGTTGCAAGGCAATTAAGAAAGGCAATTCTGGAAAGAAAAAGTAAAATCAATAAGAATAATGTTTATATAATAGATTCTCTTTATTATGCTTTTGGGACTAAGCTTAAGAATTTACAAAGTGATTATGATAAGTGGACCACAATTCCTGTGAGAGATCGAGAGCAACAAGTAATTTGGAACAGAAAAATATCATTGCAGTTAGATTCTTTGTCGAATTATAGATGAAGCGAGTTTGAAGACAGAAGTTGGAAGAAAAAAATCAAGACAAGCAATTGATGTTAGCTAAAGAAGTATTGTGTTATTAAAATGAGTGGAGTGATTTTCCCTTCTCGGTGTTTTTATTCAGGAAACTATTTGAATCCGATGGAGGGTAGCCTGGCTATCAATCATCTGATTCCATAGCAGAGAGTCTTAGGTATTTTTTTGCTCATTGAGAAAATGGTGAGTAAGGAAACAATAAAAACAAGACGCAATAGACGAAAACTTAGTAAAGAAACCATTGCTGAACTTCTCTAGGAATAAGATGGCAGGGCAAATCAGTACTGGCAATTATGAATATCGAATCCGGAAGTTTCAATAAAGGCAGACCCGGAACAGGAAGCATACGCACATTGTGATTTGTCTATTATCCGTCAAATGTAATTGTTTATGAAAATAATCTATTGTTTGCCTGTTATTTTTACTGCTTTTCAGTTTAGCTTTCTGAATTCTTGTAACAATCATACCAACAACATTGAGTGGTCTGAAAATAGAAAGTTAAATTGGGATGACTTTAAGGGTGATTATTCCATTTCGGAATCATCGGCAGCAGAGGTTGCAATCAATCTTAAATTATTTTATGTTTTTGATGGATCACTAAAGTATGACGTTGTTTGCTACATGATTAAAAATCAGTCATGGACAGAAGAGAGATCTGATTATGCTTTAAATCATGAACAAGGGCATTTTGATATAGGTGAAATTTTTGCGAGAAGACTTAGAAAAGCAATTCATGAAAAATCGAGATTTACCAGTTATTCAAACGTGAGAAAATTAGACTCGCTTGAATTAATGTACCATAAGTTGTTACAGAAAGAGGAAGAAACTTATGACCTAGAAACTACAAAGCCATTCAGAAATCAGGCTAGCCAAAAAATGTGGGATCAAAAAATTAAAAAGTCACTTGACTCTCTAAAAGCCTTCACACGGAATCCAGATGTAAAACTGCATTGGAAGAGGAAATTAAGATGAAGTATTTCTTTTTGCAACAAAAGGTTTTTTTCATTTACGTCGGATTTCTTACCCTGACTTTTTCAGAAGGTATTTCAAAAAGTGTGTCAGTTTGAAGTTTAGTAACCTTTTCCTGACCGTCGACCTACTTCTCAAACATTTCCATCTAGCGTCTGACCTCCCGACTCCGGCAAAGAGGCCACCCCCGATCGGTATTAGATTAGCGTGCTAAGAAACGAGAATATAAGCCGCCAGATATTAACTTTGGCCCGTACCAGTATACCTTATAATTGCGATCTTTATAATATAATAGTTAGGCGTTATAACTGTTGCCAATATATGCCCAGCGTCTCTGCCGCGCGCAAGACCGGTATAGGAGACACAGGGCGGAATAAAACTCGAGCTATGAAAAAAGCAATCCTATTTTTTCTATTACTCACCTGCATTGAATCTTGCATGACTTCTGAAAATCCCATTGATCGAATTAATAAAAAATTGAAGATTAATGATACGGGAGCGTTACGAAAGGATATTCCTGCGGCCTATAACGATTCCAGTGCTTCCTGGCAGTATGTAAGGAGGGAAACAAGCAGGGTTCGATTACAATCAATAGAGAATGGCAATGATTGGCCCGAAATAAGGATTTGGGAGGATTATGACTGGGGCAGAATGGTTTTTGTCATCCGGTACAAAGATGGCACCTGGAAAGCGGAAGATTATATTTATCGAATGCTTGCCAGTCCTGCTGGCAGCGAAGATGATGTTGATCTGATCGTTGTGGATACAGTCCGTCTTGGGAAGCCAAAAGCCGGATGGAACAAGTTTATGAATAAGCTGATTGATAAAGGAATCCTGGAGCTTAGGGATAAATTGTCTATCCCTGGATATTATGTAGAAAGCGAATTCTCATATATAGCGGTTGAAGTAGCGGCAAAAAATTACTACAGGTATTATTCATTGCCCAATGCGAGAGAAATTACCACTCAAGTAAAAGAAGACAAGGCTATGTTAGAAATTCTTGAATTAATAGCGCATGAATTTCCCGATATAACATCTGCGATTGACAAGTATTCAAAAGCGGGTTTAAATTAGTGAACGAAATGGCTGTATGCTCTTTCTGACTTTTACTTTTTTCAACAGGTAATTCGCTACCGCACCACCTTCAGCAGTTTAACAATATCCTTCCTCCCCCTATGGCTCATTCGTTTACCGGCCAAAAAGGGTAAAGCAAACTGACCTCAGGGGCTCATTGTATAAAGGCTTGTATTTCAAAGCAAAGTAGCGCTACGTACCTACGCTCCCGCCAACTACGTACCCCGAAGAAACTTTGCAGCTTTTACAAAAAAAGAGTACTTTTACGTTATCACGTTCCCATTTAGAACAGGCTCAAACCAATAACTATGACTGCTCAGGATATAAAAGTAGCAATTGCAGATGATCATAAAATCTTCAGAGACGGGATACGTATGGCCCTGAAGGATAAAGAATTCCTCAAAATCATTTGGGAAGCCGAAGACGGCAAAGACCTGCAGCATAAACTCAAACTCAAATTGCCCGATGTAATTCTGATGGATATCCGTATGCCCGAAGTAGACGGTATCAACGCCATCAGTCTGATCCGAAAAGAATACGAAGCCCTCAAGATCATCATCCTCACCATGTACGACGACCAGGAAATGATCACCAAAATGATGGAAATGGGCGCCAACGCCTACCTCACCAAAACCACCGATCCCGAAGAGATTTACCAGGCCATACTTACCTGCGTAAACGAAGATTTCTATTTCAACGACCTCGTGAATAAAGCAGTTTTGCTGAAACTGCAGCATAAAAAAACGGTCCGCCAGTTTTACCCCAACCCGGTAAAATTCTCTGAAAAAGAACTCAAGATCCTCCGCCTCATCGCCGATGATAAAACCACGGAAGATATTTCCAAAGAAGTATTTCTGAGCCCGCGTACCATCGAGACCATCCGGCAGAATATGAAACAGAAAGTAGGGGCCAAAACCATTGCCGGTCTCGTGATGTATGCCACCCGCAATAAATTGCTCGAATAAACAAGACCTTTTATTGCAGGAGCCTATCAACAACGGATACTGATCACCGATACATATTCATTCACCCGCTATTGTACCCCCATGTCTAATATCAACGACAGCTATTTCGACGGCTATTATAAAGATATCTGGAAGACCATTATACCCGCCGAACTTACCGGGAAAGAAACGGATTTCATGATTCCCTACTTTCAGTTATCAGAAAGCAGTCGCGTACTCGACCTCATGTGCGGATACGGACGACATACCCTGGCCCTGGCCCGCAAAGGCATATCCGTTACGGCGGTGGACAATCTCCATGATTATACCAAAGAAATAAAGGCCGCCGTTGAAACCGAACAACTACCCGTCACCGTTTCCACCCAGCATGTACTGGACTTTACAAGCACCGAACCATTCGACCTCGCCCTGTGCATGGGCAATAGCCTTAATTTTTTCAATGCGGATGATACACTCACGATACTAAAAAATATTTCCGCCTGCCTCAAACCCGGCGGACAGGTATTAATTAATACCTGGTCCATTGCAGAAATTGCTATTCCCACCTTCAAACCCAAAAGCTGGAGCGAGATCAACGGCATGAAATTCCTCACCAGCAGCCAATACCTTTTTCAACCGGCCCGGATCGTGACCGAACATATCATCATCGCACCCGATGGCTCCACCGAAACCAAAACCGGGATTGACTATATCCTCTCCCTCAATGAAATGGAATCCCTCTTCCACGCTGCCGGCCTTTCCCTGAAAGAAGTATACAGCATCCCCGGACGCAAAAAATTCACGATTGGTGAACCGAGAGCCTACCTCGTGGGGGAGAAGGTTGCATAGGTTGCATAGGTTACATAGGTTTCATAGGTTGCATAGGTTTCATAGGTTCAAGAGGTTCAACAGGTTCAAGAGGTTGAATAAGTTGAATACAGTTAGCGGTTGCTGGCTGTTCAAAGCTCGCTACTCGCAGCAGGTTAGCTGGCTGTTTAATACTTGAAGCTTATTGCTTGTGGCTTGCAGCTGGCTGTTGATCGCTTGCTGTTCAAAGCTCGCAACTCGCAGCTCGCTACTCGCAGCTGGTTAGCTGGCTGTTTAATACTTGAAGCTTATAGCTTGTGGCTTGCCGCTGGCTGTTGATTGCTGGCCGTTCAAAGCTCAAAGCTCGCGGCTCGCAGCTCATAGCTCGCAGCTCGTTGCTTTCAGCAACGAAAAAACCCCGGCGTTATGAGGACCGGGGCTGTTGATGTTACTGTTATGAAAAGAGAAAGTTCAGACGATGTTGTGCTTCATAAGGACAGTGTTTAATGGTTTTTGGTTTTTGGGTTTTGATAGTTTTTTCATAAGGGTTGGACTTAAAAAAACGGGACCATGTTCAAAAACTCATTCTTACTTTATGAGCAAAAGAGAAAGTTGATTGCCGGCGAAACGTTTATCCGGTATATACCGGTTTGGTTTTTCTTTGGATAATTGGAAATTCTTTCTGGACGGTTTTGGACATTGGATGAGAGAGTCAACATTTCATCCGCGTCAATCAACTTTCTGATACAAATGTATATCCACATTTAAATGTTAACAAGAGGGTAACTGCCCTATTTAAAACATTCGGTAAATACGCCTGCTATCGTAAATTTCCGTCAGGACGCTGGTAAATGTTCGAATGCCTCCTTGCTTGGTATATTCCGCAATTTTCAAATTAGGTACTTTCACTATGGTATATGTTGCAGGAATTTTCCATCTTGCACCTGCGAATAAACACTAAACCGATTTTTTACTAATAATCCTAAAGATGAAAAACCACGATTCCAACACCGTTATTAAAGTAGCGATTGCCGACGATCATGCGCTGTTCCGCACCGGCGTTAAAACTTCGCTGCAAAGCCGCAAAGACATCCAGATGGTTGCCGAAGCTGAAAATGGTATGCAGTTATTGAACCTGCTGCGTCATATTCAACCTGACGTGGTTTTGCTCGATATACAGATGCCCATCATGGATGGACTGACCACACTTCCCGAGATCAAAAAACTGTATCCCAACGTAAAAGTGATCATGCTCTCCATGCACAACGATCATTCCGTGATCTCTAAAATGATGGAGATTGGCGCCAACTCTTATCTCACGAAAGAGTCAGGCTCCGAAATGATCTATGAAGCGGTGAAGCAGGTGTATGAAAATGATTTCTTCTTCAACGATCTTACCAATAAAGCATTACTGAGCGGTCTGCGTACCAAACGTACGGCTGAATCATCCATGCCGCAGGATGTACAACTCACCGACAAGGAAGTGACCATTCTGAAACTGATGTGCGATGAGAAAAGCACCAAAGAGATCGCTGATATCGTTGACCTCAGCCCCCGTACCGTAGAAGCGATCCGCGATAAACTCAAAACAAAGACCGGTACCAAATCCATGGCCGGTCTGGTAATGTACGCGGTGAAAGCCGGTTTGGTGGAACAGGCATAATATACTACGAGAACCCCTTACATGTATATGGCCATCCTGCATTCGTTGCGGGGTGGCATTTTTTATGTGTACAAATGCCGGTTGCACCCACCTTCACGGCAATACCTACCTTTGCGCTTCATTGTAATGTATGAACACATGGCTACCCTTTGTTTGAATGGTAAATTTCTTCCTGCCGATGAACCGGTATTACTGGCCTCCAACAGAGGCTACCGCTATGGCGATGGCTTATTTGAAACCATGCGTATGATAAAGGGACAACTACCCTGGTGGGATGCACATTGGGCCCGCCTGCAAAAAGGGCTTCAACTATTGCAATATGAATTACCGGGATTATTCAATGCCGAAAAATTGAAGCAGGATATTATTACGCTGTGCCGGAAAAACAAATGCGAACAACTGGCGCGCATACGCCTTTCTGTATTTCGCGGAAATGGCGGACTATACGATGGAGACCAAACTGCTCAATACCTGGTGGAATGCTGGCCATTGCCAGCATCACGTCTCCAATTGAATATAAACGGACTGGTGGTGGGGGTATATCCTCATTCCCGAAAAAGCTGCGACCTGTTTTCGCCACTCAAAACCGCCAACTTTCTTCCTTATACCATGGCAGCACAATTTGCCAAACAGGAAAAAATGAACGATTGCCTGGTGCTGAATAATTACGGAAGGATTGCTGATTCCACGATTGCCAACTTGTTTATTATTAAAAACAACAACATCATCACCCCGGCACTCACCGAAGGCGGAGTAGAAGGTACCGCGCGGAATTACCTGCTGCGCGTTCTTCCCGAAGCGGGTTATTCCGTACAGGAAGGGGTGGTTACGCCCGATGATCTGTTGCAGGCGGAGGAAGTGTTTCTCACCAATGCCATTCACGGTATCCGTTGGGTGGGACGCTACGGCGACCGTCATTATACCAATACAATGGTCAGTGAAATTTATGCCCGTTTCTTTCAAACTATTCCGGGCTGAAATTGTTTTAACAACCCATGAAGCCCATTATTCATATCTACTGGTTTCGCCGCGATCTTCGTCTGCATGATAATGCTGCCTTGTACCATGCCCTCAAGGCAGGTAAACCTGTTCTCCCGCTTTTTATTTTTGATCGCAACATACTCGACGAATTACATACGGTTGATGAAAAGCTAACCACCGACCGGCGTGTGGAATTCATTCACCTGGCTTTGCAGGATATGCAACGGCAACTGGTAAAACTCGGCAGTTCCCTCGTAGTGCGGTATGGCAAACCGGCCGATGTGTTTACTGATTTGCTGAATGAATACCAGGTGGAACAGGTATTTACCAACCACGATTATGAACCCTATGCCAAACAAAGGGATCAGCAGATCGCGGAATTATTGGAAAAAAACGGTGCAGCCTTTCATACCTTCAAAGACCAGGTGATACTGGAAAAGAATGAAGTGCTGAAAGACGATGGTAAACCGTATACTGTATTCACGCCTTACTCGCGTAAATGGAAAGCCACACTCACCGATTTCCATTTGCAGCCCTATTCCAATAGAAAATATTTTAGTCATTTTTATAAGCAACCCGAACAGCCTATTATTTCGCTGGAAGAAATGGGTTTTCGTGCGGCAGGTCTTCCCTTTCCGGATAAAGAATGGAAAGGCCAGGTAATCCGCAATTACAAAGAACAACGCGATATTCCTTCCTTGCCGGGTACATCGCGGCTCAGCGTACACCTTCGCTTTGGTACGATCAGTATCCGTTCACTTGCTGCTGAAGCCGGTGCATTGAACGAAACGTTTTTGAATGAACTCATCTGGCGTGATTTTTACCATATGATACTCTGGCACTTCCCCCATGTGGCCGGACGTGCATTTAAACCGGACTATGATAAAATAAAATGGAGAAATAATAAATCAGAATTTGATGCCTGGTGCAAAGGGCAAACCGGCTATCCCATTGTGGATGCAGGTATGCGGGAACTGAATGAAACCGGTTTTATGCACAACCGCGTACGGATGATAGTGGCTTCCTTTCTCACTAAACATCTGCTGATCGACTGGCGCTGGGGCGAAGCCTGGTTTGCCAAACAATTACTCGATTTCGATCTGGCAGCCAATAATGGCGGATGGCAATGGGCCGCGGGCAGTGGTTGTGATGCGGCACCCTATTTCCGGGTATTTAACCCATATCTGCAAACCCAAAAATTCGATCCCGAATTAAAATACGTCCGGCACTGGGTACCCGAATTCGAGGAGCTTACCTATGTACGACCCATCGTGGTACATGAGATCGCCCGCAAAAGATGCCTGGAGACCTATGCGGTAGCATTAAAGAAATAAGGGTGCATTGGAAGCCGGCATCGCATGCATACGGCCGAATACTTCATATAATAATCGGATCGCCTGCTCACCAGCCGCACCCAATTGCAGGCTGAAATCATTTACATACAGATCAATATGCTGACGCATCACGTCTTCACTCATTTCCTGTGAATGCTCCCGAACATAACCGGTAATATGCGGATAATGCTGAAAGGCATATTCAAGACTTTGCCGGATCAGCGAATTGATGATAATCGCTTTTTCATTGTCAATGGACCGTTTGATTGCAATGCCGCCTAACGGAATAGGCGACCCAGTCTTTTCCTCCCAATATTCTCCGAGGTCTTTTATTTTATGCAATCCTTTTTGCTGATACGTGAATCTGTTCTCATGTATAATCACCCCACCCGATACTTCAGCCGACAGCACTGCATCTTCTATGTTTGAGAAGACCATGAATTGTTTATTAACTGCATCAGGATAGGCATACGAAAAAAGTAAATGCGCAGTGGTATTAAGTCCCGGAAGCGCGACGGATTCGAGGGTGATATGTCCGGATAATGCATCTGCATTTTCATTGCGGCAAATAAAGAGTGGGCCCACGCCTTTACCGAGCGCAGATCCGGCATGCAGGAGTATATAATTTTCCAGGGAACGAAAGAAAGCCGGAAAACTCAGTTTGGTAATATCCAGTTTTCCTTCGAGCGCCCATTGATTGAGTGTTTCCACATCCGCCAATACGGTATCGAATTCGAAGCCCTGTGTATCTATTTTTTTATTCACGAGCGCATCGAAAATAAAGGTGTCGTTGGGGCAGGGAGAAAAGCCGAGGGTGAATTTCATAATGCGTTCAGCAGTTTAAACAGTTCAGCATTCAGTTGATGAATGGAACCCTTCAGGTCCCATTTTTTCTTATTGCGCTCCGTTACATAATTTGAAACGGCCCTGATCTGCATGAAAGGAATTTTTTCCATCAGGCATACATAATGCAGCGCGGCCCCTTCCATGGATTCCACTACGGGATCATATTTTTCCTGGTATTGTTTCAACTTTTGTTTGGATGTGGTGATTTCATTGACCGACACACCCGTTACTTTTTTCAGCGATAGTTTAGTTAAGGCTTCTGATTTGTTGACCAGCCATCCGCGGGTAAAGGGATATTGGTTGGGCGATGCGAGGCGCAAGTCAAACAGGGTTTTCAATTCTTTTTTTTCCACTACCGCCTGATCGGCAAAAGCTTCTTTTTTAATGGCAAGCACGGTGCCTAAGGGGATAGAAGGATCAAAGCATCCGCCCACGCCGGCTTGAATGATGATATCGGGCCGTTTGATCCGCAACTGTCGGCAAAGGGCATAGGTGGTGGCCGTAAGTCCGATGCCGGTAATGAGTATATCAGTGCCGGGCATGGCATTACCACGTTGTAATTGCTGTACCAATGGTGCAATTTCATAATGGGTGGCTGCGACGACTAAACAATTCATTCGTAAATAAATATAAATGATCCTGCTGCTGCAAGGTAGTACAAAGTTCAGTTTTTAGGCCCACTATACAACGAATTGTTTACCTTTGCGCCAGCCGGAAATAACCCAATTAACCGTTGCCGGTATCATTCATTTCTCCGCCCAACGCTGTGAGAAATTAAAAAAGTAAAGCATGGTTTACTTAACAAGATCAGAACATTTTAACGCCGCTCACAAACTGTACAATCCTTCCTGGACACATGAGAAAAACGAGGAAGTATTTGGCAAATGTGCCAACGAAAACTGGCATGGGCATAATTATGAATTGCTGGTAACAGTAAAAGGCGAACCCGATCCCGGTACCGGCTTTGTATTTGATGTAAAGAAACTCAGTACCATCATTCGTGATCATATCATTGAGCATATTGATCACCGCAATCTGAATATGGATGTGCCGTTCATGCAGGGGAAAATGTGCAGCACCGAAAACCTGGCGATCGCGATATGGGAACAACTCACCCCGCATCTACCCGGAGGCGTACAATTGCATTGTATCAAATTGTATGAAACGCCCCGCATTTATGTTGAATATTTTGGCTGATTAACTGGCAGGAAACAAACCTTTTCAATTCTCCCGCGTTAATACAGTTTATCTTTTGTAAATTGATGGCATGAGCAGGAAAGTAGCTGTATTCAGAAGGGAGCATTTCAACGCCGCACACCGGTTATTCAACCCATCCTGGGATGATGCCACCAATGATAAAGTATTTGGCAAATGTGCATGGCCCCATTATCACGGACATAATTATGAACTGGAAGTAAAAGTAGTCGGCTTACCTGATCCGGATACGGGTTATGTGATGGACATGAAAGTATTGAGCGACCTCATAAAACGGGAGATCCATTCCCGGTTCGATCATAAGAACCTGAACCTCGATACGGTTGAATTCAAAAACCTGAATCCGACGGCAGAGAATATTGTATTGGTGATCTATGACTTGCTGCGTCCGCATATTCCGGAGCAGATGGACCTGCAGGTACGTTTATATGAAACACCAAGGAATTTTGTGGAATACCCGGTATAATTAGATAATTGGGTAATGTGATAATTTGATAATTGGATAATGCGATAATTGGTTAAACGTTTTAATTATTTAGATTTTATGGCATATAAAAAGACAGAGCAATACGATGAGCACACTACATCGGGGTTGATCGGCAGTTATAAAGAAGTATTGGGATTGCTGGGCGAAGATCCGCAGCGGGAGGGATTATTGAAAACACCGGAACGCCTGGCCAAAGCCATGCAATACCTCACACAAGGCTATCAACTGGATGCCAAAGCGATTATCAATTCAGCAAAGTTTCATGAGCCCGTAAGTGAAATGATTGTTGTAAAAGATATCGAAGTATACAGCATGTGTGAACACCATATGCTTCCATTCTTTGGTAAGGCGCATATCGCGTATATACCAAACGGCTGGATCACCGGTCTCAGCAAAATGGCCCGGGTAGTGGATGTATATGCACGCCGCCTGCAAGTACAGGAGCGCCTCACCGTGGAGATTATGAACGCTATCAAGGAAACATTGAACCCACTGGGTGTGGCTGTGGTAATAGAGGCTAAACATCTTTGCATGATGATGCGCGGTGTGCAAAAACAAAACTCTTCCACCACTACCTCAGCTTTCGATGGGGAATTTCAAAAAAATTCGAGCCGCAGTGAGTTTCTGAAACTAATAAGCACCGATTTACATTAAACACTATATTTGTAGAGATAGTAAAAGTTTGATTGATTTCAATCAAACTTTTTTATTCGGGTTACTTTTTCTTATTTCAGGAATGAATAAAGTAACCCGCAGGGGGGGGTAAATTATAGTTTATGAAACATGCATTTGTTTTTCCGGGACAGGGTTCACAGGTACCGGGTATGGGAAAGCACCACTATGAGAATAGTGCTTTCGCAAAAAAATTATTCGAACAGGCCAATGAAATATTGGGCTTCCGTATTTCTGATATCATGTTTGATGGTTCGGAAGAAGACCTGAAACAAACCCGGGTTACACAACCTGCTGTATTCCTGCATTCCATTATTGCATACAAGAGTATAGATTCGGTATCACCGGATATGGTGGCCGGTCATTCATTGGGCGAGTTCTCTGCGTTGGTGGCCAATGGTACGCTCAGTTTTGAAGATGCATTGCAATTAGTATCCGTTCGTGCACAAGCTATGCAAAAAGCCTGTGAGATAGTACCCTCTACCATGGCGGCTGTGCTCAACCTGGCGGATGATAAAGTGGAAGCCATTTGTGCAGCAGTGCAACAGGAAACCGGCGAAGTAGTGGTGCCTGCTAATTATAATTGTCCGGGACAACTCGTGATAAGCGGTTCAGTAAAAGGAATAGAAATTGCCTGCGAGCGCATGAAAGCGGCGGGTGCGAAACGCGCGCTGGTATTACCCGTAGGCGGAGCCTTTCATTCTCCGCTGATGGCTCCGGCAAAAAAAGAACTGGAAGCTGCGATTGAATCCACCAAATTTCATAGCCCTACCTGTGCGGTATACCAAAATGTAGCCGCTAAAGGTATCATGGATAAAGATGAAATAAAACAAAACCTCATCGAGCAACTCACCGGTGCGGTGCGCTGGACACAAAGCGTGGAAGCCATGATCGCCGATGGTGCATATAAATTTACGGAAGCAGGCCCCGGTAAAGTATTACAGGGTCTTATACTGAAGACCAATAAACAAATGCAGGTGGAAGGGGTCAATTGACCCCTTTATACATAGATGCTGCAATTGACCCACTCCGGATCAAAATCGGCATTGTACTTTTTATAAAAATGAATGGCCGGCTCATTCCACTCGAGTACCTGCCATACAATGCGATGCAGCTTTCGCTCTTTTGCTTCTTCGATCAGCCGGTCGAATAATAATTTACCGATGCCTTTGCCACGGGCAGCTTCGGTAACCAGTATATCTTCCAGATACATAGCCTGTCCCTTCCAGGTGGAGTACCGGATATAGTACAGCGCAAAACCCAGTATCATACCTTCTTCTTCTGCCACAAAGGCCCACCAAACGGGCTTCTCACCAAAGCCACTTTCTTCAAAATGTTCCGGGGTAACCGTTACTTCCTGTGGTGCTTTTTCATATAAGGCCAGTTCATTTACCAATTCGAGTAAACGCGGACAATCTTGTTTTACAGCTCGTCTGATGTGCATTTTTTAAAGGTTTAAGAGGTTTAAGAGGTTCCATAGGTTCCATAGGTTCCATAGGTTTCATAGGTTTCATAGGTTGAATAAGTTTGCCTGAGCGTAGCCGATGCTGTTGCCTGAGCGTAGTCGATGCTGCTGCCTGAGCGTAGTCGAAGGCAGCAGCATCGGTTGAATACACTATGCGAATGCTGGCTGTTAATTGCTTGCAGCTTGAAGCTGGCAGCTTGTAGCTCAAAGCTCGCAGCTCACAGCTTGCAGCTATAAGCTTGCCGCTTGATTCAAGTCTGCAATAATATCCTGAATATTTTCAATCCCCACATTCATCCTTATCAGCCCGTCGGTAATACCATATTTTTCTTTCTCTTCTTTGGGTACACTGTAATGGGTCATGGAAGCCGGATGCGACAGCAGCGTATCGCAAGTGCCGAGTGATACGGTGCGCACACACATGTTGAGCCGGTTCATGAAATCAATACCTGCCTGTAACCCACCCTTCAATTCAAAACTTAGCATGGGTCCGGGGTGCCGCATTTGTTTCATCGCAATAAAATGATTCGGATGAGAAGCAAGCCCTGTATAATTTACCCTTGCTACGGCAGGATGTTGTTCTAAAAAACCCGCCACTTCCATGGCATTGTGACAATGGCGCTCCATGCGCAGTTCAAGGGTTTTCATACCCTGTATCAACAAAAATGCATCGAATGGATTCGAATTACCACCGAGCAGGCGATGCGTTTTGGTGCAATGGGTGCGCATGAATTCCACATCCCGTCCCAATAAAATACCACCGATGGCGGTGCCATGTCCATTTAGGAATTTGGTGGTGGAGTGAATGACAAAATCAACTCCATATTGAAAGGGTTGCTGCAGATACGGAGTGGCAAACGTATTGTCGCAGGCTACGATACAATTGTATTGTTTGGCCAGTTGGGTCAATGCTTCAATATCCACACATTGTATAGTGGGGTTGGCCGGCGTTTCCAGGTACACCATACGGATGGATGGATCGGCTTTGAGTTCTTCTTCCGCCAGGGAAAGATCGCGGAGATCGGCGATCCTTGCTTCAATATGAAATGCGGGCAGAATTTTAGTAACGAGTTCATTGGTTCCGCCGTACAGGGAAAAATGGGTAAGGATCTTATCACCGGGTTTCAGGGTGGCCAGCATAAGCGTGGAAATAGCAGCCATCCCGGATGCGTGCAGGATGCCTTTTACCGGCATATTCAATCCAAAGGTTTCCAGGGCGGCGATCTTTTCTTCGGCTTCCGTCATAGTGGGATTGCCCCATCGGCTGTAGATATAGCCTTCCTCTTTTCCATCAAACCGCCGCATGCCCTGTTCTGCCGTATCGAATACATAGGTACTGCTGGCATATATGGGCACCTGGTGCGCATAATTCGGATCCTTACGATGACCACTATGCACTGCTACCGAACCCCAACCGGAGAGCAGGGGAGTGGTATTGTCTGTTGATGTGGGTAAACTGTTATCTGCCATAGCCATAAAAAATTTAATTTTATTTGCCGGATGCAAATATCCCTTAATCTCTCCATTCAAAAAACTAAGTTCACTGCATGAAAGAATTGCTGAAAGGCTACGCTTCGTACAATACCTGGGCCAGTCGCAAGCTGCTCGATGTGATCCTGCAACTTACGGAGGAACAGCAGCACGCTGAAATGCGAAGTAGTTATCCCAGTCTGTACAAAACCGTGTTGCATATGCTGGATGCGGAAAGTATCTGGTGGCAACGGTTGAAATTGCTGGAGAAACTGGACGTACCCAGTAAGCATTTTTCCGGCTCCATGAATGAATTGGCAGATGAGTTGATGCAGCAATCGAAGCGCTGGGAGGATTGGGTAAATGCCGCTTCTCCGTTAATGCTGGAGCATGTATTTCAATACCAGACCTTTACCGGGGAACAATTCAAACAACCTACCTGGCAGATGGTGATGCACGTGATCAATCACAGTACCTATCACCGCGGACAACTGATTACGATGCTGCGTGAATTGGGTTTGGAGAAATTACCTGCTACGGATTTTATATTATGGTCCCGAGGAAATAAAAAATAAGGGACGGGTTGTTCTTTCCATGTTTATGGGCTACATGAAAACGGATTCAATGCTTACCTGCTTCTGATAACAACGATTTGAGGCAGCGGGGCTCAAGGGTACATTAACGTTGTTATGTTACGCATCACCATTTTTGCAATTCAGGATCTCTTCGGCTCCAGAAATTGATGATCAGGGAAATCGCAAAGGCGGAACCAGCCAGCTCGAGGCAAAAAAGCAAGATGTCTTTTTGGGCCAGCCGCATAAAAGTGGTGGTATCGAGCAGGTAAAAAACAACGGGAATCAGCACTGCATATACGGCAAAATACAGGAATACGTTTCTCCAGAATTTTCTTCTGGAACGGGAACGGTTCGACATACTAATCAGATTTAAGGTGGTAAGCAAAGAAAACAATTAAATAAATCTGAACAGTTTTGAACCCGCAAAAGTTGTCGGAAATCAACTGTTTTTTTATAAAAAAAGCAAACAGTTCGGGGCTTCTACTACGTAGTTTTTACAAGCGATTACTTATAAAAATAACAGTAGGTGTATACACATATGTTTGTACTGAGAGTAAATAATCAGTACGACCATTTGAGCCAGGTGGCACCCCAGGTGAACCCGCCACCGAAGGCAGCCAATACGATATTGTCGCCTTTCTTCAGTTGGCTTTCCCATTCCCACAGGCAAAGGGGTATAGTGGCGGCCGTGGTATTACCGTATTTCTGAATATTGATCATTACTTTTTCTTTGGGCAGTCCCATTCTGTTTGCTGTGGCATCAATGATGCGGAGGTTGGCCTGGTGTGGCACGAGCCAGGCGATATCATCGCCGGTAAGACCATTGCGTTCGAGCAGTTCGGCACTTACATCGGCCATGCCCTTTACGGCGAATTTGAATACGGCCTGTCCTTCCTGGTAGGCAAAATGTTCGCGGGCCATAACTGTTTCGATACTGGCAGGTTTTTTTGACCCACCGGCCTTCATGTGCAGGAACTGGCAACCGCTTCCGTCACTTTTTAAAATAGAATCCTGAATACCCGTGCCATCTTCGTTGGGTTCGAGCAAAACGGCGGCGGCCCCATCTCCAAATATGATACAAGTGGCCCGGTCGGTATAATCCACGATCGCACTCATTTTATCTGCACCACAAACCACCACTTTTTTATAACGTCCGCTTTCAATCAGTGCGGCACCCTGCGTTAAAGAATACAAGAATCCGGAGCAGGCAGCAGACACATCAAAGCCCCAGGCATTTTTTGCCCCCAGTTTATCGCAGGCCACATTGGCCGTAGAGGGAAACACCATATCCGGGGTAACCGTACCCACGATCAGGCAGTCTATTTCTTCCGGGCTGATCCCCCTTTTTTCGCAAAGTTGCCTTACGGCGGGTACCACCATATCCGAGGTGGCCATGCCTTCCCCTTTCAGGATGCGCCGTTCAGAAATACCGGTGCGAGTGCGAATCCATTCATCGTTGGTGTCCACCATTTTTTCCAGGTCGAAATTCGTGAGCTTGTCCTCCGGAACATAGCCGCCTACCGCAGTAATGGCAGCGGTAATTTTGATATTACTCATGGGGGGTGTTCAATAATTTAGCGTTAAAGATAAGGAAATGAGCAGTTTGGTTTGTTTAGCAGTGATTATATTTGAACATAAACCACCTGCTGATGCCTGACCAACTGGTAGCAAAATTTCGTGAACTCGGACCTGTTTCTGCTGAAATGGAAGCGAAGATCAGGGAAGAGGCATTTACCGAAGAGTACAAAGCAGGAAAGATCATCTTACATCAGGGGGAGGTTTGCCGTAAGATATGCCTGGTTACAAAGGGACTTACCCGTTCATATTATATCAATGATGGAAAAGAAGTGACTTCCCGGTTTATGGGAGAAGGATTTATTGTTACATCCTGGATCAGTTATTATACACAAAAGCCTACGGCTGAAATTATTGAGACGCTGGAAGATACCACACTCATTTGCCTGCATGAACCGGTAATTCAAAAAATGTATCAGGATTTTCCCGCCTCCAATATTATTGGCAGGGAACAGGTAGAATATGCTTTTTTTCTCTCCGAAAAACGCACACAATTATTACGCGGGCTTACTGCCGGAGAGCGGTTCAGCACTTTTGCGGACGAAAATCCCACCTTGCTGACCAGGGTTTCCATGAAACATATTGCCTCTTATCTGGGCATGACCGAAGAAACCCTGAGCAGGGTTCGATCCAAAATGTACCGTCCCAAAAACGGGATTGCGAACAGTTGACAAATGTCATGAAATAACACCAGTATAATACTCTTGACATCTGTCAAGACGAATGCAACGGTATGGCGCTACTTTTTTGTAAAATTTAAAAACATGAAAAAGTTAATAGCCATCTGTATGTTACTGTTGCCATTATTACTGCCTGCACAACCAAAACCCGGAAACATTTCTTTCTATATCGGGGGAGGATTGATGAGCAACGATTACATGCATCACGAAGTATTTCACCATATTCCTTCTTCAACGGGTTCCGGTAAACACCATTGCGTTATTCTCACATCTTCACTGGCGTATCATTGGAATACTAAATGGTCCACCGGGCTCACGGTTTCTTTCGATCATTTCGGACTGGAGGACCGGTCGGTTGAGTATTATATGACAACCTATATGGCTTCGGTAAAACGAACCTGGCTAACGTACCGGTGGTTGCAACTTTCTTCTACATTTTCCGGCGGGATAAAATCCTGGCACCTGGAGAAAGGTGAAAAGGATATGGATCAGAAAATGCGCTCAGCCTTCCATTTTTGTCCGGTGAATATCGGTTACAACGGGGATCGTTTTTTATTCGAAATATCTCCTGGTTTCGGGGCCTCCGGAATACTGCAATTTGGTGCCTGGTACAGGTTTTAAACGGGAAATTGCACGGCACCTCATTCTGCCCATAACTTCGGATTCCTTTCCCTATTTTCGCAACCTATGATCGGATTCCTGAAAGGTGAATTTGTACACAAAAGTCCAGCACTGGTGCAGGTGGATGTGAATGGGGTAGGTTATGATGTACAAATAAGTTTAAACACTTACTCTCGTATTCAGGATCTGCCCAAAGGACTGCTGCATACCTGCCTGCTGATACGGGAAGATGCACATATTTTATACGGCTTTTTTGAAGTGGCCGAAAAAGAAATGTTCCAGCATTTATTGAGTGTTTCCGGTATTGGTGCATCAACTGCACGGGTAATGCTGTCATACATGAAACCCGACGAATTGTCGCGCTGTATCGTACAGGGTGATAGCCGGACATTAGAAGGGATAAAAGGTATTGGCAGGAAAACGGCGGAACGGCTGGTGCTCGAATTACGCGATAAACTGGCTAAACAGCCGCTGGAATCAAATAATTCGCCAGTGAAAAACAATACTTTGCAACAGGATGCGTTAAATGCTTTGACCGCCCTGGGAATCAGCCGGCAGGCTGCTGGTATAGCCATCGAAAAGACCCTGGCGGGAAATCCAGACTTATCTGTTGAGGAACTGATCAAGAAGGCACTTCGTACCCTCTGATGAACTTTTTTCAGAACTAATTGACGAGAACCTTGAACCTTAAAACTGCTCATATCCTCCCCACTTTGGCTGTATTCGCCATGGTGATTGCCTTCAATTTGCAGGCAAATGCAGGATTTCATACCCCCCCCGGAGACAAATACTATTTTGCTGCCGATACCAACCGGTATCCCCTGCGCGACAGGTATGGTGATCCCTATTCTAACCCGGTTCGGAACAACCTGAACCTTCGGGATACCGGCATTGTAAAACGTACCATCGAATACGATCCCAAGACCAAACAATACTACATCATTGAAAAAATAGGCAACCGGTACTATCGTACCCCCACCTCTTTCTCCATGGAAGAGTTTGTGCGTATGCAGGGTAAGAAAGACGAAGAGGATTATTTCCGCAAAAGATCCGCCCTCCTCGCCAATATGAACCGGCGCCAGTTCAAACCCAAATTCAAGGTATCCAACGACTGGTTCAACCGCATCATGGGTGCAGGACCGGATGGTAAAGTGAAGATCAATATCAATCCCACCGGATATGTAGACCTGCTGGCTGGTTACCAGGGACAGAATATTAAAAACCCCACCCTACCGGAAAGGGCCCGACGAAACGGAGGATTTGATTTCAACATGAACTCCCAATTGCAGGTGGATGCACAGATTGGGGAAAAACTCAAATTGCCCATCAACTATAACACCCTGGCCAATTTCAATTTTGAAAACCAGCTTAAACTGGATTTCCGGGGCAAAGACGACGATATCATCAAGCAGTTTCAGTTGGGTAATACCAGCTTTGCTTCAAAGGGTACCCTGATCCCCGGGGCGCAATCCCTGTTTGGAATCAAAACACAATTGCAGTTTGGAAAACTCTTTGTTACTACCGTGATGGCAAATATGCAATCACAACGGCAAACACAGAATCTGCAGGGCGGAACAGCAGCACAAACCTTTAGCCTGAAAGCAGATGAATACGATGAGAACCGGCACTTTCTTCTGGGTCAATACTTTCGCAACAACTACAACAAAGCCATGCGACAGTTGCCAGTTGTGAATTCAAAAGTGCAGATACTGAAAATGGAAGTATGGGTTACCAACCGCAATGGTGCCACTACCGACACAAGGGATGTGGTGGCCTTTATGGACCTGGGTGAAAAAAATCCTTTCCGCGCCGCATTACTCAGTACACCCGGAGCGGCAGATCTGCCTTACAATGATGCGAACCGTTTGTACACCGAATTGAAATCAAATCTCAACTACCGCAACTCATCACTTACCACCAGTGCGCTCAATGCATTTGGGTTACTCGCCGTACAGGATTTTGAAAAAACATTTGCACGCAAACTCACCACTTCCGATTATTATTTTAACCCGCAGATCGGTTTCCTTTCGTTGAATCAACCACTGCAGCCCGATGAAGTACTCGGTGTGGCCTATCAATATACCTATAACGGAAGAGTATACCAGGTGGGTGAATTTTCGCAGGATGTACCACCGGATACCACCGGTACATCTCAGCGTGTACTGTTCCTGAAATTATTAAAAGCCACCTCACAGCGTACCAATCTTCCGATCTGGGACCTGATGATGAAGAACGTATATTCAGTCGGATATGGTCAGCTCGAAAGACAAGACTTTAAACTGGATCTGAACTATGAAGAACCCAGCCTTGGAGAAAAAAGATATTTACCACCCACCGATGTGATCAGTACCTATTCAGGTATGCCCCTGATCAGCATGACCAACCTCGACCGGCTGAATAACCAGAACGATCCGCAGCCAGACGGTGTATTCGACTTTGTAGAAGGATATACAATCATTTCATCGCAAAGCCGTATCGTATTCCCGGTACTGGAGCCATTTGGCCATGACCTTGATTATGCTTTTGCCACACAGCCCCTGCGGGATAAATATCTGTACTATCCATTGTACGATACCATTAAAGCGATCGCACAAACCTATGCGAACCTCAACCGCTTTAAGATCGTGGGTAAATCCAAATCGTCGGGTTCACAATATGGCGGCAGCGGATTTGCAGGAGGCAACGGACAAGGACTCAATGGGGGCACGAATGAATACCAGTTGGGCTATAATATTCCACGTGGTTCCGTATCCGTTACTGCCAATGGCCAGGTGCTGCAGGAAAATGTGGACTATGAGATCAACTATGATCTCGGTACACTCCGGGTTACCAACCAGGCCGTGATCAATTCCGGAATACCCGTCAGCATTAATTATGAGAATAACCAGGCATTCGGCTTTCAGCAAAAGAACTTCATGGGATTGCGCCTGGATTATATCGCTAATAAGAAATTATCACTGGGTGGTACCATTGTACGCCTGGGTGAACGGCCTTTCTTTATCAAGCAGGCATATGGTGAAGATCCCATAAAGAACACCATGTATGGCTTTGATCTGGATTACCGGAATAACCTGCCCCGCCTTACCAAATGGCTGGATAAATTGCCCTTCTATTCCACCAAGACCATGTCTTCTATTACAGCCTATGCAGAAGCAGCGGTTTTGGATCCCGGACACGCCCGGCAGATCAATGGAACAAACAGTGATGGCGGTACCGAAAGAGGCGGACAGGTTTATATCGATGACTTTGAAGGTACCCGCGCTGGTATCGACCTGCGCTTCCCTGCCATTAGCTGGACGCTGGCATCCATACCACAGGGCAACGGATTATTTACAGAATCGAGTCGTAACAATGATCTTTCCATCGGGTACAACCGTGCTAAACTGGCCTGGTACAATATCGAGTCCGTTTTACAGGAACGTAATGCCAACAACCCCATCAAGGATGTGGAAGAATTGTCTAAGCCAGAAACAAGGCAGGTACTGCAAAAAGAAATATTCCCTAAACGCAGTACACAATTCGGCGAAGGATTGCTTCAAACATTTGACATTGCTTATTATCCAAAAGATAAAGGCCCCTATAACTTTCAGACCAACACCGACAGTGTGGATGCGAATGGCCGCTTGAAATTCCCCGAGAAAAGATGGGGTGGTCTGATGCGTAATATCGATCAGACGGATTTCGAAACAGGTAATATCGAGTATATCGAATTCTGGTTGCAGGATCCATTCCTTTCCAACAGGATCAACCCTGCAGGCGGTCAATTATACTTTAACCTGGGCAATGTATCTGAAGATATTCTGAAAGATGGCAAACGGATGTATGAAAACGGATTGCCTACACCTACCATCAATTCACCGGTAGACAACAGCACTGTATGGGGACGCACCCCTTCCAATCCGCTGCAGGTAACCAATGCATTCAGTAATGAACCCAGCGACAGAGAATTTCAGGATGTTGGGTATGATGGACTTACGGACACGGCAGAAGCCCGCAAGTTTACGCCGTATATCAATACCCTGCGTACCAATTTCGGTGCCGGCTCTATTGCTTATCAGCGTGCCTTCATTGATCCTTCTGCCGACAACTTCAAACCCTACCGCGATCAATCCTTTGATCAGGGGCCGGTTGCTGGTATCCTGGAGCGTTATAAGAATATTAATAACCCGCATGGTAACTCACCCATTGCGGAGAACAATACACAGTTTGTAAATGCATTCACCCAATATCCCGACGCCGAAGAGCTGAACAGGGATAATACCATGAATGAAAGCGAAGAGTATTTTCAGTACCGGGTGGATATCAAACCCAATATGTTTTCGGGTACCAATTTCATTACCGATGTGCGCACTCCCACCGTAACATTGCCCAATGGACAATCCCGCACAGAAAGATGGTACCTTTTCCGTATACCCATTGACCAGTACCAATTGAAAGTGGGTAATATTCCCGACTTTAAATCCATTCGTTTTATCCGGATGTTCATGACCAATTTCCAGGACTCTGTAGTGATGCGTTTTGGAAAACTGGAACTGGTACGTAACCAATGGAGGAAATTCCGCAACAAGATTGATGCTACCGGAAACTATACCACCCTGCCGGTACCTGACCCCACACAGGTGAATGTGCTGGCGGTGAATATAGAAGAGAACGATCAGCGCGATCCGGTTCCTTATCGTATTCCCCCGGGCATTGAACGTCAGCAGCAATTGAGCAACAACAACGTGGCCTTGTTCCTCAACGAACAGTCCATCAGTATGCAGGTATGTGGACTCGCCCAGAATGATGCAAGGGGCGTCTTTAAAACCATGAACCTGGATATGCGCCAGTATGGAAAAATTTCCATGTTCATCCATGCCGAATCGGTACGGAATGCACAACCGCTGGAGAATGGTGATCTGCGTGCTGTAGTGCGTATCGGCAATGACTTCTCCGGTAACTATTATGAAATCAAAATTCCGCTGAGAATAACGCCATTCAATACGACGGACTCTGCATTGATCTGGCCGAGAGAGAACTATCTCGATTTTTCACTGGAAGAACTGACAAGACTGAAGATCAAACGTAACCGTACTGTCCCTTCCAGTCAGTATTATTCTGAAACAAGACCAGACGGACGTGTATATGCCATTATTGGTAATCCTAACCTGGGTGAAGTAAGAGGTATGCTGCTGGGTGTGGAAAATGTGAATCTGGAAAGTGCCTGTACTGAATTATGGTTCAATGAACTTCGTCTGTCCCAACTGGATGAAAAAGGCGGATGGGCTGCATTGGCAAGAGCCGATATTCGTCTGGCCGATCTGGGTAATATCTCCTTGTCCGGTACTGCTAAAAGCCGTGGCTTTGGTACGCTGGAACAAAGGGTAAATGAAAGAAGCCGGGAGGATATATATACTTTCGATGTATCCGCCACGATCGAAGCAGGTAAACTGCTGCCGAAAAAGCTGGGATTACAAATACCGGTATATGCAGGTATCAGCCGTACAGCCAGCACTCCGGAGTACGATCCTTATGACCTCGATATTAAACTGAAAGAAAAACTCAAGGAAACAGATCCCAAGAACAGGGATTCGATACGTACCAATGCACAGGACATCACTACCATTCGTACATTGAACCTCACGAATGTGAAAAAACTGAAGACCGATGGTAAGCGTCCGAAGATCTGGAGTATCACCAATTTCGATTTCAACTATTCCTATATTCAAACCCTCAGCCACAATCCGCTGATCGAACGGGATGAATTGCGTCGTACCCGTGGTGCATTGGGTTATACCTATGCTCCGCAAACCAAGCCTTTTGAACCATTCAAAAAACTGATAAAGTCCAATTCGAAATGGCTGGCCCTGATCAAGGATGTGAATTTCAATTATGCACCCTCACAGATATCCTTCAAAGCAGATCTGTTCCGTCAGTTTGGCGCTACACTGCCCAGGAATCCCGGTGGAGGTCCTTATAAAATACCGGAGACCTACAACAAGTATTTTACATTTGACCGGTATTATATCATGCAATGGAACCTGACCCGCTCTATCTCCATTGATTTCTCTGCTACCAACCGCGCGCGTATTGATGAGCCGGCGGGCCGCATTGATACAAAAGATAAGAAGAGCCTCATTCGGGATAGAGTATTCAAGGGTGGTCGTAATACCGATTACAGCCAGGACTTCACGGCCAATTACACCGTGCCTACGGCTAAAATTCCTTTCCTCGACTGGACCAGCATTCGCGCCAGTTATAATACCAAGTACAACTGGCTGGCAGGTTCATTATTAGCGAGAACAGATACGATTAACCTGGGTAATAAGTTATCTAATACGCAAACACGCACCATTAACGGTGAGTTCAAGTTTGAAGAGTTATATAATAAATGGCGTTTCCTGCGTGCCGTGAATACCAATGCCCTGCCGAAGCAACAAAATAACAACACCAACGGACAAGATCAGGGTGGTGGAAAATCAGGTGGTAAGAAGAACAGTAAATCAAAAGATGCAAAAGCAGGCGGAACCAATAACACAGGTGGCCAGCCCACATTGGGTCAGCAAAATACCGGTGTGGCGAAGGCAGATACCATACGGAATAAGAAAGGAAAGATCATCCGTATCAAGAAGCCGAAAGTGAAGAAAGAAAAGAAAGTAAAACAAAAACGCGATCCGAATGATCTGCCGGAAGTAGGCGGCGTGACCAAATTCCTGGCCCGTATCGTTACTTCTGTGAAAAGGGTGGGTGTGCAATACTCCGAAGATATGGGTACCACCTTGCCCGGCTATATGGACAGTACCAAAGTGCTGGGATATAATCCCAAGAGTCGTGAACCGGGCTTTGGATTCATTTTCGGATACCAGCCGGATACCAATTGGATCAACAATTTCGGTTCTCGTGGACTGCTCTCCAGGGATTCACTGATCAGCGAACTGATCCGCCAGCGGTATAATCAGAAACTGAATCTGACCGCACAGGTGAGCCCGTTCCGTGATTTCAATATTGATGTGAACCTGGATAAATCTTTTTCCAAAGATTATTCTGAGCTCTATAAAGATACCGATGGAGTGCAGGGCCCGGCCAAGCTGACGCGCCTGAACCCCTATGCATTGGGCAGTTTCAGTGTGAGCTATATTTCGTACAAAACATTGTTCTCCAAATTTGATCCCAACACCGTATCAGAAACGTTCAAAACATTTGAAAGCAACAGGGCTATTATTTCCCGTCGTTTGGCTTTGCAAAACAATTACCAGGGGGGCACCGTCGATCCCAACGATCCGGGTTATTTCAAAGGATATGGACGCTATGCGCAGGATGTGGTGATCCCGGCCTTTATTGCGGCCTACTCGAAGAAAGATCCGAATAAGATCAGTTTTGCAAAGAACAGTAATCCAAGCCTTCGTTCGAATCCGTTCTCCGGCATATTGCCCAAGCCCAACTGGACCGTTACGTATAATGGATTATCAAGATTACCGGGACTGGATAAAGTATTCACGAATTTCTCCGTACGTCATGGCTACCACAGTACGTTCAGCATGAACAGCTTCAATACGGCGTTGTTGTTCTTTGATCCGCTTCGTATTGGCTATCCGAGCTTTGTGGATCCGCTGACCGGAAACTATATTCCTTACTTCCTGGTGCCGAATATTACCATTCAGGAATCATTCGATCCGCTGATCGAAGTGGATATGACCTTTACGAATCAACTCGAGACCCGCTTTGAATATAAGAAGAGCCGTACGCTGAGCCTGAGCCTTATCGATTATCAACTGGCAGAAACCCGTTCTACCGAAATGACATTCGGCCTGAACTGGAGAAGAAAAGGGGTGCCCCTGATTAAGAAACTGCCCTTTATGAAGAAAGAGCTGGATAACGATGTAACGATCCGCCTCGACTTCAGTATGCGCGATGATGCAACGGCCAACAGTAAACTCGACCAGGGAACTTCCTTCGGTACGTCCGGACAGAAAGTGATTCGTATCGCACCCTCCATTGATTATGTGGTGAACAACCGGGTGAGCATCAAATTGTATTTCGAACAGAACAGAAATATACCCAAGATCAGTAATGCCTTCCCCATCACCAATACCAGAGGTGGTTTACAGGTGAGAGTGTCACTGAATCAATAAACGGGGAACAACTAAAAACACCAGAAAGAGATCTGAAAGACCGGAAGGTTTATTTCAGATCTCTTTTGCTATTGATACGGTAGCAAATGCCCCAGGTAATAGTAGTAAGCAGGATGGTAAGGAGAATAAATATCCACCGGTTAGACATGAAGGTTGCATAGTCATCAGGCTTTACCAATTGCAAAAGAGGATTACAGATCATCCGGTCCGACATTTCAAAAGGTAAAAACCGACCGATATCATCCACATACTTTGAAAAAACATTTACCAATATATTTTCTACGATAATGAAATAGAAAATAAATACTCCCAATCCGAGAAATGCTTTTCTGACCAGGAAGCCGATCAGGAAGGCAATGGATAATTGAGAAAATGTTTGCAGGGCAAAAAGTCCCACCACATAGGCTTTGCTCCAAATAGGTTTACCGGCACTGTCCGGCATATTCATAAAACCGGTGAGAAAGGTAACGAGTATGTTGAGCAGGGTAATGATGAGCGTAATGATCAGTACATCCACCAGTTTACTGGTAACAAACTGACTCCTGCTCCATCCGTCGATGATATTCTGACGGTGCGTTTTATAGGTATATTCATTGCTGATGAACATGATGACCAATACCGCCGGAATAAATACAAAACAAGAAGAAGCATAAGCCACCGTATTCCACACATCCGGATAGGCAAACGGGTTAGGAACGGCGGCTTTGGCCAGTTTTGACACCGTGTTATTATCGTTAATGACGCCCTGATAGAAGAAATGAAAGATCAGGTTAATGCCGGGATAGGAGAGGGCCGTCAGTCCGAGTATCCACCAGAAGGCATTGTATTTTTTCATCTTCAGCCATTCTGTACGAATCAGTGTATTCATAATTATGGGGAATAATATGCTAATAATAGGTTGGAAAATCAGTTGTTGGTCAATTCAAAGAAACGGGCTTCCAGTCTTTTTTTCCGCAATACCAGTTGGGAAAGTGCTACGCCGTGATTGAAGCAATAGCGGTTCAGTTCATCCATTTGTGCCGTGCCTTTCGGAAATATTACCTGTACGGTACCGGTTTTTTCATCGAACTTGATCTCTTTGCCCATGTTTTTCAAAATGGTGATCAGGGCCTGCATATCTGCCGCACTCAGTTCCACAATATCTTCATCCATTAATATTTCTTCTACCAGTCCGGTTGTGATGAGTTCTCCCAATTTGAGAATGGCCGCATGGGTACATACTTTTTCCACTTCATCCAGCAGGTGGCTGGCCATGATGATGGTATGGCCTTTATCTTTCAGTTCGGTAATGAGTTGCCGTATTTCGGCGATGCCCACCGGATCGAGCCCATTGGTGGGCTCATCCAGCACCAGTACCTGCGGATCACCGAGTAAGGCTGCGCCAATGGCCAGCCGTTGTTTCATACCCAGGCTGAAGGATTTGAAAGCACTCCAGCGCCTGTCGTAGAGATTTACTTTTTTCAGCACCGTTTCGATGTCGCTTTTGGTGCCGCGTCCGCTGATAGCCTGGGTGATCTTTAAATTATCCGTGCCGGAGAGATAACTATAGAAATTGGGTGTTTCCAGCAATGTACCGATCTTTTTACGTTGCTCCGCAGAACCGGGCTGTCCAAACCATAAGTAATTTCCGCTGTTGGCCCGCAGCACATCCATGATGATACCCAGCAATGTGGTTTTGCCGCTGCCATTCGGACCAAGTATGCCAAATACACTGCCTGTCGGCACATCAAACGAAACGCCTTTGAGCGCTTTTACCGGGCCATAGCTTTTAGCGAGCGCGTTAATGGAGAGAACTGTACTCATGCGATTTTATAAATTAAAGAATGAAGATACTTGTTTTGGCTTTGCCCTCCATATTATAAGGATGAGTGAACGGAATTTGATGATGAAATGCTCCCATCCTGTTTTTACTACTTAAGCGAACCAGCCCCGTATTATTCTGTTATTATACTATCACCACAAAAAGGTAGTTTGCAGTATGATAACAGTATTGATCACCGGCGGCACAGGACTCGTGGGCAAAGCATTGGGACAAGCCCTGCTCCAAAAAGGTTACAGGGTCATCATTTTATCCCGTGGCAACACCACAGCAGTACCCGGAGCATCGCTGCAATATGCAAACTGGAATGTGGACGCGCAGACCATCGATGAGAATGCAGTGAAAGAAGCCGATTATATCATACACCTGGCCGGTGCGGGCGTGGCAGAAAAAAGATGGACGGCCAAACGGAAAAAGGAAATTGCAGACAGCCGGATCAACAGCGGCAAACTGATCGTAAACACTCTTTCCCGTATACCTCATAAGATAAAAGCCGTGATCAGTGCTTCTGCGATTGGATGGTATGGACCCGATCCGCAAATACCGAATACAAACCCATTTAGGGAAGAAGATCCCGCTGCCACCGACTTTTTAGGATCGGTATGCGAAGCCTGGGAGAAAAGTATTGAACCCGTACAGCAATCTGGTGTAAGGTTGGTGAAATTCCGCATTGGTCTTGTATTGAGCAGAGAGGGGGGCGCATTAAAAGAACTGCAACGGCCCTTGCGTTTTGGTGTTGCGGCCACCCTGGGTAAAGGCAATCAGGTTATGAGCTGGATTCATATGCAGGATCTGGTGCAATTATTTATTTATGGTATGGAAAACCCTGAACTGAAAGGCAGTTATAATGCCGTTGCTCCCCATCCCTTAAACAACAGGGAATTCACAAAAACCCTGGCCAATAGCCGTCTTAAATTCTATATCCCCGTACGGGTACCTTCCTTTGTGCTCCGGTGGATGCTGGGCGAAATGAGCATCGAAGTGTTGAAAAGCGCCACGGTGCGTGCTGAAAAAATACAACATACCGGATTTGTATTCCAATACCCGCAGTTGGAAGAAGCCTTACAACATTTGTAATATTCAATTGCATGTCAGCGCGCTGTACAACCAGGTCTGGCCATTGTAAAATCGCATCCGGCAGGGCCTGCCTCCACTTAGTTTTATAAAAACTATTCCCTATTTTACAGGCCTGATGTGCAGGATCATACATACAAAGGCAGGGGAAAAGCGGGTTGTTTTCTCTATTTGCTATGCGGTCTGCCAGTGCCTGTTTATTATCGGACTGATGGCACTGACTCCGGGTTGTTCGGATGATAAAGTCGCCACACCTTCTTCCGTTACTTCATCACCTGCTGCCTGGACAAAAGATACCGCCGCCGTTTCTGCCTATATCATTAAAGCCAATACGTTTGTGCAAAGCAATTTTGACTCCATGCAGGTGTATGGCGCAACTGCGTTGGAAATTGCACGCCGGATCAACTATCCAACCGGTATCGCCCGTGCATTGGCCGTAGAAGCCAATTACCAGCGGCGCAAAGGGAATTATCCCGTTGCTATCCGTACCGGGCTGGAAGTGATCCGTATGTACGACAGCCTGAAGGATTGGACCCGCATGGTGGGAATAAAAAATCTCGTGGCGGATTTTTATAAAGAAATGGGAGGGGAAAAAGGTACCGCCGAATACCAACGCCTGGGGCTAACCCTCTCCCGGGAAGCGCAGGAACTGGCAGAGAAACAAAAAGACATTCCCGGTATCATCAGCAGCCTGAATGAACAGGGAATCATTCTTCGCGATATCAGCCAGACTACCGGAAAGCAGGACCTGATGGACAGTGCTTACCAACTTTATAAAAAGGGGATCGATATAATTTTAAGCACCGGCAAGGGAGATGATCAATTGGGAAAATTGTACAACAATATCAGCCAGGTATACAATGAGTACTTCAATGATTATCCCAAAGCGCTCGATTACCAGATGAAGGCCGTTGCTTTCAATAAAGAACGGAACAACCGGCTCAGCCTTACCCATAACTATAATACCATTGCAGAAATTTATTCAAACATGGGCAATTATCCCGAAGCCAAAGCCTATGCTTTTCAAATGATCGGGTTGGGAAAATCGCTGAATGCACCTTTCCGGTTGGTTAACGGCTATAAAGTAGTTTCTGAAGTATACCGCAAAATGAACCGCTTTGACTCTGCGCTGTATTTTTTTGAACTGAAAGCCAATCTCTCTGATTCGCTCAACAACCTGCAGCGCAGTAATCAAATTGCAGAAATGCAAACCAAATTTGAAACGGCTGAAAAAGAAGAACAGATCGGTTTTCTCGACAACCTGAACCGCACCAAAAGTCAGCGGCTTTGGTTAATGGGAGGGGCAGCGGGCCTTTTATTATTATTGCTGACTGTAGTATGGATACAAAAAAGAAAATCGCAGCAACAGCAGGTGCAAATTCAAAAACAATCGGAGAAACTGCAATGGATGATGAAAGAATTACATCATCGCGTAAAGAATAATCTGCAGATTGTATCCAGCCTGCTAAACCTGCAGAGCTACCGGCTGAAAGATGAAGAAAGTGCCGCTGTAATAAAAGAAAGTCAGTTGCGGGTACAGGCCATGTCGCTTATGCACCAGCGCTTATACCAGGTGGAAGATGTAACGATGGTGAACTTCAAGCTTTACCTGACCGACCTCACCGAAACACTGATGCAGGCCTACGGGTATCATGCAGATACATTTGATCTGCAGATCCGGGTAGACAAAGAAATGCTGGATGTGGATACCGTAATGCCATTGGGTTTGCTCGTGAATGAGATCATCACCAATGCATTTAAATATGCCTATGCGGAAGTATCGCGCCCGGCATTAACCATTACACTCACCGATCAGCAGGATACATTACGCCTCGATCTGTCGGATAATGGACCGGGTATGAAAGATAACGGAACGTCTCATACCGGCTTTGGAAAAAAACTGATACAGGCGCTCACCAAACAACTCAAAGCTACCTGCACCATCCATAACGAAGGTGGTACACATTATACACTCCTAATTCCTCAACAAACGGATAAAGCAGCCTGATATGACGGAAGCCATCAAAGTAATGATTGTGGAAGACGAATCCATCGTAGCCATGGACCTCGCAGCAGGGCTGGAGCAGGATGGCTATACGGTAACCGGTATAGCAGATAATTTTCAGGATGCCATTACACTTTTTCAGGAACATCCTGCTGATATTCTGTTGATGGATATTCATATTCAGGGCGAAAAGGATGGCGTGGAAACAGCCTCTGCTCTCATGCAGATCAGACAGGTACCCCTTATCTATCTTACCGCCTTTACCGACAGTGCCACGGTAGAAAGAGTAAAACATACAAACCCATCTGCCTTTCTCACCAAGCCCTACAATATTGATAATGTTCGGATCGCCATTGATCTTGCCGTACACAATTTTGCGGAAGCCAGACCGGCAGGGCATACCGGGAAGTTACTGCCCTTGCATACGGCCGAACGTAAAGCCGATAAAGAACAATTACTCCAGCTCAAAGAATATATTTTCATTAAACAGAATTATCGCTTTATCAAATTCAAATTAGCTGATATACTGTATGCAGAAGCAGATAATAATTACGTAAACATTCTCACAGCGGCACAAAAATTTGCATTACGGCTGTCGCTTGCCGATCTGCTCGACCGGCTGCAGTTTAACCGGCTCGTTCGGGTACACCGGTCCTATGCGGTAAACCTGGATGCCATCAGTTCGTTTGATGACCAGCTCATTTCCATTGGCCAGCATGAGATTCCCATTGGCCGAAACTACCGGCAGGATTTTATGGAGCGGTTCAGCCTCCGCTGACCAGCCACCTGGTATACTTCCACATACAAAAACCTGCAGTTCACATACAAAACGGTTCCTGTGCCAACCGGGTATGGTAGTTTACACTGTAATTCAACTATCAACACATGCCCGGACTGCTTCGATTATTGCCCCTGTTTTGCCTGTTCAACCTGGCAGGAAAGGCTCAATGTGTTACCCATGCCTTTACCCATGCCTTTACCCATGCCGGCAGCGGTACGTATAACGATTCTTTTTCTTATGACCGTTATTTTGAATGGAGTATCGGCGAACTTACCCCCGTTAATTCCGTGGCTGCCACACTCACACCCGACACCTTCGAGAATCCGAATATGCGGCAAACGAAGCGACACAGCGGATTGAAAATTGTAAAAATGAATGAACGTATTAAACAGACCATCGGCCATTATACCTTTTCCAAAAAAATTCAAAAAAGCACAGGAGAAAAAAAATCAACATCATTGGTTTACAATTCACATTTTTCGAAACAGTAAATGCCCAGACTCCGGCCTTGTTTAATTAACAGGAGGTGGTACGTAATGCAATGGGTGATAGCCTCGTGAATTCGTAAATTTTATCCGGATTAACCGCAAGTTAAAAACGGGAAAGAAAAAATAATTCAAATCTGTACTCTTCATATTTGTACAAGCCACCAACCTTACAATGTGAGGATTCAGCCCCGGGCAACCGGGGTTTTTTTATATGGGTATATTGGGTGAATGGCCCGGATGCCAGATACTGGTAAATTCTCCCAGTATGGCATTGTTGCCAGTAAACCGAAGCCGGTGCATGTTCAAATTTCGGATATCCGTGTCCGTTACCTTCCGGTACATGGGATGTAGCGTACCGCCTTTGGAACCGGCTGGCCGTGAAGGTTCATACTGGTATATCGGATCAACAAGGGTGCCCCGCGGATACATAATGCCAGGTGTACCTTTACCTCTCAGGTCGAGCTTGCGGGGATGTTCCAGCCCGATTGTATGACCGTACTCATGGGCTGCCGTGGTGGATCCCTTGTATAAATTTTCCAGTTTGAAATAGCCGGTGTTGCAACCGATCCCATCTACAAAGGAGATCTCTCCATGCACAAATTCTTCAATGCGGAAATAATTATTGCGGGGGTCAGTATTCTGCAGAATGTCCACCTCATGGATGGCTGGTTGATAGGTGGCCGTGATATGGAATCGAACCAGCAACGGCTCATTGCCGATGCGGATCAGGGCAGACGGTTCATTCCACATGGTTTCTATTTCATCCCTTATCAGATCCGTTACTGCAGGATCGGCCGCATTCCCATAGGTAATAATATGGGAACGGATGATACATTGCTGCTGCTCTTTTTCGACGGTTCCCATGAGATCACTGATTATTGTTTGAAATATTCCCGGAATGCTTCGGTGAGCCGGGCAAATTCTTTTTTCACCTGGTTCATGCCGATCAAACCGCCCGACATACCGGTGGAATCTTTCTGCAATAATACGGAGAACATGTCTCCTTCTGATTTGATTACGACAGCCTGCTTATGGTATTTAACAAAGGCACCAAACAACATGCGCAGCGCCCGGTTGCCTTTGGTGTAGCTGTATATGTCTGCACTCTTTGTTTTGGCTGTATATCCCTGAGAAGTAAAGAAGAGGTTCAGTTTGTTTTCGAGTTCTTCCTTAGTACAACTGGTGAAATTGTAAATGACACGGTCTTTCGCGAAATCAACGAGTGTGGCTTTCAAGATGTAGAGTGTTTATCCATCAATAAATTAAGGCGGATAAAAATAAGTAAAAATGGGCTATATGGGGTTTACAGAAAAAAGAGATCGCCTGAACAGACGATCTCTTCTATTGCGTTGGCCGAATTGCCCGTTCGTAACTTAATTAATTCCTCACCGGTCTTCCGCTTTTCAACACACTTTGTATGCGTTCCAGTGTTTTCTTTTCACCACATAAGGAGAGAAACGCTTCTCTTTCAAGATCAAGCAGGTATTGTTCTGATACGAGGGTAGGTTCACTCAGATCACCGCCGCACATTACATAAGCCAGTTTTTTAGCAACTACGGAATCATGCTCCGTAGCATAATTGGCCGTTTTCATGGCATGGATACCGGAATATAATGCACCAAGTGCCGATTGCCCCAGTACTTTAATATCTTTTCGTTGTACCGGAGTGGTATAGCCACTATCAAATAATTCGATCACTGACCGTTTTGCTTCTGCTATACGACGTCCCTGATTGGGAACGACCTCATCCAGCCCTTTGCGGTATACACCCAGTCCAAACCCTTCGTGCGCGGAAGTGGCCACTTTGGCTGTGGCAATACTGAGAAAACGATTCTTCAGCGTAATGGTTTCGGGTTCATCTTCATGCATTTCATCGGCTGCACGCAATACAAATTCTTTGGTGCCACCACCACCGGGTATCAAGCCTACGCCCAGTTCCACCAGACCAGTATACGTTTCTGCTGCCGGGCAGCATTTATCGGAGTGAAGGCTCAGTTCACATGCACCACCCAACGCAAGACCATGCGGCGCCGTTACCACGGGTATAGAAGAATAACGTACCCGCATCATGGTATTCTGAAACATACGAATGGCCATATCCAGCTCATCATATTCCTGATCAATGGCCAGCATGAAGATCATACCCACATTGGCACCCGCCGAAAAATTAGCGCCTTCATTCGCGATCACCAATCCTTTATAGCCTTTTTCTGCTTTATCAATGGCAGTTTGTATACCAGACAGCACATCGCCACCAATACTGCCCATTTTGGTAAACCATTGCAGGCCCAGTACATCATCTCCCAGATCATACAACCGGCAACTGCCATTTTTCCAAACCTGCTTATCGGTATAATTGCTCATTACAATAAATGCTTCACCACCCGGTAAGGTTTTATAGGTTTTTGAAGCAGGGTCGTAACATAATTTCTTGCCGCCTTCCACTTTATAGAATGAAGTATGTCCGGCAGCGATCATTTCATCTACCCATGCAGCGACTTTATAGCCGGCTTTTTTCATGGCATCCGTTGTCTTTACCACGCCCAGAACATCCCAACTTTCAAAAGCACCGATCTCCCAGCCAAAGCCGGCCATCATCGCATCATCTACCCGGTACAGTTCATCACTGATTTCAGGTATACGGAAAGAAATATAGGAGAAGAGTCCGTAATGAAAATGGCGGTAAAACTCACCGGCCTTATCTGTTCCGGCTACCAGCATTTTCAAACGGGTATACAGATCATCAATGGGCTTTGCCGTTTCCAGTGTGGCAAATTTGGGTTTCACCCTTGGCCCGTATTCCATGGTATTCAGATCGAGCGTCAGAATTTCTTTTTCACCACCAGCCCCTTTTGTTTTCTTAAAGAATCCCTGGCCAGTCTTATCACCCAGCCAGTTATTCGCCACCATTTTTTCCAGCCAGGCCGGAATGGTAAACTGATCACGCGCTTCGTCATTGGGGCAATTGTCCGCCACGCCTTTGGCTACTTTTACCAGGGTATCAATACCTACCACATCCGCAGTACGGAACGTGGCAGATTTGGGACGGCCGATAACGGGTCCTGTCAATGCATCAATTTCGTCTATACTTAACTGTAATTTTTCTTTTACATTCATTATGGCCATCATGCCAAATACACCTACACGGTTGGCAATAAAGGCCGGAGTGTCTTTACACAATACGGTCGTTTTACCGAGGTACAGGTCGCCATATTGCATCAGAAAGGATACAATGGCAGGATCGGTATACGGGGTGGGTATGATCTCCAGCAAGCGGAGATACCGGGGTGGATTGAAGAAGTGGGTACCACAGAAATGTTTTTTGAAATCATCACTTCTGCCTTCCGCCATCAGGTGAATGGGAATACCAGAGGTATTGGAAGTAATGAGTGTACCGGGCTTGCGGAATTGCTCCACTTTTTCAAATACCTGCTGTTTGATATCCAGCCGCTCCACCACCACTTCGATCACCCAATCGCAACTGGCAATATCTTTCATGTTGTCATCAAAATTACCGGTAGTAATTTTTTTGATCACATCTTTATGATACACGGGAGAAGGACTGCTTTTAATGGCGGCCGTCAATGCATCATTCACAATTTTATTACGGGCCGCAGCCGGTGCATCGGCGGGTGTATCCTTTGGTACAATATCCAGCAACAACACTTGCAGGCCAATGCCGGCAAAATGACAAGCAATACGGGAGCCCATCACACCGCTTCCCAAAACAGCAACTTTTTTAATTGATCGGTTCATACTTTTTAGTTTACTCCCGGGGGGAGGGATAGTAAATTAGTTAGTTATGCAACTATTTTATTATCGAAGATAAGCGTTTTTATGAAAGAGCAAAATTTGGGTATTTCCACCCGGCGTGGGGTTAGAAAATGGTTCCACAAAGGGGCCTTACCTAGTTGCCCATCATTACAAATGCGCCCCAGAAAAAAGGGTGTACATATTTCTGTTGAATCAGTTTTTGCGCAGCGATAAAAGAGGTTTGCTTATTATTTGTTTTCAGGTATTCCTGGTAAAAGGCGATCATAAAATCGCGGGTGGCATTATCATCCACCTTCCACAGGCTGGTCATGATACTGCCGGCCCCTGCTGCCCGGAAAGCCCGTTGTAATCCGTACACGCCTTCTCCTGCATCCATCTGTCCCAGGCTGGTTTCACAAGCGGAAAGTATCACCAGGGACGTATTTTCCAAGTCGAGATTCTGAGCTTCATAGGCCGTCAGAATTCCATCGTAGGTATCGGGATAGGGTTGGGTGGCATAATAGTTGACGACACCCGACAGGAGCAAACCCGAGTTGGCCATGGCATTGAAAACACGATACCCGTCGGTGGCATTATCCCCGGCCGGCGACCAGTACCCATGTGTGGCAATATGCAAAATACCGGGGCTATGCAGACCATATAATTTATCCTCTGTGGCCTGGTCTTTCAGGTAGTACTTTACGTTCATCTTCGACTTTTCCATTTCTTTACGAATGGCGGCTATTTCTTCTTCCGTACCGGGCAGGTCGGGTATCTGCTGGTCTTTGAAATTTCGAACATAAGAACGTGTACCCGCTTTTTCCATATTGCTGTTGAATACACCCGCATTCAACTGGTAAGCGGGCCGCCCCATCAAAGTAGCTGTACGTACCATACGATTGCCGGATGTATTGATGTCTGTACCCGAAGAGGTATACTGAATATCCAGTTCATTCAGCAGGTATTGATTACTCTCCGGATTTTTTAACGTGGCAATATTGATCAGGTGATAAATGCCATCAGGTGAGAAAAAAATTTTCCGCACTCCTTTTCCTGCAAACAGTTTATTCAGTTTCTCCTGAATGGGCTTCCAATAATGCTGGTAACTTTCGTTATCCGGTGTTTTAAATTTTATATTCCCTTTATACGTTTTATAAAAACGGTTGTCGAGTGAAGCCGCACCATCCGGCAGGTATACTACCTCCGGGTAAGCAGTACCGGCTGTAATGATATACGCGGCATACCAGGCCGTATCCGAATAGTATACCTGGTCTCTCCAGTTGAACCGGATTATTTCAATGGCAGCTTCGCCCTCCTTCAATGCAACCTGAACGGTCTTCCAGTCGGGGGCAGTGATCTTCAGGTATTTTTTGAAATCTTTTGCCTTCAGCGTGAGTTCATTCTCCAGTCGGGTTACTTCTTCCTGCATGCTTTGCAATACAGCAGTGTTGAATTTGGTAGTGGTATCTGCTCCGGCAGGATCATCAGTTTTAAGGTATTGACGGATCAGTTGTTGTTTTTTTTCGATCCATTGTTCATACAGTTTATTGATGGCCGGGTCATTGGCATTCTGAAAAGCCTCTTTCCTGCGTTGGGTTCCTTTCAGTGAAATGGATTTCGTAAACAAAAGATTATTGTATGCCTGTCCGGCCAACTGCGGGTATAACGGTGATTTATTTTCACCTGCGATCTTTACAAAACTGTGAAAATTCTCATAGCCCTCTTTCAGTTTGGCATTGTAATAGGTGGCAAATGTTTTTTCACCGAATGAAAAAATGATATCGTTGATCCATCCTTCATTCAGCGAAAACAATTCCTTGTATATACTTGCGGCTTTATCCATTTTCCGGTCACGCATACAGAAATAGGAATAGTTGATATAGGGAGCAGTGGATTCGCGGAAATTGCGGGTCTTTTTTATTTCTTCCAGTATGGGATCAAACAACTGACCATAATCGCGGCTGCCCAGGTAACCCAAGTGCGTGGCCTTCATATAATTGATACTGATATCCGCATACTCACGGTAGCTGTTATAATGGTCTTCGGTTTCTTTAATATAATAGGATGCGGGTTTGGGCAACTTATTCATCTTTCCTCTTTTAATGAGGTATACCGGGTAAAGGGATATGGGATAATAGTGGCTGTTGGGATAGGTTTTATTATAGCAATTCACCCAGATATAATTTAGCGAATCTCTCGTTTTCCAGCTTTGCTCCGCCCCGTTAAAATCCTGCATCATTTCTTTGGCATAGGCCGCGTTATTGGCTTTAATGCCCGGGTAAGGATCGCAGGGATTCGCATTGTTTTTATACCAGAGCTGAGAATATCGTTCATTGTTGATTTCCGACAAATGCGCATATTGCTGGTAATCGCCGATCGAAAGATAATAGATCACTTTGGCACTCATGGCTTCCGCACTGTACCCATCACGAAACATTGGATTGGATTCCTGTGCGAGCCGTTCCATCCGCTGTATATATTCCTCCGCTTTCAGGTATTCACCCGAACGGGCCAGAAAATTGGTATAAAACATCCACGAGTGATATTCTTCTTTTTCGTTGCCCATATACTGAATCGCTTTTTCATAATTTTCACGGGCCTTGTTGAAATCTCCGTTTCGTTCAAAAGCATACCCGATAAAACTGTAGGTGCCAAAATTCTTATATGACGTGTACTGGTCCAGAAATTTCAGGGCCTTTTCGGCATTCTGCGGGTCTTTGGTATTAAAGAGCCCGGGATATAAGTTATTATACCAAATATTCATCGAATCGCTTCCGTAATCCTGCGGACCTGGTTTGAGTCCCACCAGTTCATTCATTTTTTTTTGCGCTTTTTCTTCACAAATTTTTGCCAATGCAGAATCCGGGGCCTGGTTTTCAAAAATGGTTTTCAGCAGGGTATAATTAGTGGCAGTTTGCCAGTCTTTCTTTTTTTCTACATCCCGGTACAGGGCCCTGGCCAGTTCCAACGTCTTTTTTTTATCCTCGGGATGAGCGTAGATCTCGTTGAATTGTTTCATGAATGCCTCATCGGTTTGCGCCGTTACGGAGGTTTCAACAAAAAGCAGACAGGCTACGACCGGAAATAATCGGTGGACCAGGAAACGGTACATCGGAATTGTTTGGTTTAATGAGATGATAAGTTAGTAAAATCCTCCGAATAAACGGGTAGGAAAATCGTTTATTCAAAGTCTATCGGAGGAAGATGTCTCCTCTCCAATTCCCGCTCGTATCTTCTCATCATTTTACGGTTGTTCTTTGCACCCACACTGCTCGCCATACCACTGATAGCGATCTTGATGAGATAGTTGATGGCCGACCGGTCGCGCTGACGGATAAAAAATACATTTCCGGTACGCGAGTGATTGTTTTTGCGAATGATAAAGGTATTGGCAATAAAATTGGCCAGGCGGGTAAAAAACGTTTTTCCGGAATCGGTTCCGTTTTTCAGGAGTTGTATCCGCAGGTTATCATAGTACATGTTCATTTCGCCAAGAGCGAGATATTCACGTCCTACCGCGCGCATGTTCAGGGTGTCCAGTTCGCCGGATAAGAGCTTTACCGAAGCCATGGGGATCAGCACCGGGTTCAGTACCCGCAGGTCACCGGGTTTCAGCCGTACGGTCATCAGGAAACCGCCCAATGAATCCGTATACGATTCCTTTACCCGTAAACGTACCCATACGGTATCCAGCAGGTATCCGTTTGCATGTATCCGCAAACTGTCTGTTGGCTGCGGTCGGGTGTTTTTAATATTGTACAACGCAAGGGTCATACGCCGGATCGGAATAGTGACCGCCTTCTTTGATTTTTCCTGTACTTCCGTATAATCCACCGAACCATTGGTGAGCAATACGGTATCTGCATGCAGTTGTATGGGTATTTTCTTCAGCAGCGACACGGGCAATGGTTTTATCAACCCATGATTAAAGGGCATGGTACGGTCTTTATAATCCTGCAGGTATACCCTGTCAATAGAGGTATGACGGATATGCAGCACACTGTCGGTAAACCATTCGTCGGTGAACAACGGGCCTGCGGTGAATTTTCCAAATCCAGCCTTTATATAATCGCTTTGAAAGGATTTTGTGGCCATGAATGAATCCCGTGGAAGTGCAGGCTCATAAGCAAATGAATCCATGGAAAAACGGCCGCTATTACCCGTATAGGCTGCGTTATACCATTGTAATTTTATCATGTTATTCGAAAACCTTCCGGTAAAATCGAGGAGCGAAATATGCTTATTGGTGTTGACCAACTGTTGCAGGCGGGTAAAATTATTATCATTGAGTGTTAGATGTTCGATGCTGCTTTGGGTGAGTTGAAAATGGCCACCGTTTTTTCCGAGACTATCGAGCTCCAGCTTCCTGGCAGTCAGTTCGTCAAACACAATATTCCATTCCGGATTATCATCCTGCTTCTGAATAAAATGGATTTGCGATGCTTTTCCTTCCATGGTACCTTCTCCGGTAGTATACGTTCGGCCTTTCGTGGTATGCAATCGCAGGGATTGAAAATGAAAATCCAGGTTGCCGATTTGTAAGGAGGGCTCATCGGTTGTGTGATAGGTAAGGCCCTTTATTGAAATATGATTCGCAGCATTGGTGTTTCCTTCCCATTGTAGAGAAAAATGTCCCCTTCCTGTTTCCCTTGCAATGGCCACCTGCGGCGAAGTGATCTCCAGATCGCCGATGCTGATCCGGGAAAATGGCGGAGATGTACGACCAGTATTATTTAGCGGAGCTGATTTTTGAGAATAGATCACCGGTTGCTCCATCTGTACCTGATTCAGTATCAGTACACCGTTTAGCAATGAGGCAATATCCGGTATAAAACGAAGAGAAGGAATAAACGCACTATCGGTGTGCTGCTTATCTGAAGAAAGGTAGCGTACATTCTCCAGCCGGGAATGGTGTTTATCATCCAGCAAAAAATCAGATGTACTCACCATCAGGGGCGATCGCTGATAGAACAGGCTTTTTCCGGATGTTACCAATTGACGGATTACAGGAGCCTTTCCTTTTTCAAGTACAAACGTATCAGCCGATAATACTGCAATTTCTGCTTTCATCAGTTGCGAAGGAGTGTGTACAAACACGGAAGTATTGGTGCCCTTTATTTTTTCCAGGTGAATTAGTGGGATATTTCCTGCCGTTTGTGTTTCCGTTTCGAGATGGATAGTCCCTTTTTGCCAGTTTATGCCCGCTGCTTTTATATTGCCGCTGTATTCATCCAGTTTGAGCTGTGCCACTGATGTATTATTCAGTATCACCTGCAGGTTCTTCCTGTTATTATGTACCGTTACCAGCCCTGCCTTCACAGCCCCGCTATGCCCTTCATACTGTATACCGGTCATGCTTATGCGCAAATCTCCGGCCAGTATCTGTCCGCTGGAAAAATCCAGCCTGTTCAGGGAATTTCGTATGCCTGCAATCTTTTGGGAAATGAGCAGCGCATTACTTTGTACCGAAAGACTGGCATCGTTCAATTTTACCTGCAGGTTATTTCGAAGATGCAGGTCCAGGTTTCCATGTTCTATTTCGAGCAGTTCGAGGTCCATGTATTCATTCAGCGCACCTAGCGATTGAAAGATCGTTTGTTTTTCCCTGCTCCGTTTGCTTGTTGCCGTATAACTGATATGCGGCTCGTACATGGTAACTACATTAGCGCGGATCCTTTTGTCAAACACCAGGTCATTCCACGATAAACCACCCAGGCTGAACCGGGGTACACTGAAGGTGTTGATGATCTTGCCCGCATCGAGTTTATGAAATAAAAAATTACTGAGCGTAATGCGGTCATCCCGGAATACAATACTGTCGAATTTGATCCGGTAACTGCTGTCGCGGATAAAATTGTCGTAATTGCGAATGGCCATGGCAAAACTTTTGACCCGTATGGGTTTTACACCTGACTGATCAACCGCTAAACCCTCCATATCAAAATTATTTTGTTTGGATACGAATGAACTGGGTTTGTCGTCCCGTACAGTGCGGATATTGAAGTCGCCATTTTTTACACCCAGATAGCCGAGTTCCAGATCACCGGTCAGTTGCTCAATGATATCTTCCAGCCGGGGAGGTTTGCTTTTTTTACTTTTTTTCGAACCCAGGTTTACATACAAACTGAAAGCCGGATTGATACAGTATACCGAGTCTGCCTTGATCAGTTCCGTTCGGTAGAGCGTATCAAAATCTATATGGGTCAGCAGCAGCGAATCAAAAAATACACGAAACGAAGAACCACTGCTGTCTTTACGGTTGGAGGCGATGGTGCAACTGTCAAATTCCACCAATTGATTTTTCAGGTTGATCCGGAATTTACGATAGCTAAGGCTATGTCTTCCGTCGGGGAATATGATGTGCTGATCGGTACTCTTCAATACGATATTATCACTGAAGAGTAATTTCTCTTTCTGCCCCGGCGCTATACTGTCTACCTGCAGGTTGTCAATATGAAAATCAATATTCCCGATGCGGAGCGGGAGATCAGTCGGGCTGGCCCTGTTAACCAGCAGAAATGTGCCATTGGTGATCTGAAAGCGGTTTACTTTCAGTACCTGCAATCCATCGCGTATCGATTTGTATACCCTTCCCATTTCATAAGGTATTGAAATATCTCCTTTTTTATATTGCGAAGTATCTGTGCCATACCGCAGCGTTGTCACTTCGATGTCCGGCGATAATAAACTCAGGGAATCGATCAGCAATTTTTTATCGAGTAAAAGGGGCAACAGGGCTTTTAGTTTCAGTCGCAGCTCCGGGATTCGAAACCGATAGGCTGAATTGGCCGTTAAGGTATCGGTGGTAACAAATACCGCTTCACTCAGTATCATCTTTTGGGAAAAATAATTATAGCGAAGCTTTGCGATCTTCAGTTTTATTTTACCATTGGTTTGTTTGGATACGGTATCTTCCAGCAAAGTTTTGGCATGGTATACAAACCAGATATGAAAGGCCAGCAGGAGTAATGCCAGTATGCCGAGCATGATCCCGGTGATTTTTAATACCCGCCTTCCCAACCGTTTATACCCCTTCGACATGAAAACTACCCTCGTATTATTTTTCACAACTACCTGTATCAAACTCCCGGAATGGCTGGTGGTAATAAAGTCCGGCCGAATCTGATCATCAGAGACAGATTGTAATTACTGATTTATTCAAATTTTCCAACAATAAAATATATGTGTAGCAGACGAAATCTTAGTCAGAAATGGCTAAGGAGTATCCTCGTCATATTTGTTTAATAGCTTTCGTCAGCCTGCCAGGTAAATTTACAAAATAAGCAGGGTGTATAAAAAGAAAACCCTGTTTCATTGTACACAAAACAGGGTCTTAACGTATTATTGGCTGCCATGACCCGTAAATCAACCTGTCATAGCAATGAAGGGAAAATCAACTGACATTCGAACCCGGTGCCACCGGATGTTGGGGTTGCAATAATTGCAGTTTACCATCGCTGTCTTCTGCTGTCAGTATCATACCCTGGCTTTCGATACCTTTCATTTTTCGTGGCGCCAGATTGGTTACCACGATCACCTGCTTGCCAATCAGTTCTTCGGGTGTATAATGCAGGGCAATTCCTGATACGATGGTTCTTTTTTCAGTACCCAGATCTATTTCCAGCTTCAGCAATTTATCGGCTTTGGCCACTTTTTCACAGGCGATTACCGTTGCGGCTTTCAATTCCAGCTTGGCAAAATCATCATACTGTATCAGGGCTTTCTGCTCAGCAGGAGCTGGTTGTTCTTTCTTCTCTTCCATGGGTGCAGTGCTTTCGGGTTTGATCAATCCGTTCTTTAATTTTTCGATCTGGTAATCGATTTCTTCATCCTCTATTTTCCGGAATAGCAATTGAGGTTCACGCAGACTATACCCCACACTCAGCAGCTTCAGCTTACCGGCATTTTCCCAATCCAGCATTTTCTCCACCACTTTCATCATGTACAGCATTTTACGGGCTGTATTGGGAAGAAAGGGATTGATCAGGATGGACAGGTTGGCACATAATTGCAAACAAATATGCAAACAGTTGTCAATCTGTTTTTGTGCTTCGGGATTAGCGGCTACTTGTTTGGCCAGTATCCAGGGTTCTTTTTTCTGCAGGTACTGGTTGCCTTTACGTGCCAGATCTATTACCTGAAATAAGGCATCCCTGAAATGGTAATATTCGATCGCAGATTGTACTTCGGCTGCCGTACTTTCGATATCGGCGAAGAGTAATTTATCGTTATCATCCAATATTTCTTCATGCAGCTTTGGTACTTTGCCACCACAGAGTTTGTGCATGAGTACAAAACTGCGGTTTACAAAATTTCCAAATATGTCGGAAAGCTCACTGCGGTAAGCCGTTTGAAATCCTTTCCAGGTAAATTCGCTGTCTTTGGTTTCGGGTCCGATGGACACCAGGTAATACCGCAGCGCGTCCACCATTTGTTTGCCATCATACGTGGTGCCTTCCGGAACGGGTTTCTTTACAAAATCGTTGATGAAATCAATCATGTCCACTTTCCAGTTGCGGCTCGTACTCATTTTATCCCCTTCCAGATTGAGAAATTCATTGGCGGGTACATTATCCGGAAGAATATTGCCATGCAATTTCAGCATGATCGGAAAGATGATACAATGGAAAACGATATTATCTTTTCCTACAAAATGAACGAGTTTGGTGTCGGCATCATACCAATAAGGCTTCCAGTCTTTATCGTTATCAATGGCCCATTGTTTGGTAGCGCTGATATAGCCGATCGGTGCATCGAACCACACATATAAAACTTTGCCTTCGCTGCCCGGTATATTGGAAGGAATTTTTACTCCCCAGTCCAGATCTCTGGTTACAGCTCTTGATTGCAAGCCGCCATCGATCCAGGCTTTACATTGGCCGGTTACCGTGGGGCGCCAGTCATCTTTGTGTTCTTTTAAAATCCAGTCCCTTAAAAACTGTTCATGTTTTCCCAATGGCAGATACCAATGGGTGGTTTTTTTCTTTACGGGGGGCTCACCACTCAATGTACTTACCGGATTGATCAGTTCATCCGGGCTCAATGTACGACCACAATTTTCACATTGATCACCAAAGGCACGGTCGCTGCCACAGTTGGGGCAGGTGCCTTTGATAAAGCGGTCTGCTAAAAATGTTTTCGCCGCTTCATCATAGTATTGTTCGGTTTCTTTTTGTTCCAGTTCGCCTGCATCATTGAGTGAGGTGAAGAACTCGGTGGCCGTTTCATGGTGAATGGGTTCGCTGGTACGATGGTATATATCAAAACTGATATCCAGGTCAGCAAAATTTTCTTTCAGTTCATAATGATATTTATCAATAATGGCCTGCGGCGTACTCCCTTCTTTCATAGCTTGAATGGGAATGGCCGTGCCGTGCTCGTCGCTGCCGCATACAAACACCACATCTCTTTTCTGGGCACGCAGGTATCGTACATATACATCGGCGGGAATATATGCGCCGGCCAGATGCCCCAGGTGTTTGAGTCCGTTGGCATAAGGCAGGGCTGAGGTGATCAGGTATCGTTTGGGTTGATTCATAATGTTACGTTTACACCGCAGGCAGAAAGACGCAGCGGGTACAACCGGCTGCGCCTTCTTAAGCGGGAAGGGTGCAAAAATAACCAAACAAACCCAACCTTAAAACGAAATAGGAAAGGCAGGCCGAAACGTACTTTCTTTTGGAAAAGACAAGTACGTTTCAGGCCCGGATCGTCGTTCCGGCAATCTGTCAGGCAATGCTATTTGTCTATCATGGCTGCCTGCTCCCTGAAAGAAGCAGGAGAGGTCTCTTCAAATTTCAATTGATCGACACCGTTTCCAACATCAGCAAGATTGGCCAACGCGGCCACCGACTTGCCCTCCTTGATTCCCACGCACAGAACTTTGGCTTTAACCCCCACGGGCAGGTTGGGAAATATTACCCGGTTTCCGGACGTATATCCCATCATCATGGATTTCATTTTGTCGAATACCAGTATGGTATAATAATTCGAAGCGGTATCGGCGATATTGATATAGTAATCAGTTTTGGGGCCATTGTTACGGTAAAAACGATCGCAATTGATCCATCCCAGTGTATTTATATCCACACTGTACCGGTTGGCCAGGGCATTCAGGTTGATCGTGGCAAATACATTTTTCGAATTCCTGGTTTGCATAAAGGACATATCAGACACAGCATAGGAAATAGTGTCAGTAGCTTTAAGTTTATACCGTGCGGCCAGTTTGCTGTCTATCCAGGCAGAATCGCCTACATCATCGTACGATACGGAGAAATCGGAACCTGTAATAGGAGAGGACTTACGATATGAGAGATTACGGCCATCACGCCAGTTGCGGATTTTTACTTTGTAATAACCATATTTATCTTTCAATTGCTGCGCCAATTCTCTGCGGCCGATTTTCGGATTGTTCGATATATGAAATTTACCTACGATGCCATTCTTCGTTTCCCTGGTTCGATAGGGATTGTCTTTCAGGTCGAGTACTTTTACATTGGTTTTGATATAGGAGGAATTGAAAGGTTGTTTTTCTGCCACCCAGTTAATGATCTCCCGGCGGTCTGAAATACTTGCTGTATCTCTTCCGTTGTTCTTCTTTCGGTAAGCAAGATCCAATGCCGCAGTAGAATGTTTGTGACCGGTAAATAATTCCATACCGGCCATATTGCTGGTGGTATCGGGTACAAACCAGCGAATTTGTTTGCCGGGGTTGATGCTGATCTCTTTTC
>JAPLEH010000042.1 GCA_026391455.1 Bacteroidota bacterium
TTGCCCCAGAGCGGGTTCTAGCCCCTCTCCTTTGGGGTTTCTGAGTTCGCACAACGTGCGGATGAAAGAAACGCGCGTAGCGCTTGGGGAGGGGTCTGAATTGATTTTCAAACTAATAAATAGTTTTACCGGACAACAATGGCTTTGAGGCGAGAGTTTTTTTGGATGTATTTGGTTTGAAAAGGGCAGCTTCCGTTCAATCTTTCACCTGGTTTCTTACATTTGGCAAAAAAAGCGAATAAATGGAGTTGGAAAATACGGACCTGCAAGTATATAAATTAAAACCTTCTGCATTTTTCATCATGCGAAAGAAGGTGATCTTGCGAATTATACTTTTATTATTGGGTATGCTGGCAATCATTGGTGCTATACTGATTTCGAACGGCACCTTTAAAAATATTGACGGTAGCTCTGTTTTGATATTCTGTATTGCACTGCCATTTTTTCTGTTTTATGTACTCTTCAGAACTTTCAGGCGAATGAAAAAAGTGTACGAAACGTTTACCATTACAATTACCCGGGATGCGATCATCCGTGAACAGGCCAATACACCGGTATTGATGATTCGAAATGATGAAATAAAGAAGATCATCCGGTTCAAGAATGGTACGATCTGTATAAAAGGGGACAGCCTGCTGAACCAAATCGCTATACCGGAAGGAATCGACGGAAGTGAAGAGCTGGAGGATGCGTTAAAAAAAGTATTGCCACTGGAACCTTCTTCGCTAATGAAATCGTATGGGCATATCCTTTTATTTATGCTGGCCGTGCCTGTGATGATGATGATGACCGTAACTTCTCAAAACAGGGTGATACTGATCATCTGTGGTCTGCTATTGGTAGGGTATTTGGCTTTTAGCTTTTATGCCGCACAGGAAAGCAGGAATGCAGACAACCAAACCCGAAAGGGTAGTTGGTGGTCATTGATCATGATTTTATTTGTCATCATCACCGTTATGATGAAACTCCTTTCTATGAAAGAATGAAGATCTGTGAATAGGTTAGATAAAATCCTTTCAACAGCAAAACACTTATTTTTTACCGTCAATGCGAGAAGCAGCCATCACAATCTTTATTTATCCCTCAAATAGTTTTGCCACTCCAAACGCTGCACCGGCTGCTACGGCTCCGATCAGCATTACCCTCAATGCACCCCACCAGGGATTGATACCCGTGAGTTTACTTTTGAAAAAGCCAAATACAAATAAACAAAGCAGGGTTACCAAAACAGAAATCTTCAATGCTTCGGTAGAAGAGTCCATAAAGAAATAAGGGCTCAGCGGTACCAGTCCGCCCACAATATAAGACAGCCCGATATTCAGTGCGGATTTAGTGGCCCGTTTGGGATCGGGCTTTTCGAGGCCTAATTCATATTTCATCATAAAATCCACCCATTGCTTTTTGTCGCGGGATATTTCATCGGCAGCTTTATCCTGTAGTTCTTTGCTGAGACCAATATTCGCAAAGAATTCCCGGGTCTCTTCGATCTCCCGTTCCCGGAGGTGCTCCACTTCATAGTATTCACGTTTCTCTTCACTGTTATAATGGTCCTGCTCGGTTTTTCCCGCCAGGTATCCACCGAGGCCCATGGCAATCGAACCTGCGGCTACTTCTGCAATACCAGCGATCACAATGATACTGGTGGAATCCACTGCACCACTCAAGCCGGCTGCTAGGGCGAAGGGAACGGTGAGGCCGTCGCTCATACCAATAACGATATCCCGCAAGGCTTCACTGCTTTTCATATGTTCCTCCCGATGTGCCGGAGGATCGTGGTGTAAATGGGTGTCCATGATTTGATGATTTGGAAATTACTCGATTTAGAAATGAGTCAATTTGGAAATTTGATAATTGGGAAATTATGAAAAGATTGTTTTTTTTATACAAAAATAAATGTCAACGAATAACTGCCTATTACTAACCTTCTTCCATATCAATAAAGTTTAACTGCGGAGTCAAACTGAAGGTAGGCGGACAAACTTTCAATTTTCAACTTTCAATTTTCAACTTTCAATTTTTAACTATTAACTGCCTCCCAGGCAAAGTAACGATCTTTTAATGATGGCGACACATTCCAGTATTTGTTCTTTGGTAATCACCAGGGGAGGAGCAAAGCGAATTTTATCACCATGGGTTGGTTTGGCAAGCAGGCCGTTTTCTTTCAGTTCCAGGCAAAGCTCCCAGGCCGCCTCTTTATTGGGATGGTCTATCACAATGGCATTCAATAACCCTTTGCCTCTTACGACAGCGATATAGGGTGATTGCAGGGCCTTCAGTTCGCTGCGCAGCAGTTGTCCCATTTCTTCTGCATTCTCGGCCATCTTTTCCTCTTTCAATACCGCCAGGGAGGCCATCGCCACGCGGCAGGCGAGTGGGTTACCACCATACGTGGAACCATGTTCCCCGGGCTTGATGGTCATCATAATTTCATTATCGCATAATACAGCACTAACCGGCAGCATGCCTCCGCTGAGAGCCTTACCCAACAATAGTATATCCGGGCGAACCCCTTCATGATCGCAGGCCAGCATTTTTCCGGTACGGGCCAATCCGGTCTGAATTTCATCTGCAATGAATAAGGCATCTGCCGCTTCGCACAATTGTTTCGCCCCGGCAAGGTAGCCGTCATGCGGAACAAATACACCCGCTTCACCCTGTATCGGCTCTACAAGGAATCCTGCCACATGTTCATCCCGCAATGCTTCGGCCAGTGCGGCCAGATCATTGTAAGGAATGGATTTAAAGCCGGGCATATAGGGTCCAAAGTTTTTACGGGCTGCAGGATCATTGCTGAATGAAATCACCGTGGACGTACGCCCATGAAAATTGCCTTCACATACGATGATCACGGCTTTCCCTTCTTCCATACCTTTTACTTCATAGGCCCATTTACGGCAAAGCTTAATGGCTGTCTCCACTGCTTCCACACCCGTATTCATGGGCAATACTTTATCATAACCGAAATACCGGGTAATATATTCTTCATATATGCCCAACAGATCATTATGAAAGGCGCGGCTGGTAAGCGTTAGTTGTTGAGCCTGCTCCATAAAAGCCTTGAGAATAACTGGATGGCAATGGCCCTGGTTCACAGCCGAATAACCGCTCAGAAAATCATAATAGGGTTTATCGTCTACATCCCATAAGTGTACACCAGCTCCGCGGCTGAGTACCACCGGCAGGGGGTGATAATTGTGTGCGCCATATTGGTCTTCCAGATCAAGAAAATGTTGGGTAGTGGGACTTATTGTAAGAACAGATTGCATGATGATACAATTAATACAGGTAAATAAATCAGGTTGAAAATAGCAAAGGGGATTCAGTCAGTACAAATCAATTACTGACCAGGGGTGATATGCACCTCATCGATGATTGAGCAGATCGAGATTCTGCCGGAGGAAAGATATCGTTTGTAAAGTTGCTATCCGAAGAGATTTCGCGCAAGATACAAAAAAATGCCGAGTTGTAATAACCCAGGGGCAATAGCCTGGAGTTTCAACCCCGGTCGGAGTTAAAATTTCGGGTGGAGTTTCAATTCCAGACGGGGTTTCAATCCCGGACAAAAAATGCAATTTGTATAGCCCGGAGTTTTAACTCCGGGCGGAGTTTCAAACCCGGTCGGGGTTTCAATTTCGGGTGGAGTTTTAATTCCAGGCGGGTCTTCAATCCTGGGCAAAAATGCAATTTGAATTGCCCGGGGTTTTAACCCCGGGTGGAAAAATGCAATTTGTATAGCCCGGGGTTTTAACTCCGGGAGAAAAAATGAAAAATGAATAGGCTTTAGCCAAATTGAATTTGTATAGGAAAATGAATATGCGCTGCAAGAGCATTTGGCTAAAGCCCAATACATGTTGATAATTTATTCCCGGAGTTAAAACTCCGGGCAATAGAATGATAAATCCCGGAGCAATAGCTGGATAAATCCCGGAGCAATAACTGGATAAATCCCAGGGCAATAGAATGATAAATCCCGGAGCAATAGATTCATCATTCCCAAATCATTGTCTCGATGAAATTTTGGCAATTAGGACACTAGCCCGGAGTTTTAACTCCGGGCGGAGTTTCAAACCCGGTCGGGGTTTCAATCCCGGACAAAAAATGCAATTTGAATTGCCCGGGGTTTTAACCCCGGGAGAAAAAATGCAATTTGAATTGGCTTTAGCCAAATAGAATTCTGTAGATAAAATAGGAGAAATTGAATCTCGATCAATTCCGCAACATTCATTCCGGAGACAATATTTTCACAAAATAATGATCCGGGAAATTAAATTCCATCTGCCTCCCTTTTGGGAAAATACCATACACGGTACTGCCACTGCCACTCATGGACGCGTATACCGCACCGGCCTGGTACAAATCCAGCTTTACTTTTTCGATGGCAGGATATTGAATGAAGAGGGATTGTTCAAAATCATTCTGCAATAGCCCTCTCCATTCTTCCGGAGGTAATTGAATAATATCGATGATTTTTCGGTTAGGAAACCGGGGTTTAATATCGCGGAATGCATCTCCGGTATTCACGTAGATGGCGGGATTGACGATTACAAAGGTGTAGGCCGACAGGTCGAGTTCAATCTCCCGCAACACTTCGCCGCGCCCTTCCGCATGGCAGGGTTTGTTTTTGATAAAAAAAGGACAATCGCTGCCCAATACGGATGCATACTCGATCAGTTTTTCTTCGCTCAGTTGCAGATCAAACAGGTTATTATACATCTTGAGGGCAAAGGCACCGTTGGAACTGCCCCCGCCCAAACCCGCCCCGATCGGGATGATCTTATGAATATGCACCCGAACCCAGGGCATTTTCGGAAAATCCTTTTTAAGCAATTTGTAAGCCTTTACACAGAGGTTGGAAGAGGTGGTTCCCTGTATGGGCAGACCGGAGGTGGAAAGTGGAAAAGTGGGACTGTTTTCAGGATCTTTATTTTCGATGATCTCCAATATATCGCTGAGCGGAATAGGGTAGAAGACGGTATCCAGGTTATGGTACTTGTCCGCCCGTTTTTCCAGGATATTCAATCCCAGATTAATTTTACAATTAGGATAAGTGATCACGGATTAGTGGATTTTCAAAATGAATAAAAGGGTTAAACGGATGTGTTCCTGGTTGGTTGGCAGCGAAATATATTGATGTCTTTACGACCTTACTTCTTTCGGCTGCGGCTGTTTATTTCATCTCGGATGGCAATAGCCCGGATATAATCTTCACTATCCAATACCTCATTTAAAAGTGTATTTAACTCGTCTAATGTCATGGTTTTCAGGTCTTCTTTTCCGGAAGGAGTATCGTCTTCCACCACTACTTCCTGTTTGGCTTTTTTCTTCTTGGTGCTGCCAGCCGTATCTTCCATCAATATACCTGCACTTTCCAGAATATTCTCATAGGTATAGATGGGGCACCCAAAACGTACTGCCAGTGCGATGGCATCGGAGGTACGGGAATCGATTTCCACGGTGTCTTTATCGGTAGAGCAAACGAGTTTGGAGTAAAAAATACCTTCCTGCAGATCGCAGATGATGATCTCGTGCAGGCTGACATCGAAGGCGTTCATGAAATTCTTCATCAGGTCGTGGGTAAGGGGACGGCTGGGCTGCATTTTTTCAAGCGCTACCGCAATAGCCTGGGCTTCAAATCCACCGATTACGATGGGAAGCCTGCGCAGGCCATTTACTTCCCCCAATACCACTGCATAGGAGTGGGTTTGCGTGATGCTGTGGGAAAGTGCCACAATTTCCAGTTCGATCTTCTTCATAGAAGCCACGAATTTACTATATAAGTTGGAATGCCATACATTTTTGCAGGCATAAAATCGGAGCCAGTCATTGGGTGATTCCTTTATTTTGGCCGGTACGCGCTCAGGTCAAAATAAGCATCTGTATTGCCCGGTTCTATTTTGTAGGCGATTATATAAGTACTTTCATTCGTAGAGGTCTTGGTCCGCCAGCCCAGCACTATTTTATAGCCCAGCACCACCGGTTGTATATTCAGAAAATTATAATCCATAGCCGAAATAAAGGAATGCTGTTTGCTCACGAGGGCAGCAGCCTCGTATACTTCCCCGTCGGGCGTTTTCATCTGGCCGCTGTATTCCGGACAACTGATCTTCAGGATCTGGCCATTTTTCTTAAAATAGCCGAGTTCCATTTCGGTGCCGGCGTTGCGGGTATCCAGTCGTTCTGTTTTATAGGTGCCGGTACGTTTATCCAGTAAAATGAGGGTACTGTCGGAAAGATTGGCGATAAAATTATTTTCAAATTGCTGGTCGGGCCGGCTGCCGGGAATGAACATGGTCACTCTTATTTTATTACTCCCGAATACGATGAACATGGAATCATTATCGGCCGCATCGTCCGTGGTGATCCGGTATTTGATTACACCTGTGAATTTGGTTGCGGTATCAGCTACGGCTTCAGGCTGCTGGTAATCCATGGCGGCGGGGTTGGGTACATTTTTCCCTTTCTTTTTCTTTTGGGCTTCCGCGGAAAGGCAGGAGGTAAATAACACCAGCAGCAGCAATGTTTTTTTCATAGAACAGTGAATTAATATGTATGCAAGTTTAAAATAAAAAACCACAAACGCAAGTGGTTTGTGGTTTTTTCAAACAGGTGAGTATATACTGATCAGGCTACGCCTTTCAATTTTTTGATTGCTTCGTTCAGTTTGGGTACCACCTCAAATGCATCACCTACGATACCATAATCGGCCGCTTTGAAGAACGGGGCTTCCGGGTCTTTATTGATCACTACGATCACTTTGCTGCGGTTTACACCTGCCAGGTGCTGTATGGCCCCGGAAATACCGATGGCGATATAGAGGTTGGGCGCTATGGCAAAACCGGTCTGGCCCACGTGCTCATTGTGCGGGCGCCAGTGTGCATCTGCCACAGGGCGGCTGCAGGCGGTGGCGGCGTGGAGTGTTTTGGCCAGGTCTTCCACCATACCCCAGTTTTCCGGACCTTTTAATCCGCGGCCTGCACTCACCACTACTTCGGCTTCGGTCAGCACTACTTCACCGCTGGCTTTGGTGGTGCTGGTCACTTTCACGCGGGGTGTACCCACAGTAGCCGCAAATGGTACTACTTCTGCTACACCTTCACCGGCGATGGTCTGGTATGCATTAGGGTTAAGTGCAATGATCTTGATGGGGGTATTCACGGCAATATTGGCGTAAGCCTTGCCGGAGAATACATTTTTCTTTACTACAAATCCATTGCTGGTATCGGGCAGGGCTACTGCACCAGATACCAGACCTGCCTTCAGTCGTACAGAAAGGCGGGGCGCAAGGGCTTTGCCATCCACATTATTGGAGAAAATGATCACCGTGGCACCGGCAGCCTGGGCTACCTGGGCAATCACGTTCGTATACAATTGAGCATCCAGTTGGTTGAGGGCATCGGATGCCACCTGATGGATCTTTTTTACTCCATATTTACCGAGTCCGGCGAGGTCGTCATTTACTGATCCCAGTACCACGCCTTCCGCAGCTACACCAAGTTGTTCGGCCACTTTTGCACCATAGGTAATGGCTTCAAGCGAAGCTTTTTTTACATGACCATCGGCTGTATTGATTACGATTAAAACTGACATGATAAGTTGTTTTGAATAAGAAAGGAAATGAGGTTAAATGGCTTTGGCTTCTTCGTGAAGTAAACGAACCAGTTCGTCCACATTATCTGCAGGTACAAGTTTTACACCCGCTTTGGCAGGTGGTAAACCAAAACCTGCCACGGAAGTAAGTGCATCCACAGCGATGGGCTCCACCACTTTCAGGGGTTTGGTGCGGGCAGCCATAATGCCGCGCATATTGGGAATACGCGCCTCAGCCATTCCTTTTTGTGTACTGACCACTACGGGAAGCGACACTTCATTTACTTCCTCACCGCCCTCTATTTCACGGGTGATGGTGGCAGCAGTGCCCGCCAGTTCCAATTTAGTAGCAAGCGACACATAGGGCATATCGAGCATTTCGGCCACCATACCGCCAATGGAAGAGCCATTGTAATCGATCGTTTCTTTTCCGGTGAGTACCAGATCGTACCCGCCGTTTTTCGCCACGTCTGCTATTTGTGCAGCGATATAATAACTGTCGTGATTATCTGCATTTACCCGGATGGCTTCATCGCCACCGAGGGCCAGGGCTTTGCGGATGATGGGTTCTGCATCAGCAGCACCAACCGTTACCAGATGGATCACCGTAGAGGCATCCGCTTCCTTGAGCTCAATGGCACGAACCAGGGCATACCATTCATCGTAGGGGTTGATGATCCACTGAACGCCATTCACATCGAATTTCGTGTTGTTATCGGTGAAGGCTATTTTTGCCGTGGTGTCCGGCGTTTTACTGATACAAACTAATATCTTCATAGACCTGTTTTGAAATGATTCGGAATACGAAAGGGTTAATTGGTTGTTTATGCAACTAACGCAAAGATAGGGAAGGCCGGTAATAATTTATTAATAGTAATTAATAATTTTTTCTGTTTGTGGAAAGAATAGCAAAACTAAAGGAATACCTGTCGGCCAGCCCTGGCGACAATTTTTTGCAGCATGCGCTGGCCCTGGAGTATATCAAACTGGGCGATGATGAACAGGCCAAGGCTTTATTTGAAGAAATCTTAAACAGGGACTCCGCCTATATTGGAAGTTATTATCACCTGGCCAAGTTGCTCGAACGAAACGGGGATACCGATGGGGCTGTACAATGGTATGAAAAGGGGATGGATGCGGCCCTCAAAGCCGGGGAAAAGCATGCTTTTGGGGAATTGCGCAGCGCCTGGGAAGAACTTACTTTTTAATGATGGCCATCTTCCGGCTGGTCAGACACGCTACATATCTTATACCGGTACATCTGTTCCTTTTATGGATAATACTAAATTGCTTTGTGCAATGAAAATGAATAAAAGCAATCAACAGGTTTGAGACACCCGCGGAAATAATCAACTTACAACTTTACCGGAATCCGGTTGCTGAGCCAACTTTGCTTCACCGGAATGATCCAGTTATTTTCCAGCTCTTCTTTGGTCTGCACCAGGTTATTGAAGTACAGGGTATCAGCATCTATAAAACCGTTTTCTGCAGCATAGGCCAATTGGGCCAGGGGCAGCAGTTGTATCTTTTCTTTTATTACAAAAGCCAGACTGGTGCGGTCAAACATGTTTACTTTATACAGTTGCTCGATGTCTTTAATCAGGCGTACCGAGCTGTCTGTGCTGCATCCGCTCACGCCGGCGCCTGTTTCATCTGCCATCAGGATAATGAACTGACCGAAAAAAAGAAAGGCTGCTCCTTTTACCGGAGTACCATGGCTTTTCCATTGTGCGGTAAACGTTTCCAGCAATTGTTCAATGTCCAATGCTTCTGACAGCGAGAAAACCCTGTTGCACTGGTATACCCACACCCTTGATTGACCATCAAAATTTTCCGGAAGCAGGTGTTTGTATTCGAGATTCATAAGTTAATGTGATAATGTGGAAATGTGGAAATGTGAAAATGTGATAATTCGGAAATGATTTAATGAAACCTGTGTGAACTCATGTTCTGCCAACTGCCAACTGTCCACTGCCAACTGTCCACTGCCAACTGAAAACTGTCAACTGAAAACTGCCAACTTTCAACTCATCGACTGTGCCACCAACTCCGCTATATCTAATACCTGTACGGATTCTTCTTTTTCTGCGAGCTTTACTCCATCCGTAAGCATCGTATTACAGAAGGGGCATGCTGCAGCGATGAACCCGGCGCCGGTTTCGATCGCTTCATTGGTGCGGTCTATGTTGATACGGGAAGTTCCCTTTTCCTCTTCTTTAAACATTTGTGCACCACCTGCCCCGCAACATAATCCATTACTGCGGCAACGTTTCATTTCCACCAGTTCGGCATCCAGCGCCTCCAGTACTTTGCGGGGAGCTTCATAAATATCATTGGCGCGGCCCAGGTAACAACTATCGTGGTACGATATCTTTTTCCCTTTAAAAATGCCGCCTTCTTTCATTTTTATCTTTCCTTCATCGATCAGTCCCTGCAGGAAAGTGGTATGATGTATCACTTCGTAATGTCCACCGAGTTCGGGATATTCATTTTTTAGTGTATTAAAACAATGCGGACAGGCCGTTACAATTTTTTTGATACCATAATTATTCAGGATCTGAATATTCTGATAGGCCATCATCTGAAACATGAATTCATTGCCAGCCCTCCTTACGGGATCGCCGGTACACATTTCCTCTTTTCCAAGTATGGCATATTGAATACCTACTTTGTCCAATATGGTAACAAAAGCCTTGGTGATTTTTTGAGCACGCTGGTCAAAACTACCGGCACAGCCCACCCAGAAAAGAACTTCCGGGCTTTGGCCATTGGCAAATAACTCCGCTACGGTTGGTACATGCATATGAATGGGTTAAATCAAGGGCAATATTACTGAAAACCGCTTAAGTTTTAGCCCCAACCTCCGCCTAAACTGGCAATGATGGCTATTACCAGTATAAAAGCGGCGATGATCAGTCCTACCCCCACCCAGCCAAGAATGATAGCTGCTTTCGCATTTTTATCTTTCGGATTGGCTTTTTTCGCCTGGTATCCCAACACCAATGCCAGTACAATGGATGCGATGGATATAAGCCCGCCCAGATAAGGTACAGGTATTAATAAAAAGACCAGCCCGGCAATGCCGAAAAGCAGCGCTGTTTTCCCTTTATCCGCTGCCTTCTTTTCAAACCAGGCAGCCCCTTTTTTGCGGATCTTCCATTGTGTCAATTTGATGGCCACCTTCTCAGAAAAAGATAATTTACGGCCCAAACATTTTTCCACTTCTTTCATTTTCATCGATGCAAACCGGGTTATTGCTTCTGTCCGTGGATTACCAGGATTGGAAAGGGTAGGGATAATAGTGGCAAAGCAAACTATTCCGGTAAATACAAAAGAGAGCAGGAGGATTAATTTACGCATGTTGTACAATCTGGTTAATAATTACAAAATTGGCGGATAAAAATCATTACACTTACCGCCGGACACTTATTTTTGTTTATTGGTCAAAACATGAAGAAATTTTTTCAAAAACTGACAAACTGGGAGCTCTGGAATTTTTATGTGCTCTATTTTCCTATCGGCCCGGTATGGCTTTGGTATTGTCTCCGTAGCCGGTCGTTCTGGTTTTTCAGTTCATCCAACCCCACCATCACGTTCGGAGGTTTTGAGGGAGAAGGTAAAAAAGAAATGTACGATCAATTGCCCACCGACCTGATACCACGCACCATTTACATCATGCACGACTGGACTTTTGACAAAGTAAAAGAGGCAATCGCTGCCGCGGGGTTCAATTTTCCTTTTATTGTAAAGCCGGATGTAGGCATGAAAGGCATCCTGTTTCGTAAAATCGATACCGAAGAGCAATTACAAAAATATCATGAAAAAGTACCGGTGGAGTACATTGTACAGGACCTGGTGGAACTGCCCGTAGAAGTGAGTGTGTTTTATTACCGGTATCCCTGGGAAAAGAATGGGGTGGTGAGCGGTTTTATTGATAAAGAATTATTGCAGGTAAAAGGCGATGGTCAATCCACGCTGCGAACGCTGGTGGAAAACCATCCCCGTGCAAAATTCAGGATGGAAGAAATGGAACACCGGCATGGCCACCGTTTCGACCGGGTAATCCCGGAAGGCGAGATATTTTATCTTTCCTATGCAGGTAATCACAACCGCGGCGCTCATTTTACCAATCTGCACAAGGAGATCGATGCCAATATCCATACCGTGTTCGACAAACTGAGTCACTACACCGATAAATTTTATTACGGCCGATACGATATCAAAACCACATCCATCGAAGACCTGAAGCAGGGAAAGAATTTTCTGATACTGGAATTCAATGGCTGCGGTGCCGAACCCAATCATATTTATGACTGTGGCATGAGTATCTGGAAAGCGTATGGCGTTATCTTACATCATTGGAAAGCACTCTACCGGATCAGCCGGTATAACCATAAGAATGGTACCCCGTACTGGACCTTTAAACGGGGATGGCAATTTCTGAAAGAATCAAAGAAGCATTTCCGTATGCTGGAAAAATATGATTGATAACTTTCGTATTGGGGATTTATCTGTACCTTCTTCTTAAAATTGATACTGCATGTCCGGTGAAGAAAAATTCATGCTCCTCCGCAACTACGATCTCTGGTGTCACCTGAATGATGAAGAATACGCAGATCTGAACATAGAACATCATTTTATTGAAGCAAAAAAGGGAGATTACGTCTATTTCGATTCCCACCACCTCAATAAGCTCTACTTTGTAAAGAATGGCTATATCAAGATCGGTTTTGTAGATGATGAAGGCAATGAGATCATTAAAGAGATCATAAAAGAGGGAGAGATATTCGGTCAGTTTGCGTTGGAACGTACCAACCTCAACGGAGAATTTGCCCGCGCCTATAAAGGAAACGTAAGCCTTTGTGCTTTTTCAATCGAGGATTTTGAAAAATTGCTTCGCAAAAAACCCGAGCTCGCCATCAAATACAGCAAACAGGTGGGAGAGAAGCTCCGCAGGGCCGAGTTCCGCCTGCTTCAAATGCTGAATAAGGATGTGCGAACCCGCCTGCTGGCATTTTATTACACAATGGCCATGATGGAAGGGGCAGCGGACGATGCCACTTCATTCAGTTTTCCTAACTTTCTCACACATGATGATGTGGCCAAACTTATCGGGAGTGCCCGCCAAACCGTTACCACCACGCTCAACCAACTGGAAGAGGAGGGCTTGTTGAAGATCACCCGGAAAAAAGTGATAATCACTGATATGAAACGCCTGAAATTATTGATCAGTAATTATTAATTAATAATAAGCGCATCACGGACTACTTCCTGCCGGGATGGTTATGACTAACAGGTTAACTATTTTAACTATTTTCGTTGCATGCCCAAATTGCTGAAAATATTTTTCACCGGTATGCTCATCAGTTTCCTCGGATCGCTGCCGTTGGGTACGCTCAATATTGCAGCCATGCAGATATCAATTTCTGATGGTGTTCGGTTTGCCCTGCTCTTTTCCCTCGGCTCTCTGGTGGCAGAGATCATTTATGTGCGGTTATCGCTGGTGGCGATGGACTGGATCCGCAAACAGGAAAAAATATTCCGTATTCTGGAATGGGTTACCCTGGTGATCGTATTGGCCCTGGCCGCTGCCAGTTTTTATGCTGCCCTGCATCCATCGCAGGAGAAAAATGTGATCCTTAGCAGCAAACTCAATAAGTTCATACTCGGCTTTACTATGAGTGCAGTGAACCCCGTACAGATACCCTTTTGGTTTGGCTGGAGCACGGTGTTGTTTACCAAAAAAGTATTACTTCCCCGCAATGATCATTACAATGCTTATATCATCGGTATAGGATTGGGAACCTTTATCGGAAATTTGGTATTTATATTCGGGGGGCGCCTCATTGCCGATAAGATACACAACAACCAGCATATTCTCAATTGGTCTATCGGAGGCATTTTTGCCATCACTGCCCTGATACAGATATGGAAGATGGTTAAGAAAAAAAAACCGGTTGATGCGAAAAGTGAATAGTGAATGGTCAATGGTGTCCCGATTGCTGCCGGGAAGTGCATAGATAGGAGTGGTTGAAAGCTTACCCGCCTGCCTTCAGTTTGTTTCGGCAGGTAAACCGTAACGAAGAGAAGGGGCAGTTTTCAGTTTGCAATTGACAGATTATTTTTGGAAAGCATTCGTTTGCGATAATTACACCTCTGTCATCTCCACATTTCCACATCTTCACATTATCTAATTATCAAATTAAATTCAGTCTACAATATATAATTTACACCCATCCTTCGTTGAACTCCGGTGTGCTTCATTATTATCGCCTACAAAATAGCACATCCCTTTTTCGAGGGTGAAGATCCTGCCGTCCTGCAGTTCGGTATCCATACTACCTTCGATACAAAGGATAATATGTCCCTTACTGCACCAGTGATCAGCTAGATAGCCCGGTGTGTATTCCACCATACGAACGCGTATATTATTTACTTTCATTACCTGCCATAAGGCCATTCCGGTAATGCCCGGGTGTTCTTCTTTGGGTACCGTACTCCAGTCGAGCGTTTGAAAAGGGAAGGAGGGAAGATGCATATGTTATTGTTTGACGAGTTCCATTTCTTTGACCTGAACGGCGATCGTATCTCCGGGTGAAAGCGTTGATGTAACCCCCTGATCAAAGAAATTCCAAACGGGTCCGGTTGTGTTCATCGTGCAATAAGAAAGTGCTGAACCTGACTTTGTCACAAGGCTGATCATCTCAAGAAATAGTTTCCCATTTATTATTCTGATCGGGTATCGTTGAAGAAAACGGCATATTTCAAATGTGCCAGTGCCCGGTGAACAACTTTTTTTTACCGAAACCAGCAACGACTTATTAAAAATAGCTGCACAACTGTTTAAGTAATTGTAATTGGTCACCGAATCAATTTCCTGAATATCAACACGGTCAGTTCCAATAAAATAATACGCTGCCGGATATGAAACTACAGATGAACTGGCGGGTGATGCTCCGATCTGAAATCTGTCAACCTGCGCTGTATTATTAATTTTAAAATGAATAGTTATATAGTTTGACGGAAATGAGACAGACGATGATCCGAAAGTAAAATCGTGTGCTGGAAAAGTATTGCGCTGTACAAATGATCTTATTTGTGTTGTATCAGTTATAACGATGCCGCTAGAAGTGTATAGTTTCGTGTCCAGTATCGTGGCTGTGCCGGAAGCTTTATACGTACTGCTGGTCAGAAAATCGCCTTTTATCACATTCTTTTTGCAGGATGTTATTGTAGCAGCAATAATCGCTGTTAAAATTATTTTTTTTATCATGGCTTATTTCATTACTCAAACTAATTCTTCGGTCCACTTGTCTCTTTCATCCGGGCTGAATTTCCAGGGAGCGAAATTGTTTTCCACGTTACCAAACATGGCCGCCCATTCTTGTGGCGAATTACTTTCCTCCATCACCAGATAGCGGCGCAATTGTATAATGATATCCAGTGGGCTGATGCTCACCGGACATTCCTGCACACAGGCATTGCAGGTGGTGCAGGCACGCAGTTCTTCTACAGAGATATAGTCATGAAGGAGTGACTTGCCATCTTCTTTGAATTCTTTATTCGCATTGATATTTTTCCCCACTTCCTCCATCCGGTCGCGGGTATCCATCATGATCTTACGTGGAGAAAGCAGTTTGCCGGTTTGATTGGCCGGGCAGGAAGCGGTACATCTTCCACATTCGGTACAACTGTATGCATCCATCAGGTTTTTCCAACTCAAATCCATGATGTCTTTTGCGCCAAATTTTTGAGGGGTGGGTTGTTCGCCGGTGGGGGCCAGTTCCGGTTGCATGGCATACAGCACTTCTTTCTGAATGGACTCCATGTTGTCCATTTTTCCAACGGGTTGCAAACGGGCATAATAAGCATTCGGAAAGGCCAGTACGATATGCAGGTGTTTGGAATAAGGCAGGTAATTGAGAAAAGCAAATATGCCAATAATATGCAGCCACCAGCAACTGCGTTCGACTATTTCCAACCCGCCATTGGGTATGCCGTTGAGCAAAGGCTGCAGGTATTGAGAAATGATAAAATTCCCGGTGGGATGTGCCGCATAATGTTCCACGCCCCGTATCTGGAGAAGGGTATCGCTGGCATTGAGGAAAAGGAAGAGCGACATCAGCACAATCTCGGTGATGAGGATATAATTCGCATCGCTGCGGGGCCATCCATCCAGGTCATTATGAATAAAACGCTTCAGTTTAATGATATTCCGGCGCACAAGGAAGATCACACAGGCTATGAGTACCAGCAGGGCCAGCACTTCAAATGAATTGATGAGAAAGGAGTAAAAGCTGCCCAGGGGCGCGGCAAAGAGTCGGTGCTTACCGGTAATGCCATCGAGTACAATCTCCAGCACTTCTATATTAATGATAATAAAACCGGCATAAACCAAAAAGTGCATCACTGCAACGAGCGGATTGCGAAACATTTTTTTCTGGCCCAATGCCAGCAGCAGCAGGTTTCTCCAGCGTTGTGACGAAATGCCGGGGCCTGTTTCCATTTTTTCATCACGTCCCAGTCGGATATTGCGAATGATCTCTTTTGCTTTTTTACTGAACAGGTATACAGAAAGAACCGATAAAGCGGCAAATAAAATCTGCTGAATAAGCTGCATAAAGAAAGGGTTTCAGTAAAAGGGTGATTGAACGAATCAATTGTCTAATTGGATATCGATCTCTTTGGTAATCGTATTATTGTTGCGGTCCACACAAGTGATCTTCAATGTGGCCGGGGTCAGCGTGGTAATACCCGACACCACCCAGCTCCATAAAAAGCGGTAAAACGTAACACCGCCGGTACCACTGATCTGTTGAAAATATACACTGTTGGTATTTTTGTTTCGCAATTCCACACGGCCCTGAGAGAGCCCATCCACATCGGTCAGATCGCCGGTTACGGTAAGCGTCGTACCATTGGTTACAATTACACCGGCACCGGGAGCAGTTAAATTGATAACCCCGGGTGTATTGGTACCACCTCCGCTGCCACTGCCACCCCCAGAACTGGTGTCTTTGGAACAACCACTAAGACTCAAAAATGCTGCAAGTAATATGCTGAAAAATGCAAATGTTCTCATAACCCGATTTTTGTAAAAATACAAATATTATCCAATTGGCAACGGGCTGTGGAATCCCCTTAAAAATGAATGGCATTCAGCCGGAATTTCCCGTTGGAAAACTCAAGTGAGGGGGCCGGGAATTTGAAAGCACTTAATACTGTAAGCACAAAATTCAGGGCTTTACTTCGGGTCTTTATTTTACTCAGGTCAATATCCGGGGCCAGGTACCATTGGCGGTATCGTTTTATATCAGTACGGTTGAATGTAACTGACCCGTTTGCATCCCGGGCAATATTTTCAGTGCCGCCAAACATCCCTTCTGCTCCATATCCCACAGCCACACACAACCAGGCAGGTACGGTGGATTTTGGGAAAAATGATTTGATATTGGCACTGGCCCAATAGGTCTGTCCGTTATAATCTTTTAAAAACCGCTCCGGTGAGCTTTTGCCAAACAATACATCGCTCCGCTGATTCAGGGTTGGGTCATCATACCGTTTACGGTGAAAAGAAAATTTGAGTTTGATGCGCTGGTCGTCCCAGGCCAGCTCCTGTGCCACCAGCACACTGCTGCCAAGAATATTCGCACCAAAATCAGCCCAACTCCAGCCCCAGCCTGCACTATAGCCATCCAGCACTTCGATCACGGTCTGGTATACGGCCCCGCTCATACCGCCGATCCATATACGCTTTTTTCGGTCAATACCCGTCCAGCGCCAGAGTTCCATACTGGCGCGGCTTTCGATGTAGGCACTGTACATATGTCCCACTTTATCCACTTGTTTCCATTCGGGCATATCGTTGAATGAATGCAATTTCGATTTGGGGTAGTTTTTATACCAGGCCTGCGAAAGACCGATCATGGCACCACTGTAGCCCACTACATTGGCCCCTGCTACAAGCCATACCCTTTTTTTTACCCGGTCAGGGCTAAGCCGGAAATTGATGCGGGTGCTGTCACTCACTTTTTTCACCAGCATTCCCGGAGCAAACTGAAAACCTGCGGTGGTATCAACAGGAATGGCGGAAGCCGTATCCTGACCGGTGATCATACTATTGAAAAAAAACAGCGATAAAATAAAAGTTATCACTGCTCTATTGCAGTAAGGAACGGGCCATTTAGGCAACGCAAGCTTATTTACCAATACATACTTCGGCTTTGGGGAGATCATTACTACAAAAATACGTTTCTCCCGTCTTTTCAGTTTCAAATGATAAAATTTGATAACTTCAATTTTTAAATTATTAACAATAACAGAAAGATATGGACGCTTCAATTCAGGAAAAGATCAAAGTATGGCTCAATGGAAATTTTGATGCTGCCACCAAAGCGGAGATCAGTAACCTTCAAAACGAAAACCCCTTAGAACTGGAGGATGCCTTTTATAAAAATCTGGAATTCGGTACCGGTGGCCTCCGCGGCCTGATGGGGGTGGGTACCAACCGCATGAATAAATATACAGTTGGAATGGCCACCCAGGGTTATGCCAATTACCTGAAACAATGTTTTCCGGGGGGAGTAAGTGTGGCCATTGCGCACGACAGCCGCAACAATAGCCGCTTTTTTGCAGAAACCACTGCAAATGTCTTTGCTGCCAATGGAATAAAAGTATACCTGTTTGAAGCATTACGTCCCACACCCGAATTATCCTATGCCATTCGCCACCTGAAATGCCAGGGAGGGGTGGTATGCACAGCCTCTCATAATCCCAAAGAATACAATGGATATAAAGCCTATTGGGACGATGGTTCACAGTTAGTGCCACCGCATGATAAGAACGTGATCAAAGAAGTAGACAAGATACTCTCAGTGGATGATGTAAAGTGGAACGGGGGCGAAGCAAACATTACCCTGATCGGAAAAGAACTCGACGATGTTTATATTGATATGGTGAAAAGCCTGAGTGTGTATCCCGAAGTAATTGCCAAACATCAGGACCTGAAGATTGTATACACTCCGATACATGGTACGGGCATCACGCTCCTTCCGGAAGTATTGCGCCGTTTTGGATTCAATAATATTCATATTGTGGAAGAACAAAGTGTGCCGGATGGCAATTTCCCCACTGTAGATTATCCCAACCCGGAAGAAAGTGAAGCCATGAGTTATGGGCTGAGGCTCGCTGAAAAGCTGGATGCAGACATATTAAGCGGTACCGATCCCGATGCAGACCGTATTGCGATCGGGGTTAAGAATTCCGAAGGGAAATGGGTGCTGATGAATGGTAACCAGACGGCTGTACTCGCATTTAATTATCTGATGGAAGCACGCCGTGCAAAAGGTATTGCCCAGCCCAATGATATGGTGATCACCACTATTGTAACCACACCCATGATCGATGCGATCGCCAAAGGAAACGGGGTGAATTGTTACCGCGTACTGACCGGTTTCAAATGGATCGCAGAAATGATCCGCAAGAAAGAAGGACAGGAAAATTATATTATAGGTGGTGAAGAAAGTTTTGGCCTCATGATCGGCGATAAGATCCGCGATAAAGATGGCATCAGTGCCGTAGCTCTTTTATGTGAAATGGCGGCCTATGAAAAAGAGAAGGGCAGAAGCCTCTACGAAAAAATGATCGATCTGTATGTGCAATACGGATTCTATAAAGAACACCTGATTTCCATTACCAAAAAAGGCATGGACGGTCAGCAACAGATCGCAGCCATGATGGAAAGTTATCGCAACAATCCTCCGCAAACCATCAATGGATCACCGGTGGTACAATTGCTCGATTATGAATTGCAGAAAGGAAAAAATCCTTCCACCGGCGAAGCATGGACGATTGACCTGCCAAAATCGAACGTATTGCAATTTATTCTCGCAGATGGCACCAGCATATCAGCCCGCCCCAGCGGTACAGAACCGAAGATCAAATTCTATTTTAGCGTGAATACTACTCTTGCCAGTGGTGCAGATTTTGATACGAAGAACAAAGAACTGGATGAGAAGATAAAGGCAGTGATTGCGGATATGAATTTGTAATTACTAACTGGTACGATTCTGTAGTTTAAAATCAAATGATATCAATGGGTGAGTTTGAACCGGTAATTTATAGGCCCGAAATTGTTTGACCCATTCATATTCCAGGGCGGCATATTTCTGAAAAGTTCCTTAACGGCCTGAATTAATTCGTAATTGGCTGAATTTTCCACTTTGATGTCATAGGCATAGCCCTTTTTGTCCAAGTAGAATTCTATAGTAAGAAAGTCAATCATAGTGGCCTGTTGTGAAATGTTGGAAGGGAAACGAAAATTGCGCTCAAAATAGGATTGAAGCCCTTTAGTGCCTCCCGGAAATTCAGGTTTGTTATTTTTATATACATCGGTTTCCGTAGGCTCATTCTTTTTGAGATACGTAGCCATTTCTTCCTGTGTCATTTCGCTTCCATCTTCATGATAATAGGTAGCTGATTGTCGTTGATATTTCTTGAAAACGAGCTTTGATTTTGCAGTACCATTTGGATAAAACTCGGTCGATTCACCGGTGCCGGAGAAAAGCTTCGAATATTTTTTTTGTTTGCCATCTTCATAAAAAAGCACCAGTTCATCCAGCCCGGACAACCTGTTTTTGACCGATCTGCTTTCCAGTTGGTTATCGGCGTTGTATAAGAGGGTAATGCGGAGTGTTTCCTCCCCATGATAAAACAAAACGGAATCGGTGATTACATCATTAACCCAATATACCCAGTATTTTTCTTCGAGATTTTTTACAAATAGACCAGATGATTCTTTCAAACCTGATGTGTTATAAAAGATAAAATAGCCATCACGAACACTCATGGTGGAATCGGAATAATAACCTTCCAGCTTTAAAATATTGGTTCCTTTCACTACAACAGTAAACTTTATTTTCCCGTTTTCTTTAACACCCCTGGCCTCTAATACAGCAGTATCTTTATGCGCAAAATAGAAATCGTTATCAAAATAGTAGAGCAGGGTGTCTGATTGTGCTTTTGACGGCAGGGAAAAGGTTATACTCAACGATAGGAAAAGAATGGTTAAAATAGAATTCACGGTAACAGGAACTTGTTAATCAAATATAGCTATAAAATATCACTCTGCTTTTTCATAACATCAGTTATCTTGCGGCCTGCTTATGAGACCATCTGAAGACACCTACCGCCACAAAGGACTGCGAAAAAAACTGGTTGATACAATCAGAGACAAAGGCATTACCAATGAAAAAGTACTGGATGCCATCAACCGGGTGCCCCGTCATTATTTTCTGGAATCAGCCTTCGATGAAAAAGCATACGAAGACCGCGCTTTCCCTATCGGAGAAGGACAAACTATTTCCCAACCTTATACCGTAGCTTACCAGACACAACTACTGGAACTGGAACCGTTTCACAAAGTATTGGAGATCGGTACCGGGAGCGCTTACCAGGCCGTGGTGCTGGCCGAAATGGGCGTGCAGGTATTCACCATTGAGCGGCAAAAAAAACTATACGAGATCAATAAAGAATTTGCGTTCCTCAAAAAATATATCACGATCAAATTCTTTTACGGAGATGGATATGAAGGGCTTCCCACCTATGGCCCGTTCGACAGGGTGATCATCACAGCGGCAGCACCCGAAATTCCCCCCAAACTCATTCAGCAACTGAAACCCGGCGGTATGATGGTAATACCCGTAGGTGCCGGCAACGTACAGCAAATGATGCGCATAACCAAACTATCTTCTGGTGCATTGAAAGAAGAAGTGTTTGAAGATTTTTCTTTTGTACCGATGCTGGGAGGGAAGAGGAGTTGAAAGTAGAAAGTCGAAAGTTATAAGTTATTAGCTGTATACATAAAGTTGTCAAGGGCTGTATTACGCAATGACCAAATCAGGAAGGATACATAAAACGTAAAACCGGCCTGTCGGGCAGACAAGCTTACAACTTAAAACTTATTACTTACAACTTACAACTTAAAACTTAAAACTTACCACTCAAACAAACTGCTCCAGCAACTCAATCCTTTTATCAATCGGCGGATGGGTCGAAAACATATTATCCCAGGAGGCCGGTTTATGTGTGGAGGGTTTGGGGTTGTCGATAAATAATTGTGCTACATCCCGGCTTTGTACCGCTTCGATAAGTGGATCGCCGGATATTTTGCGCAGCGCATTCGCGAGGGCGTAGGGTTTCTTTGTCATATCAGCAGCACCGGCATCTGCCAGGTACTCGCGTTTGCGGCTGATACCAAAGCGAAGTAAGATCGAAATAAAATAAGCAATCGCTGTGATCACAATCGCGATGAGAATGATGGCACCACTGCCCTTGCTGTCTTTGTTCTTTTTTCCGCCACCGGCAAAACGCAGGCTGCGAAAAGCCAGTTCTGCCAGAAAGGAAAAGATACCTACGAAGATGATGGAAATGATGAGCAATCGAACATCCCGGTTTTTGATATGGCTCAGTTCATGGGCGATCACGCCTTCCAACTCATCATCATCCAGTTTGTTGATGATACCGCGGGAGAGGGAAACCGAATAGCTGTTCTCATTGATCCCGCTGGCAAATGCATTGAGAGAGTCATCTTCAATGATATAAATCTTTGGCAATTTCATGCCCTGAGAAATGCAAAGATTTTCCACGAGATTATATACCCGTTTGTTTTCGATGCGGTCGAGCGGTTTGCTGCCGGTAGCCATACGAATAAAGGCACTATGCCCGGCCCAGGCAATCAGAAACCAAACGCCGGTAATACCCAATACCACCGGAACGGTCTGCAAAAACATCGTATTCGGGTCTTCACCATGTTCGCCCTGTGTAAAATAAAGCAAGGCATATACCAATGCCAGCAACAATGCCGGAAAAGCAATGAGAAGCAGGATGGAATTGAAATTATTCTTCCGTATCTGTTTATCTAGTCCGATATACTGCATGGAAAATGCCTGTTCGATCAATTAGAAGTATATAAATAGTAAGGGATAGTTTTTTAGGCTATACCTTATGTAAGTGGAGAAATGTCCGAAATCAGAATTGAATTTTCGGAGGCTCTTCCATATTTTTTCTGGTATCGGCACCGAGATCAAACATCACTTCTTTCTGGAAACCGAAATTCCGGGCGATCAGGTTGCCGGGGAATGATTCCACGGCGTTGTTGTACTCAGTAGTGGCACCATTGAAAAACCGGCGGCTGGCCGCGAGTTTGTTTTCAATGTCGCTGAGTTCTTCCTGTAGTTGCAAAAAGTTTTGATTGGCTTTCAGGTCAGGATAGGCTTCAACTTGTACTCTCAAACCCTGTAAAGCGGAAGTCAGTTGCTGTTCAGCAGCAATTTTACCGTCAATGGTAGTGGCGGAAACAGCAGCAGAGCGGGCTTCCGTTACTTTGATCAGCAATTCCTTTTCATGGCCTGCATACCCTTTTACGGTTTCCACGAGTTGAGGCACCAAATCGTGCCGTTGCCGGAGTTGTACATCAATATCGGCAAATGCATTCTGACGACGGTTGCGGAGACGCACCAATCCGTTATAGAGGCTAATTATCCATAATACAATCAGGACAAGAATACCCACGACAATTAATACTGGCATACAGATATAGTTTTATACATTGAAATTAAGTAAATAAAAGAAAAAACCGGCATGCACCGGTTTAAATCTGTACTATATAACCTTGAATTAATCGGGCTGGAATTCAAAGTCAGGTAATCCCGCCACATACGTGTTATCTGAATTGGTGGGGAATGTTTGCGGAGATGCAGGAGTACCCGCCCATTGATATCCGCTTAGTGAGACACTTCCGATCACTATTGGGTAGGCAAATGTTCCTCCTCCAATGGGTCTTATTTCATACCACTGACCGCTTGACCAAACAGAAATGAAATAATCTTTCCCGGTAGTAAGGCTTACAGGAGTAATTGACTGATAGGTAAGCGCACCGGCTGTTTGTGTAATGCTGGCAGTACCGATGGCCACTTTAGGGGTTGCACTTGCATCCCAAAGAGTAACGCGGTAAGTACCGGCCTGGGGCATACGGCTGGCCAGTTTGGTCACCTTGCCATTTTGTGTTACGGTGAATTTCATCCCATACTCATAGTTTCCCGCACCAGTAGCCTGTATAGTAACAGGTGTGTTCACAAAAAATGTTTTGTTTACCGGTGCTGATTCAACCGCCTTCGGCGTGGGAACCGGATCCGGATCATCTTTTTTACAGGAAGTAAAGGTGGCGGCAAAAAGAATAACTGCCAGACAAAGGGTGGCGAATCGCATAAATCGCGTTTGCATAAGTAAAGTTTAATGGTTAATGATTAAAGACGACACAAAGTAACTGCACCTTTTTCACCTGTACAATACCACTTTTGTGTAAGTGCGGTTTTAATGAGCAAACGGTAAAATTTCAACTGAATGAGGAAAAAGCAAAAAGCCCCGGATGGCCAGGGCTTTTTGATCAACTCGAAGTGTTTATGGGGAGGGGTTAGAAACCTTTGGAATCGGCGGTATTGCCGTACAAAGCTGGTACCATATTGCCGCTGGCTCTTAAATATACCACCATTTCTCCACGGTGATGGTACAGGTGGTTCATCAGAAAACCACGCACCACCTGAATACGGGGCATCGGGGGCATCAGTTGTTTTTCGCCCATCACCATACTCCAGGGTTCCATCATAGAAGCATCCGTAGCCGCTTCCAGCGAGGCACGGGCAATGAGGAAATTCTCTTCAAATTTGGCCACAATATTGGCCGCTTTGCTGATATCTCCTTTGTCGTACTTGTACACACCCATATCAAACGTGGATTGCTGCAGGGTGGACGGATACCAGTTGTAAACTTCCGCAATATGCGAAGCCAGTTGTCCGGTGGTCCAGTTCTTTTCAGATGGTTTCCAATCCAGCGCGCTGTCCGGGATTGCCTGTAACAATTTGCGGGTGTTCTCCGCTTCATACATGAATTCTCCTAATAAGGCTTGTACTATCATAAAATAAAATTTTGCCAAATGTAAAAAATATGCCTCGTTGCAACCTAAATTTTATACCATTAAAATTCCCGTATTAATTCCTATCTTCCCTCATTATCTGTTAAGCCTATGCGTATCGTTCCATTTGCCGCATCTCTCGTAGTTACCGCTGGCCTCGTCTTTGCATTGAATAAACAATGGGGGGCCATTCCACCAATGGGAAAATTTTTGAGCCCGCAACATGGTTTCTGGCAAAATGCCGAACCCGTCAGCCAGGGCTTTAATGCCAATCTGCATTTCCCCGAACTGAAAGGCAAAGCAGAAGTGTATTTAGACGAACGGTTGGTGCCGCATATTTTTGCCGAGAATGATGAGGATTTGTATTTCATACAAGGATACCTGCATGCCAAATTCCGTCTTTTCCAAATGGATCTGCAAACCAAAGCAGCAGCCGGAAGAGCCAGTGAAATCGCCGGAAAAAAAGCCATCAATTTCGACAGAGAACAACGCAGGCTCGGAATGGTGTATGCCGCAGAGAATACCATGAAAGAAGTGGATAAGGATCCTGCTACCAAAGCGCTCTTTGATGCCTATACCAACGGAGTAAATGCATACATCGGATCAATGAAAGAATCCCAACTTCCGTTGGAATACAAACTACTTAATTTCAAACCGGAGAAATGGAGTAATATCCGCACGGCTTTACTCCTGAAGATGATGGCCAAAATGCTATCCTCCGGTACCGAAAGCGATCTGGCCAATACCAATGCCAAATCGGTACTGATGCCGGATGAACTGAAACTCATTTATCCAGCCGTACACGACTCCCTGTTACCGATTATTCCCAAAGGAACGGTGTTTGATAAACCGGGAATCGTACCGGTGCAACCCGCTACGGCAGATTCATTATACTTTGGTAATACAAAACCAGTGGCTGCTGTAGAAAATTCAAAGCCCGATATCAACAACGGCAGTAATAATTGGGTGGTGGCCGGTAGTAAAACGCAGAGCGGAGCCCCCATTTTGTGTAATGACCCGCACCTGGAATTATCATTGCCATCGATCTGGTATGAAATGCAATTGCGCACCCCCACGAGCAATACTTACGGGGTTTCCTTGCCGGGTAGTCCTTTTATCATCATAGGGTTCAACGACAGTATCGCCTGGGGGGTTACCAATTCCCAGCGGGATGTGAAAGATTATTATGATATAAAATTTAAGGATAAAACGAAAACGGAATACTGGTTCAATGGACAATGGGTAAAGACGAAGCTGAAAGTAGAAGAAATAAAAGTGAAAGGCGGAGCTACCGTGTATGATACAGTGGCCTACACCATTTTTGGCCCGGTGATATTTGACGAAAGTTTTTCGAATGCCAATGCGGCCAACCGCAATCTCGCAGTACGATGGGTTGCTCACGACCCCAGCAACGAAGCCCTTACTTTTTACCACCTCAACCGGTCAAAGAATTATGATGATTATGAGCAGGCGATAAAGCCATTTGAATGTCCGGGTCAGAATTTTGTATTTGCATCCAAATCGGGAGATATTGCCATTTGGCAACAAGGCAAATTTCCGGCCCGCTGGAACAGACAGGGCTTGTATGTAATGCCGGGGGAAGATTCCTCTTATATGTGGCAAGGATTTATTCCGCAGGCGGAAAATCCCCACTCAAAAAATCCGGAACGCGGTTATCTCCAAAGTGCCAACCAACGGGCTGTGGACTCTACCTATCCCTACTTTATTCCCGGCACAAATATTACACCCCGTGGTATCACCATCGACAGACTACTGGCATCCATGAATGGTATTACACCGGCAGATATGATGTCACTTCAGAACAATTATTTCAACACACTCGCCGAAGATGCAAAGGAGATTTTATTGGGTTATGTAAAAGAAACTGAACTGTCGGCAACAGAAAAAAAATACCTGGATATTTTCAAAACCTGGGACCTGCTGGCATCACCGGATTCCAAAGGACAAACCGTGTATCAAGCATGGTGGGATAGCCTCGAAGTGGAAGTGTGGAAAGATGAATTGTCGAGGATAAAACCCGAAGCGCCCTGGCCACAAAAACAAACCCTGCTCGAATGCCTGAAAAGGGATTCCGCGATGAAATTCATTGACAATATCAATACACCGAAAATAGAAACCTTGTATGATGTGGTAACCGCCGCGCTGAGAAAAGCAAGCGTCTACCTGGCTACAGAAGAAGCGGCAGGTAAACTGGAATGGAGTAAATTCAAAAATCCTACGGTGTATCATTTGCTGAAAGATGCATTGCCGGCTTTTGCGCGAACAGGATTACATGTGGGAGGCAATGGCGATATCGTCAACGCAGTTACACACAGCCACGGGCCCAGTTGGCGGATGATTGTGCAACTGACCTCTCCTACAGAAGCATACGGGGTTTATCCCGGCGGACAGAGCGGCAATCCGGGAAGTAAATATTATGATGATTACATCGATAAATGGGTGGAAGGGAAATACTATAAACTGTGGTTTATGCGAGACGGCGACCGGACGGATAAGAATATTAAGTGGACGATGAAGTTTAATTAGCTAATTAGCTAATGTGCTAATGTGATAATGGAACAGCCAGTAGCAAGCTACAAGCAAAAAGCAGCAAGCTACAAGATAAGAGCCTCTATTTTCACTATTCACCATTGACTAAAGAAATGATATGAAATTTATTACTGCACTCCTTTTAACAGCCGTACTCGCTTTCATCAGCGGATTGTATTTGCCCTGGTGGGGTATTGCCATTACCTCTTTGCTCGTGGCCGTGATCATTCACCAGAAAGCGGGCCGGGCGTTTTTGTCCGGATTACTCGGCGTATTAATCGTATGGGCGGGTCTCGCGTTTTGGATAGATATGAAGAACAACGGGATCCTTTCCAAAAAGATCGCACAGGTATTGCCATTGGGTGGAAACTCATTGTTGCTGATCTTCGTTACCGGACTCATCGGTGGTCTTGTAGCCGGCTTCGCTGCAATGAGCGGTAGTTTTCTTCGCTCCAGCCCCAAAAACTGATGTTAAAAAAAAACCAAGAGTACAGCTCGGTTGGCGCTAAATCAAAGGCTGTTCCTATTTTGCACCTTACTGAATTATGAGAACAACCCTGCTTACAATCGCACTGACCATTTTTTTCCATCCCGCATTTTCTCAAAAAATAAAGGGAACAATCACCGACAGCACCGGTAAAATACTGCCCTACGCATCGGTATTTATTAAAGAAACCACCAAGGGCACCAATGCCAGTTCCGAAGGAAAATATTCATTAAAAGCCGATCCCGGTACCTATACGATTGTTTGCCAGTATGTGGGCTACCAGCGCCAGGAAAAAAAGATAACAGTGGGTGCTTCCGATGTGGAATTGAATTTTCAACTCAGCATACAGACCATGACGCTTGGCGAAGTGGTAATCAAAAACGGGGAAGATCCGGCATACGAGATTATCCGCAATACGATAAAGAAACGGTCGTACTATCGTAAACAACTCGCAAAGTTTGAATGTGAAGTATACACCAAAGGCCAAATGCGGGTGCGTAATTTCCCCACCAAATTCCTGGGAAAGAAAGTGGATTTTGAAGACGGTGATACCAGTAAACAAAAAATGGTATATCTCTCCGAAACCGTGTCACGGTATATGGTGGACGAACCCAATAAAGTAAAAGTGGAAGTAATCTCTTCCAAAGTAAGCGGGCAAAGTGACGGGTATGGCCTCGCAGCGCCGGGGTTCGTTTCCTTTTATGACAATAACATTTTCATTGGCAACAGTCTTAATCCGAGGGGATTTATTTCTCCCATCTCCGACAATGCATTAAATTATTACCGGTACAAACTGGAGGGCAGTTTTTTAGAAGATGGCAAAGAGGTGGACCGGATAAAAGTGATTCCCCGCCGGAAATACGAACCCCTTTTCAGCGGCTATATCAATATACTGGCGGATGAATGGCGGATCCATTCGGTGCAGTTATTGCTCACTAAGTCGTCTCAGATGGAATTGATGGATACGCTGCGCATTGAACAGTTGTACCGGCCGCTCAATAACGATGTGTGGTATGTAAGCAGTCAGGTCATCTATCCGGCCATCAAAATATTTGGCTTTGATATTCACGGCAGCTTTGTCAATGTCTATTCAGCATTTGATATCAATCCTGTCTTTTCCAAAAAGACATTCAATAATACTATCCTGAAATACAATGACAGTGCAAACAAAAAATCCGTTGAATACTGGGAGCGGTCGAGGCCCATACCGTTGATGGCAGACGAAGTAAAGGATTATCAACGAAAGGACAGTCTGGAAGTAGCCCGTAAAGATCCGCGCTATCTTGACTCACTCGACAAAGTAAGAAATAAAATTTCTCCGCTCAACATGCTGCTGATCGGACAAACTTTTACCAATTCCAAAAAACGATCTTCCATTGCGCTACCTTCTTTGATGGAGAGCGTGAATTTCAATCCCGCTGAAGGGATGGTACTGAGTTCCGAAGTAACCTGGACCAAAAAGATCGATACGACCATTGGCGGCCGGAAGTCGATCCGTATTTCGCCGTATGTACGTTATGGATTTTCCAATCAACATTTCAATGCACATCTTACCGCGGCCTATACCTTCGGGAAAAAATACCTTTCCGTGATTACCTTATCTGGCGGAAGCCGGGTATTTCAGTTCAATAATAACAGTCCCATTGGAGAAAGGGGTAATACCATATCCTGTTTGCTCAGTGAAGAGAACCGTATCAAAACCTATCAGGCCTTGTACCTGCGGGCAAGTATTCAACGCGGGGTGGGAGAAGGGTTTACCCTCACAGGAACGTTCCAATACCAGGACCGCAAACCGCTGGATAATACCACTACCTACACCTGGCGGGATAAAGCCGGTCGGGAGTATACACCCAATTATCCCAATGAGATCGTATCGGTCAATATTCAGCCCCATAAAGTAGCGATGGCATCGATCAAACTGCAATGGCAGGCGGGTACCAAATATGTGGAACTACCCGGCAGAAAAATTAATGTTGGATCCAAATACCCCGTATTATCATTGCAATATATGCAGGCATTCCGTGGTCTGCTGGGATCGGATGGAGCTTTCAGCAAGTGGAAGTTCACCTTGTCCGATGAAGTGAATTTTAAACTCAGGGGCAATTTTCGTTACCGACTGGGCATGGGTGGCTTTATTCAACGTGATAATGTACAGTTGCCGGATTACAATCATTTCAACGGCAATATATCTTCACTGGCATCCGAGTACCTCAACAGTTTTCAGCTATTGCCGATCTATCAGTTCAGTAACACCGACCGCTTTTATGCACTGGCACATATCGAGCATAATTTCAAAGGCTTTCTTACCAACAAGATTCCGGGCTTCCGTAAATTGAATCTCTATCTCGTTACAGGTGCCAATAGTTTTTACCTGAGTAAAGAAAGGCGCTATACCGAGTTCTTTGTCGGTCTGGATAATATCCTCAAACAGCTCCGCATTGATTTTGTACAATCCTGGCTCAATGGAAAATCCTGGCAAAACGGAATACGGGTAGGACTTAGTAATTTTATGGGAAGGAGAGAAGATTAATGTGATAATGTGCTAATGTGTTAATGTGCTAATGTGATGATGTGATAATGAAACAGCCAGTGAACAGCCAGCTAGGAGCTTCGAGCCACGAGCTACGAGCTTTGAACCATTGCTGTCCGGGGAAGGGCTATAATTTTTAAAAAAACAGGGGCCTTTTAAGGCCCCTTTGGTTATTTTTAGTTTACCACAACAAAAAAATAGCCATGAGTAAAGGTAGTTTTTTTACCGGACAGCCGATTTTTAACCAAGTACTTTCTTTTATCTCCCGCGGTGAGATCGC
>JAPLEH010000017.1:0-56228 GCA_026391455.1 Bacteroidota bacterium
ACAAAAGTGATATTATTTGGGAAAATACATACTTGCCCTGATTCATAATAAATGATTATCAGGACATTATACAAATTCTTAAGCAAATTAAATTCAAATCGTTTCCAATTGTATTTTCGCTCAAACACAGTACAGACAAGGGTTTCAAAGAACTAATAAATAAAACAACGCAACGCTAGTGGTAAGTGATAAGTTGTAAGTCGTAAGTTTTAAGAGGGGAGTTTTGATTGTCGGGTTAGAAGAAGAAAAGGGGTATCGGAAATCAACTGTATTCAACCTCTTGAACTTTTTCAACCTCTTGAACTTCTTAAACCTTTCGAACCTCACCCCCCCAACGTATGAAAATATTCCTCATCGGTTTTATGGGCTCAGGCAAAACGCACTGGGGACGCCGGCTGAGCGAAAAACTCGGTATACGCTTCTTCGACCTCGACGAACAGGTAACAGAACAGGCCGGTAAATCTATTCCCGAAATATTTGCACAGGAAGGCGAAGAGCATTTTCGCCGAATGGAAAAAGAAGTGTTACATATCATATCCGAAAGTCATGACAGCTTTATCATGGCCTGCGGCGGAGGTACTCCCTGCTATTTTAATAATATCGGATATATGAATGAATCAGGTACAACCGTATGGATCAGTACGCCACAGGAAGTATTATTCGACCGGCTGGTAAAAGAAAAAGCCAACCGCCCCCTGATTCGTGAACTTTCCGACGATCAGCTCCGTTCCTTTATAGCAAAAAAATTTGCGGACCGGAAAATTTATTACGAACAGGCAAGGCTGAAAGTCGATGAACAACCGGTTCAAATTGAACAAATAATCGAAAAAATATTTCATGCATAAAAACATTCTTGCAGCCGGAGCTTTATTGGGTGGTCTGGGTGTGGCCCTTGGTGCATTTGGCGCACATGGCTTGCAAAAACTCACTACCGATGCCACGATACTACATGGATACCAGACTGGTGTTCAATACCAGGTATACCATGCACTGACCCTTTTGGCCGTAGGTATCCTGGCTGCAAAAGCACATTCCGGTTTGCTCAAGTGGAGTGCAATCTTTTTTATAGCCGGCACTTTTTTATTCAGCGGTTCCTTATACCTGCTGACTTTTTTGAAAATTCAAAACAGTACGGCCATCAAATGGGTGGGGCCAGTTACACCACTTGGAGGCGTTTGTTTTATTACAGGCTGGTTGCTGTTGCTGCTGGCGGTAAAGAAATCCTCCGCAAAATAATTTACATAGGAAGCTCCAAAATCGTAACCGTGCCATTGGACGCTGCAATGTGAAAATGCCCGCCAATGCTTTCCATTCTGCGGTTGATATTTTTCAACCCGTTGCCAAATTGGCGGAGTTTTTCCAGATCAATACCCACACCATTATCTGCAATGGTAATTATCAATTTATCAGATATCGTAATCGTAATCGTCAGCCTGCTGGCCTTTGAATGTTTAAGTGCATTGTTGAGCGTTTCTTTCACACATAGGAAAATATTTCTACGCTTATCTCCGCTTAATTCTTTTGCAGGAATATACTCCGGGGTGATCACATGGCAATCAACCGGAGTGTTTTCAAAATAATCATAGGCATAGGAACGGATATACGAAACCAGATTGTCAAGTGTATCATTTCCACTGTTCATACTCCAGATGATGGCATTCATCTTATTGAGTACTTCATTGGCCGATGAAGAGATACGGTCTATTTCAACAGGTGTATTTTCCTTCATTTTATTCCGGGCGATCTCACTCATCAGGCGGATGGCCGTCATACCTGCCCCCAATTCATCATGCATATCTGCCGAAATACGCTCCCTTTCCTGTTGCTGGGCTTTGAGAACGGCCAGTTGCTTTTCTATTTCCTGTAATTGATTCTGCGCTTTCAGCGATTCCCGTTCTTTGGTTTGTGCGATCAGTTCCTTCCTGTTTTTATAGTTAAGCCCCGCTAAAAACAAAACCAGTTCCAGAAATAAACCGATTTCATAATAAAATACGGCTGAACCAAATATACCGGACACTGATTTGAATAAACTCTCCTGCATGACCGCCAGTTGCGATAAGAGCGAAAAAAGAAAGAGGAGTCCATTGCCCCAGAATAGAAAACGGAGAAGCTTGTCCGACCATTTGCGTATGCTGTAAATAAGAAAAATCACTATCATTACCAACAGCAATACCTTGGTTACATTTTCCACCATGTTCTGCAAAGGGAAATTATCTGTGAAATAATGCAATACGGTGTATGCCACGATAGCCGAAATCAGCAGGATGATGCCAAAATTATACAGCTTGTATAAAAAAGGGTGTTTCTGGCGCGTGTTCAAAAAACGCTGCATGAAGATCAGGTAAAACATATGCCCCAGGCACTGCATAATAAAGTCCAGGTAGCTCTCTACAAAAAAACTGATAGGGGTGGCCCGGAAATCAAAAATGGCTTTGGCAAAAAGCATGCCTCCCACAAAAAAGGCATAACCGGAATAATAGAAAAATTCCCGATTGGCCCCCAGCAGAAAATTAGCCATCGAAAACAGGATCATCATCAGCAATAAACCACAGAACACATAGGTCACGAGATTGATATTACTGTGATCACTCCGTAGCGATGACAGGAAGATCTCTGTTTGCTTTGCATGTACGAGCCGGGGCCGGATGGTATTCAGGTAGGTTTTAATGAAGCCTAATTCAGCAAAGATCACGGCTGAGTCATGCCCTTCCAGGGTAAGCAAACGGAAACCCGTACTGTCCCGGTTTTGCGGAAGCCGGGAGGGGAGTGGGATCAGTTGGTCACCACGGAGCCGGTACAACTGAATATGATTATAATAAAAACCCGGGAAGAAAGAAATCGAATAAGCCGTATCCTGACTGTTGGCAAGTTGTATGCGGAGTACCAACCGTTTTATCACCATATCGGTGGGCACCACTCCTTTGTAGGGTGTACCGGGAGCAAACCTGAGCTGGCGAAAATCATTTTCCAGCGATTGTCCGGGTGGAATAAATGCAGCGCTGACCGTTTTACTGATGGATTGAACAAACAATACTTTACTGATGTCAGTATAACTATCGGTTGGCGATGTTTGCCCCTGTACCTGTTTTGTATACAAAAGCAGTAAGGCGAACGCCGGGAAACAACATAATATGAACTTTTTTACAGACATTTCAGCAGCAGCTTTCTCAAATGTAATACATCATCTTTGCTTCTGCCAGAAAAACAGCGTAGCAAATTCCCGGCTTCCGGTTGGACGAATCGTTAAAATTAAGCCGGAAATCACTGAATTGTTATCTTTGCCCACATGGCTAATAAGCTGAAAAAGAAGACCAACAAAAGTCCTGAGAAAAAACCGGCCGCCTCGGAACTCACCCCCTTTCGGACAGAAAAGGAGGAGAAGATAGATATTAAAGCTATCGCCCGTGATGAACGTACCTGGAAGATCGTGGGGGCTGCCTTTCTCCTTATTTCCGTCTTTCTTTTTATCTCTTTTTTTTCGTATCTCTTTACCTGGAAGGAAGACATGGATATTGCCCAACAGGGTATGGGCACATTGCTGGATGACAACAAACCGGTAAATAATTTATTGGGCCGTTTTGGAGCGGTATCCTCTTATTTTTTTATCAATAAAGCTTTTGGTGTCGCATCCTTCTTGATCTGCACTTTTTTCTTTGTGGTGGGTATCAACCTGATGGTACGCCGCCGTGTGTTTTCTATCTGGCGAAACCTGAAATATGTAACACTAGGCCTGGTCGTATTGTCTGTATCGCTGGCTTTTTTATTTGGCAACAGTGCCTTTTCATTCGGTGGAGGCGTGGGCAATATGCTCAGTGATAAACTCACCGGTGCGGTAGGCAATATCGGAACGGCCGCTATATTATTATTGCTGGCCGTGGGTTATTTTATCTGGCAGTTTAATCCCGCATTCAATTTACCGCAGAAGAAAACGAACACTTCTCCGGAGGAAAATATTAGCGCTGAAGAATTGGAAACAACCGCAACGGATTCCAACCTGCCGACTGAAGCGGAAGCCATACCGGTAGCTGATACTGCCGTTAAAAGTGTCAACGAACTTTACAGCGAAAAACAGTCAGGCAATTCACTCAAGCAGGATGGGAGTATCATCATCAATTTCCCCGGTGAAGAACCGCAAATGTTGCATGAGTTCAAACTGACAGAAAAAGAAGAAACACCCGAAGAAGTAGTGGAAAAAATCGAAGAGGCACAACCCACCGTTGAAAATGAAGTGGTGAATGAATTATTGCACACCCATGAATTTACCATACCTGATGAACCGGAAGAAATCATACCTCCGGTAAAGGAAAAACCGGTAAGCAAAAAAACGGATGAACCGCTTGAACTGGAAATAAAAACAACCCCTGATATAAAAGAAGAGGAGGAATCAGAAGTACCTGTGGTGGAAAACCTGCCACCGTATGAACCCACGCTGGATCTGCGCGATTATAAATATCCTACGCTCAACCTGCTCGAAACCCATGGCAGTGAAAAGATCATTCAGGATGCGCAGGAATTGGAAAACAATAAGAATCAGATCATCGGCACGCTGCGGAATTATTCCATCGAGATACAAAAGATCAGTGCTACGGTAGGACCCACCGTTACCCTGTACGAGATCGTGCCGGCACCGGGTGTGCGGATATCCCGTATCAAAAACCTGGAAGACGATATTGCGCTGAGCCTTGCAGCATTGGGTATTCGTATCATTGCTCCTATACCCGGTAAGGGTACCATCGGTATTGAAGTACCCAACGTACGAAAGACCGTGGTGAGTATGAAGACATTGCTCGCTTCTGATAAATTTCAGAACAACAATTTCAGCCTTCCTATTGCCATTGGAAAAAAGATCGACAACGAAAATTTCATTGTAGATCTGGCCAGTATGCCTCACCTGCTTATGGCGGGTGCTACCGGACAAGGTAAATCCGTGGGTTTAAATGCAATACTGGTGTCCTTACTCTACAAGAAGCACCCTTCGCAAATGAAATTTGTGCTCATTGATCCCAAAAAAGTGGAACTGAGCATTTACCGGCAGATTGAAAAACATTTCCTTGCCAAATTACCGGGGGAAGAAGATGCCATTATCACCGATACCAAAAAAGTGGTGCATACACTCAATGCTTTATGTATTGAAATGGATAACCGCTACGACCTGCTGAAGGAAGCCGGGGCGCGTAATATCAAGGAATACAACGAGAAGTTTATAAAGCGTAAACTCAATCCCCAAAAAGGACACCAGTACCTGCCATTCATTGTACTGGTGATTGATGAGTTTGCCGACCTCATTATGACGGCCGGTAAAGAAGTGGAAATGCCCATTGCACGGTTGGCCCAATTGGCCCGTGCCATCGGTATTCACCTGATCATTGCTACACAGCGTCCTTCTGTAAATATTATCACCGGTACCATTAAGGCCAACTTCCCGGCACGTATCGGATTTAAAGTGTCTTCCAAAATTGACTCACGTACTATCCTCGATACGGGTGGTGCCGAGCAATTGATTGGTAAAGGGGATATGCTTATTTCGCATAATGGTGAAGTAACGCGTCTCCAATGTGCCTTTGTGGATACGCCCGAAGTGGAACAGATCGTCGAATTCATCGGCGATCAGCGTGGCTATCCCCAGGCCTTTTTACTCCCCGAATATGTGGATGAAAAAGAACTAGAAGGAAAGGATTTTGACCTGGCCGACCGCGATTCCCTGTTCGAAGATGCGGCCCGGCTCATTGTGCAAAACCAGGTTGGCTCCACCTCCCTGCTTCAGCGCCGTATGAAACTGGGCTACAACAGGGCCGGGCGCCTCATGGACCAACTGGAAGCGGCCGGAGTAGTGGGCCCCAACCAGGGAAGTAAGGCCCGCGATGTGCTCATCAAGACCGAAATGGACCTGCAGCAATTGCTCGATGCCGGATAACAGGGCGTTAGCAGCTTGTTAATAAGGACATTGCATTGCAACCCTGCAACTACTTTACAAGTCAACAAATGGCATTAATTAACTAACTTTGCGCGTCCTTTCCGGAAGGAGAGGCCACCATCAAACTAGTATAATGAAAAATATTTTTACCTTCTTTTTGGTAGTTCTAGCCTCCGGTGCGATTGCCCAAAAAAGCGACCCGGAAGCAAAAGCCTTACTCGATGCAGTAAGTGCTAAATTCAAGACCTTTACCACCGTTCAGGCTAATTTTTCTTACCAGGTTGAAAATGCAGCCGGAAAAGTACTCAGCAAGAAGAACGGCACCCTCATGATGAAGGGTACCAAATACCGCGTGAGCTTTGTCGGACAGGAAATATTCTGCAACGGATCCACAGTTTGGAACTATGACAAAAATGCCAACGAAGTAACCATCAGTAAACTGGATGCTTCCGCCGGAACTATCACCCCCCAAAAATTATTTACCAATTTCTACGATAAAGATTTCCGCTACATTCTCAATGGAGAAAAGAAAGTGGGCAACAAAACACTGCAGGAAATAGAAATGACACCCCTCGATAAAAGCAAACCCTTTCATAAGGTGTACCTGCTGATCGATAAGGCCACCAAAACGATCTACAGCACCAAAGTATTGGAAAACGCAGGCAACCGGTACACCTACACCGTTACCTCCATGAAAACCAATGCGGCCATTGCCGATACCCAATTTACCTTTGATAAGAAAAATTATCCCGGCGTAGAAGAAGTGGACCTCCGCTGATCCCTGCGCTGTAAAGAATATACAGGCCCTGTTACGGTGACAGGGCTTTTTTTATGCTTTAAAAACTTAGTCAGCGATCCACGGCCCCAATAGACCAGATCCCTCAACGGCTTTATTGTCAGCAGATAAAGGCGGTTTTCCGGAAATAAAAACACATCTCTTTCTCTCTCTGCCGGTAAGCAGGTGCTGTTCGCCTGAAACCCGCTCCGGGTAACACAAAACCAGCTATCTTTGCCCACTCCAAAAAAACAAAAATGAAGTTTGACCGTAATACCCTGATTGGTTTTGCGATTCTGGCCGTGTTATTCGCCGGATATTTCTATTTCACCACCAAGCAGCAAAATGAATACGAAGCCAAAAAAAGGGCAACCGCAGCCATTGAAAAGGCGCAGAAAGATTCCATCGACCGTTTGAACAAACCAAAGGATGATTCGATCAAACATGTTCAGGACTCAATTGCCGCGTTGACCAAGACCACTCTTTTTAAGAGCAATGGGGATACTACCGAAAAAACAATGCAGGTGGAAAATGATCTGGTAAAGATCACATTCACTAACAAAGGCGGACAAATAAAGAAAGTAGAACTAAAAAAATATAAGCATCAGGACAGCACCCTGGTATCCATGGCGGGTACCGGATTCGATAAGTTCAGTTATCCCATCAATACCGGTAAAGGTGGTCCTAATGGCACTGCAGAAACAGCCGAACAGTATTTCACCCCCGGCGATATCAAAAAGAATGCGGACGGCTCACAGGTGATCAGTTTCACCCTTACATCAGCAGACAGTGCGAGTGCCACTTCGATCACCCATGAGTACCTTATCAAAAAGGATGATTACATGATCGACCTGAGTGTAAAGATGAAAGGAGCCAGCCAGCTTTTCACCGGAGGCCTGATGAACCTCAACTGGCAATATGCCGCTTCTCAGCAGGAATCAGATATTTCCTATGAGAAACAAAATTCGCAGATCAGCTATGTAAAGGATGGCAGCTTCGACTACCATACTATTTCACGCAAGAGCTCAAAGAACTTTGATGAGAATGTTTCCTGGATCGGTATCCGCCAGCGGTTTTTTATGGGAATTCTTACCGCCAGGAATAAGTTTAGCAGCGGCAATATGGAGTGGACCATTCCTTCCGATAGCTCCAAAACAGTGGTTCGCTCTACAGCCAACATGAAAATACAGGTACCTGCCGGTGCAGAATCACTCATCCCCATGAGCTTGTACTATGGTCCTTCTGAGTACCATATTCTGAAGCATTACGATATGAAGTATGAAAAGGCCATCAACCTGGGTCAGGGTATCTACTCCTTTGTTCGCCCGATCAACAGGTTTCTTATCATACCCATTTTCGATTTCCTGAAAGGATTTGCCGGCAGCATGGGATTGGCCATTGCATTGCTGACGATGTTTATCAAACTGATTACTTCGCCTTTATTGTATAAGAGTTATCTCAGCGGGGCAAAAATGAAAGTACTGCGTCCTGAACTGGCTAAACTGAAAGAAAAACATGGCGGCGATCAGCAGGCGATGAGCATGGACCAGATGAAATTATTCCGCGAAGCAGGGGTGAACCCACTCGGGGGATGCTTGCCCGCATTATTGCAGATCCCGATCTTCTTTGCCCTTTTCAGCTTGTTCAACTCCGATGTAGCCCTCCGGGGAGCAGAATTTTTATGGAGTAAAGACCTGGCCGCCTATGATGAGGTGATCAAATTCGGCTTCAATATCCCCTTGCTGGGAAGCCACCTGAGCTTGTTCAACATCACGGCAGTAGTGACCAGCTTCATGATCTCCATATACAGTATGAGCATGACGCCCGATCAGAGCAACCCGGTACTGAAGTACATGCCTTATATTTTCCCGATATTCCTGCTGTTCTTCTTTAACCGTCTCCCTGCAGCGCTTACCTGGTATTATACGGTGTCTAACCTCATTACCCTCGGGCTTCAATTTGTGATTCAGAACTATATTATTGACCACGATAAGATCATGGCCAAGATCGAAGAGAACCGCAAAAAACCCAAGGCTAAATCGAAATGGCAGGAGCGGGTCGAGCAAATGCAGGAACAACAGCGAAAAATGAAAGAAATGCAGCAAAAGAATAAACGCTGATAAAGGAGGCTGACAGCAGCATTTTTGCCGCCAAACAATTGTTAATAGAATCATATTAAAAAGCGGGTGAATCAGGTATTCACCCGCTTTTTTTGCGATAAATGTTATAATACGGGCATTCCGGGCCAGTACTGCAACTTATTCATTAAATTGGCACGTCTTTTATATATAAGATTATAAGAAAATGAAAAAGATTCTCCACATATCGTTACTGACACTCGGATTGTTCACCGCTGCTTCCCTGACTGCCCAGCGCAAGCTCACAGAAGCTACTATATCGTATGATATTGTGATCAATACCAGCAATGCCACACCCGGGGCCGCCGACCTGCTCGATGGCGCTACCAGTGTGATTTACCTCAAAGGGAATTCCAGCCGTTCAGAGATGATCAGTTCTTTAGGTACCCAGGCCACCATCATTGATGGCAAAACCGGCGATGTAACTGTATTAAAAGAGTATGGTGATCAGAAATATATGATCAAAATGACGGCTGACAACTGGAAAGAATCCAACAAAAAATATGATGGGGTGACGTTCGCCTATACCAATGAAGAAAAAGTGATAGCTGGTTATACCTGTTATAAGGCGATCGGAACGCTGAAAGATGGTACCACATTCACCGTGTTTTATACCAAAGAATTGGTGGCTGCCAATATGGATTTTCAATACCTGAATAAGAATCTGCCCGGTCTGGCCATGCAGTATGAGGCATCCATCGGAAGTATGAAAGTAACTTATACAGTATCGAATATTAATTTCAAACCGGTATCACAATTGAAGTTTGACCTGCCCAAATCAGGATACAGAATTATCCCTTATGAAGAGACAATGGGAAAACAGGAAAATTAAAAAAGAAAATTAATTACGTTGAAACTGGCGGTTGCCCAGATCGATCTTCACATTGCCGATACCTACTTTCCGCTTAAGGGGAACAATGTAGGTCGTATTGCCTTTTTGAATGGTGGCAATCGTGTTCAGACGGATATACCTTTTTTCAGTTCCGGTATTCAGGAGCTGACTGCCACGGAAATTGTAGTTGGAACGGAGTGAAAAAGTGCCTGGCTTATTAGTACCCCTGTTAGAAAGAAAACTCTTACGGGGTGAATTAACTGCGTTTTTATTACCATCACCTAAGGTGGCAAAAGAAGCGAAGCCTGTCGCTGCAATCAGCGATAGAACGATCAGCTTTTTACCGATCATATTACGGATAATATGAAACTTGGGATGGTTCATTGTTACAAAATTAACGAAAAATAGGGATATAAAAAAAACCGCTTATCCAGAACTTTAATACTTCATTAACGCGAAAGATGCCAAATTGTTACATTTCCTTGTAAATAAATTGGCGTTATTTTGCACATATGGGGAAAACATCGGCCACTATAAGCCGGATTTTTTCCCGTAACTTGTTGGTAATAACAACATTCAGGGGACAAAGGGATTTTGTTACCTGAGGGCTTTTCAAATTTCCGGTACACCTGAATAACCGGGTTTGCTCATTTAAAAGCGGATCGATGAAAGAAAATAACCCTCACCGGGAAGACCGGGAAGAACTGCGGGAACTGCTTCAACAATTTGATAATCTGAAAAATGGCCGTCGCCACTCCTTCATAGACGAAGATTCTTTTGAGCGTATCATCAATTATTTTCAGGATAAGGAGGATCTGGAAAAAGCCATGGATGCAGCAGTATCAGGCAGCGAGCAATTTCCCTACTCGGCCTCCCTGCTGCTGAAAAAAGCGGATATTTTACTCTCCAACCGCCGCTATAAGGAAGCCCTTAAGGTGATCGAACAGGCCGGCCTGCTCGATGGCGGAGATATCAACCTCTATATTTTAAAAACCGATGCCTACCTGGCCCTCGATCAACAGGAAAAAGCGGTGGCTCTGCTGGAAGAAGCTTTAACCCTATTTGAAGGAGAAGAGCGGCTCGAGCTCCTCTTTGAACTGGCCGATGTATATGATGACTACGAAGATTTTGACAAGGTATTCGACTGCCTCAAGTTGATACTGGAAGAAGAGCCCAACAACGAAGAGGCTTTATATAAAATCTGCTTCTGGACCGACTTTACCGGGCGCAATGAAGAAAGTATTCGCCTGCACCAGCATATCATCGATGAATACCCGTACAATGAACTGGCCTGGTTCAACCTTGGAGCCGCTTACCAGGGAATTAAACTATACGAAAAATCCATCGATGCATACCAGTATGCCATTACCATTGATGAAAAATTCGATTATGCCTACCGCAATATGGGGGATGCCTATATCCGGGTCCGCAAATACAAAGAAGCTATTGAGGTACTGGAAAAAGTGAATGAACTGGCCAAGCCGGAAGAAGTGATTTTTGAAGCGATGGGGCATTGCTACGACCGGCTTAAAAATTTCGGACAGGCACGTATCTACTACCGTAAAGCTTCGCACATGCGGCAGGACGACAGTAAACTTTTTTATAAGATAGCCTGCACTTATTTTAATGAAGGCTCCTGGGAAAGCTGCCTCAAACAGTTGGATACCGCTTTGCGGATCCACCGGAAGAACCCCGAATATAATTTATTGGCCGGTGAGTGTAAAATGCAACTTGGGTTGTATAAAGAAGCGGTGCAATATTTTTCCAATGTGGTAGCAGCCCGTCCACGCAATACCGCAGGTTGGGATTCCCTGATCCGTTGTCTTTATAAAGGTGAATTTTTTGAAGAGGCCTTACAGCAAACCGATGCCGGACTTAATCTTACCGGAGGCAAACCCATCTTCCTTTTTTACAAAGCCGCTATTCTCTTCAGTCTGGGAAGCAGTAAAGAAGCCTTGCTACAACTGGAACTGGCTATGGAAAAAGCGCCCAAGCTGTTGAAAAAATTTGTTGAACTGAATCCATCTATTCTTCAAAATCAGATGGTAGTGGATATGGTGGCAAGGTTTAAGCGGAATAATAAGCTATGAGCTTCGAGCTGTGAGCTGCTAGCCGCAAGCTGCAAGTAAACAGCCACCGTGGACCAATTAATAACCATAAACGAGAAACGAGTAACCAGTAACCAGCAACCAACAACCAACACATTCTCCCGATTCTTCCCTATTTTTGTCGCCATTGCCCCGGGCACTTTTTTCCAATACAGCACGGTTGGCCGGCTTTAATTTCTGACTAAACAACGATTATACGCATGAATTTTAATTTGTCGCAGATTCCTGACAGAAAACAGAAACCCCGTCAGTCGGGCATTACCATGGTCATGGATAAAGGATTAAGTGTGGAAGAGGCCCGTAATTTCCTGAGTGTATGTCATCCGCACGTGGATATCATCAAATTGGGCTTTGGTACTTCGTTTGTAACGCCCAACCTCCGCGAAAAGCTGGAAGTGTACCGTTCGCACAATATCCCCATTTATTTTGGAGGCACTTTATTTGAAGCCTTCCTGATACGTAACCAGTTTGAAGATTATATCAATGTGTGTAAGGAATTTGGCATCAGTTATATGGAAGTAAGTGATGGTTCTATCACTATTCCGCATGCGGAGAAATGCGGTTATATTGAAAAGCTCACCAAGCATGGCACCGTGCTGAGTGAAGTAGGCAGTAAGGACGCAGCGCATATCATCCCTCCCTATAAATGGATTGAACTGATGCGGGCAGAACTGGAAGCCGGCTCTACCTATGTGATTGCAGAGGCCCGGGAAGCGGGTAACGTTGGTATTTATCGCGGCAGCGGGGAAGTAAGGGAAGGACTGGTACAGGAGATACTTACACAGATACCCGGAGAAAAAGTAATTTGGGAAGCCCCGCAAAAAGCACAGCAATTATATTTCATCGAAATATTAGGTTGCAATGTAAACCTTGGCAATATCGCCCCCACCGAAGTCATTCCCCTCGAGACCATGCGCATCGGTTTACGGGGCGATACATTCAGTTTGTACCTCGATAAAAAATAACTTACATGAACCCCCAAATGCCCGTTGAGGTTGCAGGACTATGAGACAGTTCGGACTGATAGGGTATCCTTTGTCGCATTCTTTTTCCAAAAGATATTTTACGGAAAAATTTGAAAAAGAAGGATTGGGTGGCTGTAGTTATGAATTGTATCCGCTTACTGCCATTGAAGAATTGAAGGATTTGGTTGCTGCACAACTTTTCCTTGCAGGATTGAATGTAACGATCCCTTACAAGAAAAAAGTATTACCCTTTCTTGATCAATCAGCATTGCCTGCCGGATTAGATGCCTGTAACTGTATCCGTATTCAAAACGGCAAACTGACCGGGTATAATACCGACAGCATTGGCTTTGAAAAAAGTCTTCGCCCATTATTGCGACCCCATCACCGGCAGGCACTGGTATTCGGAAACGGAGGCGCGGCGGAAGCTGTGGTGTATGTATTGAGAAAAATAGGAATAGCGGTCAGGTTGGTAAGCCGCTCCCTGCATGCGGGCTCAGACATGACCTATGCAGATATAACGGAGATGCATATGCGCGAATACACATTGCTGGTAAACACGACCCCATTGGGTATGTACCCGGCCGTGGATACCTGTCCGGACATTCCATATTCCCTTATTACACACCAACACCTGCTCTATGACCTGGTATATAATCCGGCTAAAACACTTTTCCTCCAAAAAGGGGAGGAGCAGGGAGCATTGATCAAGAACGGGGAAGAAATGCTGGTACTACAGGCAGAAGAAAGCTGGCGAATCTGGAATAGTTGATATCAGCACTCCATTTTCACCTTTGCTTCGTCGGGTACTGCTACCACTTTTTTACGGTCGTAATCATAACAAACCATACCGGTTTTTGCCGCTGCCACTAGTACAGTTTTATCAGTATTTTGTTTTTCGAGCCGGTAATACAATTCAAATCCCACTTTGGAAAATGCACTGGCTGCTACGGAAACGATGACCTCTTCGCCATAGAACAACTCATTTTTGAATTCAATGCCAACGTCGGCCATAATGAGGCCGGTGCCGGCAAATTTCAACTCGGTATATCCCAACTGGTGCAGGTACTGCATGCGAGCTTCATGAATGATCGAGAGAATCGAATCATTTCCCACATGATTGCCATAATTGATATCTGCTATCCGTATTGGTATGGTACAGGTAAAAGAAAATACTTCAGGAAGTTCTATTTTGATTCGTGCCATGGAATAGAAACAATTGTATGTGGAAAACAGTTGCCGGTTGCCGTAAAATTAGGGATTGCAAGACAAAAAGATCAATTCTCCTGTTGCAATGCATGGGCCATGGTGAGGATGTCCATGAAATTGCCCGTAGAATGTGTGGCGGGTGAGCAGGCGAGTTTCTCTCTCCATTTCTGCATCTGGTCCTTACAGTCTTTATCCTGTTCTTCACCGGATACACAGCAAACCATATTGCTTAGTTTTTTTGACATCCGGATGATATTCCCTTCCGGTGTGAGGAGCATAATATAGCGGCTCGGTTCACTGGAGGGGTCAGGTGTGTATTGTGGTACATCATTATCGTCACCGACATGCAAACCCCGGGATGTAACGGTAATGGCGGGATCGGAAAAATAGAAATCCGCAGCAGCTTTTATTTTACTTGCCGGGCTGACATCCAGTTTGGCAAATGTTTTCTTGCTTTCTTCCAGCGCAGCATCATTGCGGGCTTCATCCACCATCTCTGTTTCGGTATCGGTTTGTGTAATGTTGGTTTCCGGTTTAATATCGGTTGCAGGCGTACTGCTATGATCTTCGCTGGAGGGCACTACCGGAGTGGTGGCAGCTACGGAAGGATCGTTCTGCTGTCCGTTATTGAGTAAACGCACACCTCCCCATGCCAATATGCCAACAAGCACTGCGGCGGCTGTATAGCGGAGCCAGGGTAATATCTTTCTCTTTTCGGTATTGGGCGTTTCTTCTGCTGTATTGAGTGTTTGTGCGATTTTATTCCAGGCAGCGGCAGGCGGTGGTACCGTTAATGCGGCCAATTTTGCAGATACGGTATCGGCAGGTACTTCTTCATCAAGTGCAGCCACTATTTTAGACCAGGTAGCTGGCGGAGGGATATGTGCAGCCTCATAAAGCGTATGGGGGAATCGCATCCCTTGCCCCGCATCATCCAGCGCTGCTTCAATGTGGGACCATGCAGAAATGGGTGCTGTATGCGTAGCCTGGAGTAATGTAGAGGGAAATGTCATTCCCTGTCCTGCATCATCCAGTTCGCTGTCGATGCGTTGCCAAACTCCCGCAGGGGGTGTTATCTCAAGTTTATATAATTTTTCTTTCGTACGCACGGTCTGTTATCACTCTTTTGTATTAAAGGTTCCCATCAGGATATAATCGGCTGCTGCTCCCTTAATGGCCAACCGCCAATGTGTATAATCGGTGGCATTCTCGCAAAAATTACCGCGTCCCTGCAGAATCAATGTATAGGAGGCAGGTTTAGTAAGCCCGGAACTGCAAAAGCCGGTAGCGCTTTGTACGGTACCTTTTATCCGGTATTCTTTGTAAAGTACCACCATGGAATTCTCATCGCCTTCATGTATATCGACACCAAAACTTTCCATTTTCAACGGAATAGCCAGGTTCAGGGTGCCTGTCTTGCCATTGGCAGTCGTGAAACTGAATTTCCAGGTTTTGGCAGTCACATTGCTTTGTGTGCTAAAGAACTTGTTACCAGTGACGGTATCAGTACCTGCCCACTCATTATATGCATTTTCAATGCTTTTTATTCCTTTGAACCACTCTTCTTCGCCCTCGTTCATGTAAATATCTGTTCCTTTATTCATTTTCATTTCCTGGAGAAGGCTCAGTTTTTCCTTATCTATTTTTACAGATTCGGTATAGTGGTCACCTCTTTCGGCACAGCAGGCACAATAATAGCGGGTACCCGGCCGGAAAGAAACCAGTACAAAAAATGAAAGAATAATAAGGGTGACCTTTTGCATATACTTGGGTTGTGATGGTTGGAATTATTTTTCCCTTACACTTCGCTGGGTGTCGATAAATGCTCTCACCATATCCTGTAAAATCACCTTCGCACGGGAAAGTTGAGATTTACTGGTGCCCTCGCTGATGCCCAGCATATCGGCAATCTCTTTATGTGTATAGCCTTCCACTACATACATATTGAAAACCGTGCGGTAACCGGGCGATAGTTCCTGCACGAGTGCAAGAATATCTTTGGCGCCAAGATCATCCAGTACAGAATTGTACTTTCCTTCGATGGTATTCTCTTCTTTTTCCGTAACGGGCATCAGGTATCGCTTGCGGCGAAAATGTTCAATGGCCGTGTTCACAAAAATGCGTCGTATCCATCCTTCGAAAGAGCCTTCGTTTCGGAAACTGTCCAGCTTTTTAAAGACCTTAATAAATCCTTCCTGCAGGATGTCTTCGGCCTCTTCGGAATTGCCGGCGTAGCGCAGACAAACTGCGTACATCCGGGAAGAGAAGCGGTTGTAGAGTTCTTCTTGCATCCGCCTGTTGCCTTCCATACATCCTTTAATAAGGTCGCTTTCTGCTGTATTTTGGTTGCGTTCGGGAGTCAAAATCAGTGGTTTAATTTATAGCTGTTCAAAAATGCTACCAATTTTTCGGTGGCCCTGGCACGATGACTGTATTTGCTTTTTTCTGCCAGATTCATTTCCGCAAAAGTCCGCAAATCTCCCTCGGGGATGAACACCGGATCGTAACCAAACCCTCTTTCCCCTCTTTTTTCCATGATAATCTGTCCGTTACATATTCCTTCAAACTGGGTCTCCTTTCCATCTATTAACAGGGATATAACAGTCCGGAAACGGGCTTTGCGGTTGTTTTGCCCCGCCAAATTAATCAAAAGCTTTTCAATATTAGCATCAAAGGATCGGCTTTCACCGGCATAGCGGGCACTTTTTACACCTGGCTCGCCATTCAGTGCTTCCACTTCCAGACCCGTGTCTTCGCTGAAACAATTCGCTCCGGTCATGTCATAGATGGCCCTTGATTTGCCCAGAGCATTTTCTTCGAGGGTGTCAAAAGGCTCGGGAATATCGGTATCAATACCCGCTTCTTTCAGGGTGATGAGTTGAATATCGCCGGATAACAGCGGTCGTAGCTCCTCGATTTTGTGCTGGTTGTTGGTGGCAAATATGAGTTTCAAGTAAAAAAGTTTTGTGATGGAAGAATAGCAAGACCTACAGGTTAAACAATCTTTTCAGGCAAACCCACAATTTACTTTTTTCCACCCGGTCGTTTTCCAGTTCTTTCAGTGAAGGTGAAAATAAAAACGTGTTACCTGCAAATGGTTGCAATTGGTAATGGGGAAAGCTCATCGGCAGTCCGAACGCGGCGGGCTCCGTATCAAACAACAACACGATCCGGCTCTGAAAATGAGTAATGAGTTCTTTGTAATCCATACCGGTATGATTGCTGTAATTCACAATGGCCACATCATCCAGCGATAGTTTACAGGCGCCGAGCACACCCGTCAGAAATTGAAGTTCGGGATCGGTCATAAAGGCCACTCCACTGTTATTCACCACCACCAGTATATTTTTCTGGTTATTTCCCAGCGACCGGTAAGCGGCTTCCGGTTTATCGGTCCGGTCAGGTCCGGTCTCCGCAGGAGGTAATATGACCGGAGCTGGTACAGTATTCTCCCCGGTATCGATCAGCGAATCGGTATAAAGTGCGGCGATCACAAACGGAGGAAGGGAAATTGAATTGATATCCATGTACAGACCGAAATATAGAATAAATTATAATATAAACGTTGATAAGATGCGAATGAGTGTTAGCTTTTTTTTCGTTTCTTTGACCCTGCAAAATTAACCTTTTATGACTGCAGCTATGGACATTTCTATAACAAAAGTGGAAAGAAGTAAGCTATTGGATATGAGTCTGGAAAATCTTCCTTTCGGGAAGTATTTTACCGATCATATGCTGGAAGCGGACTTCGAAAACGGCGAATGGAAGAATATTGAGATCAAACCCTACCAGCCATTGCTGCTTAGCCCTTCCCTGGCCGCACTGCATTACGGTCAGGCGATCTTTGAAGGTATAAAGGCCTACAAAAATGAAGAGGGTGATGCTTTTATCTTCCGGCCACACGATAATTTCAACCGCTTCAATATTTCTGCGGAAAGAATGCAAATGCCGCAGGTACCGGAGGAACTGTTCATGGAAGGCATGCGCCAGTTGATCGAACTCGATAAGAACTGGATCCCTTTCAAAGAAGATCATTCTTTATATATCCGTCCCTTTATGTTCTCTTCGGATGAACTGATCGGGGTACGTCCTTCGGATAATTATAAGTTCATGATTATCCTGAGCCCTACCGGGCCTTATTACAGCACACCAATGCGGATCTATGTGGAAGAGCAATATGTACGGGCTGCACCCGGCGGGGTAGGCTATGCCAAAGCGGCCGGTAATTATGGTGCCGCCATGTATGCTACTGCTGAGGCAAAGAAAAAAGGATACGACCAGGTGTTGTGGATGGATGCGTATGAACACAAATATGTGCAGGAATGCGGAACTATGAACGTGTTTTTCATCATTGGTAATACGGCCATTACCCCCGGGCTTGAGCAGGGTACCATACTCAACGGTGTAACCCGCCAGAGTACGATCGCATTATTGAAAGAAATGGGTTTCACCGTAGAGGAAAGAGAGCTGAGTATTCATGATATCATTGATGCCTATAAAGCCGGATTATTGTATGAAGTATTTGGCACAGGTACTGCGGCCACTATTACATTGATAAAGGAATTGCGGTATAAAGACTTTGATATGAAGTTTGATGTGGAGCAATGGAAGACCGCTCCCACGATAAAAAGATGGCTGGCCGACATCCGTGAAGGCAGAAGGGAGGACAAATACGGATGGATGGTGAAAGTATAAAGAAAAGGATTATTTTAGAGGGCCGCTGATGCGGCCCTTTTTCTTGTATTCCGTTCCTTTGAATGACTGATTTTTGCTTGCCAGGCATACTAACCAAAACTAACTTGCATGCAGCATGTCACGTTCAGAATTCTATTTTGCCTGACCGGCTTGTTATTCGCTTCCGGGGCCTTTGCACAAGTAAACCCGATTCCCTTAACAGGTTTTAATCAGGATGGTATTGCAGAAGCAGGCCCGAGTTCTATTGCTACCACCACTCTTCAGCTTGATGGTGGGTCATCCAACAAAGTGATGTACACCAATGCTTTTCGCACATTTGCTGGTATTGCCGGTGGAGGTCTTCCTGATAATGGCACTATCGTGTCGGGCGGGGATACGTATCAGCTCGCTCCCTATACCGGAAACAACGCCTTGTATGTATACCGCAATGAAACACGAAGTCTTTCATTGGTTACGCCCACCTCTTTTGCCCGTATCCGCGTATTGGCATTGACCACGGAAGGATCAAGTTCAATGAATATCAGTTTAAACTTTACCGACGGTAGTACCATTTCCTATCTCAGCGGATATACCATATCGGATTGGTTCAATGGTGCTGCTAATATAGTGTTGCAGGGCTTTGGCCGTTGCGACCGGTCTGCTGGGCCGGCGTATAATGCAGATGCCTTTCCGTCCAATCCCAGAATGTATTTCATCGATATTCCGCTTACCTGTACGGACAAGAGTAAATTATTACAGTCCATCACTTTTGCCAACGTAAGCACTTTTCCAAATAATGCGCCCTTTCCCAATGCAGTAATTCTGGCCGCATCCGGTATCGGTTATACACAAACAATCACTCCGCTGATCACCCCCTGCGATTGCAGCGGACCCAATGGCAGTATTGCCTTGACGGTAACCGGTTCTACCAGTCCTTATACTTATTCCTGGAACACCACACCGGTACAAACAGGAGCTACGGCCACGGGTTTGGCGTCCGGATCTTATACCTGTACCATTACCGATGCAGGGGGATGTACCAGCAGCTATAGTGGAACTGTTCCGTTGAATAATAATGCTGCCATGAATGCAACGGCCAACCCACTGGCCGTATGCCCGGGTACTTCCGCTACACTTATAGCTAATGTAACTACCGGCAACCTGACCTCATTTACCTGGAATCCCGGCGCTTTGACCGGTGCTTCCGTTGTGGTAACACCCGCAAACACCACCACCTATACCGTAAATGGTACCAATACACTGGGATGCACGGTTAATGCGCAAGTGACCGTTACCGTGAATCCGGTACCGGCCGCACCGGTTGTAAGTAATATCACAGTTTGTCCCGGGGCCAACGCGGTGCTGCAAATACAGGGGCCACTCGCCGGTCATATATATTATTGGTATGATGCTGCCACGGGTGGTACGTTGTTGGGTACGGGCACCTCGTACACCCTTACGAATGTAACAACGAATACAACGGTCTATACGGAAGCAGAGAATGGCACCGGATGCAAAAGTGCGACCCGCACACCGGTAACGGTTACGGTGGATGTATTACCAACTGCCCCGACAGTAAATAATGTTACTGTTTGCCCGTTTACAGATGCTACGCTGCAAATTCAAAACCCGCAGGCAGGCTTCACGTATCAATGGTATACTACGGCTACCGGAGGCAGCCCGGTGGGTACAGGTGTATCGTATACAGTAACTAATGTTACGGGCAACACTACCATTTATGCCGAAGCCGTAAATGCAGGGGGGTGTGTAAGCGCTGCCCGCACTGCTGTCACCATTACCTTATTGCAACCATTAGCATCTCCTGCAGTAACAGTTACCAATGTAACGTTCACGTCCCTTACTTTTTCCTGGAACCCGGTGCCCGGTGCAGTATCCTATGAAGTAAGTACGAATGGCGGTACAACATATACTCTGCCTTCTTCGGGCGCTGCCGGTACTACGCACACTGTAAGCGGATTGGCCGGTAACACTACAGTTACGCTGCTGGTACGTGCATTGCGAAACCAGCCCTGTGAGACCAGTACGCCCGGCTCGGCCACAGGTACCACACTGAGCAGCAAAGAAATTTTTGTGCCCAATGTATTTACACCCAATGGCGACGGGAAAAATGATGTGTTGTTTGTTTATGGGAATTATGTGGCCACGATCCGGTTAAGTATATTCAATCAATGGGGGCAACTGATCTTTGAGTCAGCGAATATCAATACCGGTTGGAATGGCACTTATAAAGGGCAACAACAACCGGTAGGGGTGTATGCCTACACACTGAAAGTGGTGTTGCAGGATGGTACCATCATTAATAAAAAAGGTTCTGTTAATCTAATACGATAAGGTGAGAAAATATTTAGTAACACTGATTTTGTTTACCGGTTGCGCTATGAAAATGCAAGCGCAGGTAGATCCGCATTTTACGCAGTTCTATGCCTACCCCATGTGGCTCAATCCCGGTATGACGGGAGTGATGGATGGCAATATCCGTGTTACTGCATTGTACCGAACTCAATGGAGTGATGTGATGGTACCCTTTAATACGGCGGGCTTATCGATGGATATGGCCACCGAAAAGAATATCAATGTGGGGGTAAGTTTTTTGAATCAGTCTGCAGGTGATGCAGGCTACCGCTATCTCAATGCGTATGGCAGCATTGCTTATAGCGGGGTAAAATTCGGAACGGACAATAACCAGCATATTACGATCGGGATACAGGCAGGATTATTGAACCGGCATTTTGACCCTTCTAAATTTCAATTTGGCGATCAGTGGAATCCCGTTACCGGATATGATCCCGGTGCAGTATCTGCCGATCGAATCGCCTATACTTCGGTGGCGGTGCTGGATGTGGGTGCGGGCATATCTTATTACGATGCCACTCCGGATAAGAAAGTGAATCTTTTTGCCGGGGCGGCGGCCATACATCTTACCCAACCGGAGGATCCTTTTTACAATGCAGGGGCAAAACAAAAACTTCCGGTCAGGTATAGTTTTCATGCCGGGGCTCGAATACAGGTAAATGAGATGTTCAGCATAACACCCAATCTGCTTTATTTGCGCCAGGGCAATGCGGATGAAAAGATGGCCGGGCTTTTTGCCCAGTTCAGGGCCAATGAGTATACGGATGTACTTTTCGGAGCCAATTACCGGGTAAATGATGCCGTGGCACCCTACGTAGGGGTGGCTTTTCATAATTTTGTGGTGGGGGCCAGCTACGATGTAAATATTTCTGACCTTGGAAAAGCGGTGACCGGAGCCAATAGTATGGAAATTTCCCTGACTTATATAGGCCGAAAAAGCGGAAAACCATTGCGTTACCTCGGATGCCCCCGATTTTAAGCCTGAAAAAGGCCCCTAAACAAGGGTTTTCCACATCGGGCGCGAAAATTTAAAAAGGGCCTGTAATTTTTTGGTTATTATGGGTTCGACCGTTACCTTTGCCCTCCCAAAAATAAGGGTCAAAGAATGCCTACAATTCAACAATTAGTAAGAAAAGGAAGAGAAATTATCAGGGCTAAGAGTAAATCCAGGGCCCTGGATGAGTGTCCCCAGCGCCGTGGCGTTTGTACAAGGGTGTACACAACTACTCCCAAAAAACCAAACTCTGCGCTGCGTAAAGTAGCCAAAGTTCGTTTGACCAATAAAGTTGAGGTGATCGCCTATATTCCCGGAGAAGGTCATAACCTGCAGGAGCACTCTATCGTGCTGATCCGTGGCGGAAGGGTAAAAGATTTACCAGGTGTACGTTATCATATTGTACGTGGTTCTTTGGATACTGCGGGTGTAAAAGACCGTAAGAAGAGCCGTTCTAAATATGGTACCAAGAAAGAGAAAGCGAAGAAGTAGAATCAACGCATGCGTTGATTCAGCAGAGGCAACGCTAGAGACAACGCATGCGTTGTCTGTACAAATAAATAAAAAAGCAATTCAATAAATAAGTCATGCGGAAAGCACAAGCGAAAAAGCTGCCCTTAGCACCAGATCCCCGGTTTAATGATAAACTGGTTACCCGTTTTGTAAATAACCTGATGTGGGAAGGTAAGAAAAGCGGGGCTTTCACCATTTTCTACGACGCTCTTGAGAAAGTAGCGAAGCAGACCAATGAAGAAGGTTATGAAGTTTGGAAAAGGGCCCTGGCCAATGTAACTCCCGGAGTGGAAGTGCGCAGCCGCCGTATCGGTGGTGCTACCTTTCAGATCCCTTCAGAGGTACGTCCTGACAGGAAGGTATCGTTGAGCATTAAATGGCTCATCCGCTACAGCCGCGAAAGAAATGGTCGCAGCATGGCTGATAAGCTGGCTGGTGAAATCGTAGCTGCATCTAAAGGTGAAGGTGCTGCATTCAAAAAGAAAGAGGATACCCATCGTATGGCAGAAGCCAACAAGGCATTTGCTCACTTCCGGGTATAAAAGATACAAGAACACGTTCCTCAAACCATTCTGTGTAAACAGAATGGTTTTTTTTATGTCTTCACTGCTCAGGCAGGAATATCAATGCAGGCTTATTACCCGGGTAATTTTCCATTGTCCATTTTCTTTGTGCCAAATTTGGACGAATTTGGAAAAATGAATCTTATGTCCGGGCTCCTGGTTATTATGAAACGCATGCAGCCCCATTTCCACAGCACCATATCCGGCGATGGGATAGACTTCAATACTGCCGGGCAATAATTCCCGGGTCACTTTGCCACAGATGTTTTTCTTCAATGCTTCCATCAGTTGTGGTTGTGAAGTGGAGAGTCCGCCCTGATCGTGATAGAATTCAATATTGTGAGACAGCATCGTATCCATTACAGCCAACCGGCAATTATTATACGCTTCAAAGAAAATACTGTCCATGCGTACGATGGTATCATGAAGGGCTCTATCCGTTGGGGTATAGTTGTAGGCCGACTGTTGTACGGCGGTACGGGTTTGTACACAGCCCATTACCAACAGGCAAGCCCCGATCATCCAGGAGGATTTTTTCATTTATCAGAATGTCGTTTATTTCGAAAATAAATACCTGATAAATATAGCGAACCCGATTGGTGATCGCGGACTGCCATCAAGATTTTTTATGGAGGATCAACTGCCGTATGGTTGCCAGGTGTGAAAGCAGGACAAGCGGTACGATTACTGAAGGCAACCATACATAGGGAAAATACAGAATGGCTATATTAGGCTGATCGAATGCCAGTTGTTGAATAGGAGATGGCGCAGATAGGATCGCGTGTATTACAATGTTTAGTAATAATCCCAGGGAAACAATATTCCATAGCAGCAATCTGTTTGTACTAACCGGCTTTGTTCGCCGCATCAACCACCATATGAGCGGGGCGGTAATACCGGCGAGTATATCCAAATTCCTTCCTTCAAAGGTCATTAATACAGGAATCATCTTATGTATCGAAAGCAACAATAACACTATTTCCACGGGTATCCGCACCACATGCAGTAAGGTCAATGCAGGTCTGTCCAATTGATCCAAAAAGCGGCGGCCAGATCGGGATACGAATAACCTGATGATCAGGAAAAGGGGAGGAGCCGCCAATAGCATAAAGCGGGGTGGGGTGGCATTGGTTATCGTATAGAAACCTTGCCAGGCGAGCACAGCCTGTAGCCCCGCCCACACAGCGATCACGGCCAGTATGATTACCCGGGAACTGCTGGTGGCCATTAAGAACAATAAAACAGTTGCCAGGGTTGTAAGAATGAATAGGAGATTGATGTATAATGGTACCGGCAGCATAACAATTGGTTTATGATGCAAAGCAACCGGATTTTGCTTTGTGTCCGCTTAGCAAATGGCAAGAAACGATTCCATGAATTTTATTACTGCGCTGCTTTGCTGTGTTTTTGCGCCATTTCTTTCCGGATTCGGCTGAGTGATGTATCTGTGATTCCGAGGTAGGAGGCGATATATTTCAGCGGTACATGTTGTAATAAAGCGGGTCTGGTGGCGAGCAGTTGTTCATAACGTTGTTCAGCAGTATCGCTGATGAGAGCCAGGGTACGTTGTTTAAATGCAATGAACCCGTTGACGAGTATCATTCGGCCCAGTTCCCTGAATTCAGGCACGGCATGAAAAAGGGTTTGCAGGTCATCGAACGTAATATACTGCCCTGTACAATCTTCCAGGGCCTGATAGTTTTCTGCTGCCGGTACTTTTTTAAAGAAGGAGGCCACTTCGAATACCACCTGCTGGGGAAGGTAAAGCTCCGTGGTCACTTCTGTTCCGGACGTATCCATTGCGTACGCCCGCATACAACCCGTTTCTAAAAAAAGATAGCGGTTGCTCACTTGCCCCTTTTTTACAAAGTACGTCCCTTTTTGCAACGAAACTGGCTGAAAGGCAGCAGCGATTTGCATGGCTTTTTCTTCCGTAAGGGGGAGGGTTTGCTGAAAGAACTGAATGAGGCTACCGGTCATCTATATGCGCTTTTACATTGTCATTGCATCAGTTGCCGTTTGTACAACTGCACCGTATTTTCATATCCCAGGTACAGGGCATCGCAGATCAGGGCATGGCCGATACTCACTTCCAGCGTTTGCGGAATATGCTGAATGAAATAATGCAGGTTGTGCAGGTCGAGGTCATGACCGGCATTGATGCCCAGCCCCAGTTCGGAGGCTCTTGTTGCAGCGGCAACATAAGGAGCAATGGCCGCTTCTTTTTGCCCACTGGCAAACAGGCGGGCATATCCTTCTGTATAGAGTTCGATACGATCGGTACCGGTAGCTGCTGCACCTTCCACCATTTGCGGATCCGGATCGCAAAAAATGGAGGTGCGGATACCGGCCTTATGAAAAACACTGATCATGTCCACCAGGTAATCTTTATGGGTAATGGTATCCCAGCCATGATCGGAAGTAAGTTGTCCTTCTGCATCCGGCACCAGCGTTACCTGATTGGGTTTGTTTTCGAGTACCAGATCAATGAATTTTTGCTCGCGGCAATTGCCTTCTATATTAAATTCAGTAGTGATCACATTTTTAATATCCCGTACATCCGCATAGCGGATATGCCGTTCATCGGGTCGCGGATGTACTGTTATTCCTTCGGCACCGAATTGCTGTGCATCTATCGCGGCTTTGACCAGATCGGGATTGTTGCCACCACGTGCATTCCGGAGTGTGGCGAATTTGTTGAGATTGACGGAGAGTTTTGTCATGCCACAAAATTACAATTAAATATATCCTCTGCAATTGCGGGCTCCGCAGCGGCAGGGCAGGGTGCCTTCGTGGTGGGTTTCTCCATAGTCGCAGGTAAGCTCTTCTCCTTTTTTGATATTCCGGATGGCATAGTATTCCACTTTTTGATAGGCCCTTCGCATAAATACATTGGGGTCGCAGGAATGATTGATAAAGCGCAGTTCATTGCTTTTTACACTGGCATCGAGGGCGATATCTTCGTTGTCGAATTCCACCATGAATAACACGTTGCCGGGTTGCTGTTTTACTCTTTTTTGTGCTTCCCGGTAGGAGATGATTTCTCCTTCCATATTGCCGATCTTTTTGCGGGCGGGAATGGATTGTGCGGCATAGGCGCCGGTACCGGCGATCTTACTCTTTTTAATTTCTATTTTGAACCGGAGCATACGGGCGTGTAGATTTAAGTCACTGATAAAGTGGCATGAAGATAAAAATAATAAGCTTGCGTTTTATAATTCTTTCCAGGTATGATCGGCCAGTAATTGCACTGCGGCCATAAATTTTTTGAAAGGGCCATTGCCGCCCCATTCTTTAGGCGATACCAGAGAGAGCATGAAGCTGTCGTCCTGTTTTTCGTACAGGTAATAAGTTTGTCCGATATTGGGCTTAAAGGAAAGACGGGCATTATAGATCATCATTGACAGCTCTTTCCTTTTTTGTATCTCATGGGCCTGTAATGCGAGCAACTCGATTTGTTTACGAATCTGATCCAGTTGCATATTGGTCTGCTCTTCCATGGCCGTAAGTGCCTTGTGCTTGATGATACCCTCTTCATTGGGCTTTATCACCGCACCGGATACGGAAGCGGAGTAGGGTAATACGCTCAATTGCTTGTGATAGATCTCGGTATTGGTATAAGCACTGCCATCATTTTTATGGCCCTGTTGTGTTATTTTAAGATAGCCATTGGGTAAAATCTCATGTGCTACATGCAACACCACTTCCCCTTTTTTATAAAAGTGGATCTCAAAATTGATCCCATCAGGAAAACTGGCCTGTACTTTATCTGCCAGTGCTGTATCGGAAAAGTCGTTGAGTGCCCCGTCGGCCAAGAGGGAATATACGGAAGAGTAGGCCTGGTTTTCGAGCGTGACCCAATTGTGAAAGATCTTTAATTCCTTACTGTCGGGTACAGATTCAATCTTATAAATACCGCTTTTGGGACGGTCCCCGTTCTCATAAGTGCCTTTTTCGGGAAAAAGCTGCCAGGAAGCCAGAAAATTATATGCCTGTACCATAGTTTGATGAGATGCGGGCTGCCTGGGAAATGTGGAGGTAGCGCCTTTTTGACCCGCAAAGGTTTTGATTTTGACGGATATAACAAAAGATAAGTCCTTTTGTTTGGTATATTTTTTAACAGGGGGAGAGCCAGGCCTTATATATCTTTGTTTGGTCAAAAAAGACCAATGAAAAGTTATTTTGCTTCATTTGTTCAGTCGCCCGGAGCAGCGCCGGTGGAAGCCACCGTATTGGTGTTTGATAAGAACATCAGTATAGGTTATCGCCGGGAAGATGGCAGTAATGTTATGCTGAACTGGCCATTGAAAGAACTGAATGTGCATGCTGATTTCGGCCGTCAGGGTACCCGTATCACACATGCCCAACAGGCCGGTGAAGTTTCCATTGAGGGAAAAGAGGCGGCAGCGTATATTAACCAGTTGCTGGCAGAACGGCAAAAGCCCTGGCATCAACGAAGCAGCGGTAAGGAATGGGTTCGAAACTCGATACTTTTCCTGGGTATCATTGGTGTGCTGGTATCTCTCTACCTGCTGATCGTACCCTGGTTGTCGGAAAAAATGGCCTCCCGGGTATCTGTAAAAACGGAACAACAATTGGGTGATGCCGTATATGATGCCATGGATTTTTCCGCATTGGAAGATAAGCAGGCTACGATGGTGATCAATGATTTTTTTGCAGCCATGAAAGTACCCACCAGTTATTCCATTCGTATCAGTGTGGTGAATGATAATGTGGTGAATGCTTTTGCATTACCCGGTGGCAGGATTGTGGTGTATAGTGCTTTGTTGAAACAGATCACCACCTACCCGGAGCTGGCAGCGTTGTTGAGTCATGAGTTTACCCATGTGAATAACAAGCACGCCACGAAATCCATTTTCCGCCGGTTGGGCTCCAAAGTTTTCCTGAGTATTTTATTCGGAAGATTTGGTACGGTTACCTCCGTACTGGTCAATCATGCGGATGATTTGAAATCATTGACGTACTCCCGTAAACTGGAAAAAGAAGCAGATGTGGAAGGGCTGGCATTGCTTACCGAACGAAAGATCGATCCGCAGGGGTTCACCGACCTGTTTGAACATCTCAAGGCATCAGCACCACTAAACAGTATGCCGGAATTTCTGGCCAGTCACCCGGACGTGGATAAACGAATCGCTTATGTACAGGAAAAAGCAAAGGGCGCAACGGTCGCTGAAAATGAAGAACTAAAAGCTATTTTTGATAAACTAAAAAGCAAATAACATGTTAATCACCACAACAAGTACAGTAGAAGGAAAACCAGTAAAAGATTACCTGGGTGTCATCAATGCGCAAAGCATTATCGGCGCTAATATTTTCAAAGATATTTTTGCCGGCCTCCGCGATGTATTTGGCGGACGGAGTAAAACATATGAAAAAGTATTGGAGCAGGCCAAAGAGGACGCGCTCCGTGAATTGTCAGAAAAAGCACAGGCTATGGGTGCCAATGGTATTTTGGGAGTAGATCTGGATTTTGAAACCGTCGGAAGCGGTGGCAGTATGCTGATGGTGATCGCTACCGGAACGGCAGTGCGTTTATAATTAAACCCCTTATACGAAATGAAAAAAACAGCAGCAACTTTATTGTTGCTAATCCTGCTCCACGTTGTTTCAGCAGGTCAGCAGGTAAATGGAGTGCCGGATACCAAACAGATCATGGCGGATGCGTATGCAAAAGCACAGCGTGAAAAGAAAAGTGTATTCGTAATGTTTCATGCGTCCTGGTGTACATGGTGTCAAAAAATGGATGCCAGTATGAAGGATCCGGCCTGCAGTACCTTCTTCGATCAGCAGTTTGTAATGGTACACCTGGTAGTGGATGAAGCGAAAGATAAAAAGCAACTGGAAACGCCTGGTGCTGCTGATATGCGTAAGCAATACGGAGGTGAAGGCCAGGGTATTCCCTATTGGCTAATGTTTGATCGCAATGGGAAACTGATCAGTGATTCCAAGCTACATACCGCTGCGGATAAAAATGATTTTGGTGAAAATGTAGGTTGCCCGGCTTCAGCAGCCGAAGTTGATTTTTTTATCGGTGCGTTGAAAAAGTGTACGCTGCTTTCCGCCGAACAGGAATCAGCCATAAGGGAAAGATTCCGGAAGAATGAAGTACAATGATGCGAATCGAAAATAACGGGGTGGTGATGCTGTCTTACCGGATAAGTGTCACCACTCCTTTTTCAAAGTAAGCTTTGCCCATATAATCAATAGCTTTTACCATCCACACAAAGGTGCCGGATGATTGCGGTTGCCCGTTCACCAGACCATCCCAACCTTTTGCATTTGATACACTGCTGAATAATAATTGCCCCCAGCGGTTATAAATACGGAAATACTCAATCTCTTTCATACCTGCTGAAATGGGACGGAGAATATCGTTCAGGCCATCATTGTTTGGTGTAAATCCTGTTGGCACAAAAACTACCGGACCTGCACGGAATACTTTCACCCATACATACGCGGAATCCTTACAGCCGTATGAATCGGAACCGATCACTTTATACCGGATACCTGCAGAAGGTTCGTTGTAGATCGCTGTCGGATTATCAATGAAAACATTGGAAAGACCGATGGCCGGACTCCAGCTATAATTTTCAGCACCGGTTGCTTGCAGATGCAGGGGTTGGCCGATCACTACAGCGGTATCATGTCCGGCGCTTACGCGCATTTTTGGAAGCACGGTCACTGTCATGGTATCCCTGCCGGGTTTAGGGCAGCCCTTTGTATCGAATGCTGTAAGAATAAAATCAAGTGTACGGGGAGGGTATGCCAGGGTTTGTAACACAGTGGGCGCATTTACGCGCGATGGGGGCGACCATTGCCAGCTACTTCCGTCGGTTGTGCCGGAAAGCAGTGCTGCCTTGTTATAGCAGATCACCTGATCGGGTCCTGCATTCACCGCCGGATAGGGGATGGGTGTTACCCGAATCTGGTCGGTAGCCACACAGCCACCAATAGTAGCGGTAACGGTATAATCGGTTATTGTATGAGTAATGGCCAATGGAAATTTGACCAAAGGGTTGATAAAATTGGCAGCAGGTGTCCAGGCGTACTGAAGTCCGTCTGACCGGACGCGTAATTGTATGGTGTCGCCTTTACAGATCGTAGTGTCGCTCATGGCGGAAAGCGTTACATGGTCTACTACATTCACCTTTACAGAATCACGATTCTTACATCCATTGTCATCTATATCCACATAATAGGTGGTGGTGGTAATTGGCGAAACGGTAGGAGTGGCCGTATTCGCATTGATGATATTAATAGGCGGCGTCCAGGAAAATGTTCCGGATCCACCCGCAAGAAGTGTCAGCACATCATTGACACAGATCAGTGTATCCCGAAAGGCCAGGGCGATGGGAGGTCTGTCGATAATGGTGATCGTTTTGATCACCGTATCCCTGCATCCTTTGGTATCGGTGGCAATCAGGCGTACATTTTTTGTGCCCATTGTGGGATAGGTATAGGTGGGATGTTGTAGCGTTGATATATCAGATATAACGGTCGGTTCGCCAAAGTCCCAGGTCCAAGTATCCGGAACGCCGTATACGGATGTGGTGAAATCACGAAACAGGGTGGGCTTGGTAAAACAGATGCCCTGTGATGAAAAATCGGGATGGAAGCCGGGAAATACTTTAATGGTGGATTCCGATGAATCAGCGCATTGCTGGTTGCGGTTGATGACCAGTTTGATGGTAAAAACACCGATGGAAGGGAATGTATAGGTCATGACAAAACCGGCCGTGGTATGAATGACTGATCCGGTGTTGTCTTTGATCTCCCAGTCCTGTGTAAGTATGAGGGGGCTTACCGACAGATTGGTGATGGAGATCGTTTGTGTGTTTTTACAGAGATAATATTCTGGAAGCAGGGAAGCCGAAGCTACATTACAATCTGCCACATTGATCTGCAGGTCTTTTCGCTGTACTGCAATGACGGAACCATTTCGTATCTCTTCCACGCATATGGTTACCACATAGATACCCCCATTGGGAGCGAGGCCTGTAATAAGTCCGGTAGTGGCATCAATGGAAACAGCATTACCGAGTGGCCGATCCTGGTCAAAGTCGGGGAAGTTATAGGGAACAGGAGGATAGGGTGGGGCGTTGGGTGGAACCGATGTGCCACCACCGGTTGTGGTGCTGTTGAAGGCGCTGCAAAAGGAATAACGAAGTTGGTCGCCATCTGCATCCTGTGCGCCAAAACTGTAATTGAAATTGTTGCCGGCACATACAATCACCAGGTCGTTGCCATCAAATGTGGCACTGTTGTTTTGGGGGCCGCTCACTACCGCATTGATACCCGGAATTTCAGCAGTATAAGTAGCGCCTACATTACCGGATCCGGTAAGATTGTTAATACCATTGATACGGTAATTGACCTGGCTGGCTATTACATATCCCTCCTGGCTGGCAGGTAAGGATACACTGAAAGTATAGAAGGCGATATCATAACAAACTTCCGGCGGATTGCTGATGCAGGGATCCGGATTGGTAATACTGATCGTGGTGGTATTGTCAATCGAAACCTGGTAATCGTTGACCCTTGCGCCGGTGCCTTTATCAAAAATAGAGATGATGATCGGGTTGGGAAACTGGCGACCACTTCCGCAACGTTGAAATAGTTTAAGTGTAACGGTATACTGATAATTGGAGCCGCTCACCCCATCCCAGGTATAATACATTTCCCCGCCGGTAATATGACTGGCATTTAATTCGGTAGTCAGCAAAAGTGCCAACAAAATATAAAGGAAGCGGGGTTTCAAAATAGGCAGGTGTATCTTTAAAGATACTTAAAAAACGCAGTACATGTGCCCCGGGTTGCCCCCTTCGATCAAGGCATGTATTTATCCAGTTTGTTGGGTAGCAGGTAGAGTACCGGCGTAATCACATAGATAATGAGGCTGATATACGGGAACCAGAATGAAATCAGAATGGCAATTCCGTATACCACTGGTGAAAGCAGGAATAATGTGCGTGCTTCTTTTCTTACTTCATCGTTCAGTTCTATTTCCATCAGGGATTTACGACGAACACCATAAAGCCATTGTGCATAGAGAGTAAGATTACAAAGGCTCAGGTTGAGACCATATACCAGTATGGATTGCCATTGTACCTGCTGGGCCAGAAAGCGGGTGCTAAAAGGTACGAGGCAAACCACCATATAAAATAATACGCCAAGGAAAATAAAATAACGGTTGGTTCGGGCGATGAATTCAAACATCATCCGGTGGCCGAACCACATGATACCCAATACAACAAAGCTGATCATATAACAGAGCAGGCCGGGCCAGGTATGCTGGAGGGCTGCTGTAAAACCCGCCCAGCCACCCGAGATCATTTTTGGGAGTTCCAGCTCAATGACGAGTATGGTCATGGCCACGCTAAAAATTCCATCGCCCAGGGCTTCCAGGCGGCCAGACAGCATGGGGAGTTTCTTGATTGGGGAACTCATGCACCTAAGATAAATTAATTTTGAAAGATCAGCATTGCCTTTGGCGAAATGTATACTGGAGCTGCAACCTATGGCCATTTTTAACGGTCTGACTGATTCCGGTACTGCGGAAATGATTAATTTTATACGGATGAATACCTGCGGTTTCGATACTGCTGATTAAAACCCACGACAATGCGAGTAGTAACTTTTTTGACCCTTTCTTTCTTTTTTCTGGTTCCGATGGCCACTATGGCTCAGGAGTGTAAGCTGATCAGAGAAACTGACCCTTATACCAAACAGACAAAGCTGACAACCGGTTTTGTACATGTGGATGGGGGCTCCATTTCGATTGATGCAGACAGTAAAGAGATTATCGTATTGTTTTCACTCGACGGGCCGGAAAAATGTTTTGATGATAACTCCACCGCCGAAGTATACTTTGAAGGACTGAAGTCAAAAACACTCAGCCGCAACCAGGGTACCATGAATTGCGAAGGACTGTTTCAATTTGTATTCCGCAATTCCAACAGCAATCCTACCACCATGCTGCAACGAATCATGACCAAAAAGATGACGCATATTATTTTTACCGGTAACGGGAAAAAACCGGTTACGGTAACCATTGGCCCGGCTGAACAGGAATCGCTGATGGCATTGGCCACCTGTTTGGTGAATGAGGCGAAGACGCTGATCAAATAGCTATACTTAGTTCATTTCTTCAAAAAAAATATTTCTCCACTCTTTTTTTCAAAGGGTAAAAAGCGAAGTTTTTACGTAAGTAAAAAGACTTGCGTTATACGTATTTGCGTCTATGTTTAAATTTTTCTGAATTTTATCATAGAGATATTCCCATTATTTTTAACATAGCCGGAGGCTATACGAGCTGTTACGATTGATCAGATGTCAGGATGTTTTTATTATTTTTCATCCGTTGGGTGAAAAAAAGTGAAAGTGAGAAAATTATATTGAATCCTCTGGTCTCATGTTTAAAAGGCATGTTCACAGTCGCATTACTTCTGCTTGAAATGGTGATGATCCTTCGATCTCTTAGTTGGCATTTTCGATTATTTCCTGCCGCCATCGACCCACCTGCTATCATTGATATCTTCTGTTACTCTAAAGCATTACTTCCATATAGTGCCATACAGCATTTTTCTAGGGATGCTGTGATGAAAGGGAAAATATCGGAACCGGACATCAAAGGGGGCAAACGATTTTTAATTAATAAACTAGCATTACTGTTATGGCTATATCCATCATATTACCGTAAACGAAAGACGGTTCTTCCGGCTTTACCAACTAACTATTGGTAAGCCTTCAGGATATTTTATTTCTGATAAATGGGCAGCTATCTGATACAGAGAAGAGTGAAGGGGCTTGAACCAATATCCTGACAGAAACATAAAAAACTTTATTGAGATGAATACTTATTACAAGCTGATCATATTTACAGCGCTTATTTTTTGTGGAAAGGGTTTAAAGGCTCAAATATCAGATAGTTTGTATAGCATATTACCCGCCAATTTAAAGCCGGCAGATCCTAAAGCGCTTTCGCGAAATGAAAAAATGTTGTTGTTGAAAAATGCAGGAACATTACCTGTTAAATTTTGGAATGAATTTGAAATATTCGCAGAGCAAATAGCAAAAGACAACAAAAAAAATATTGGTCGTGAGCAATTAGTCATTGAGTCAGGTATCATGGGAAATTTTTATAAGATATATGCCATGAATAGTAAAATGCCGGAAACCGGATATGCCCGTTATCGCATAGCGATCAATTATTTCAAAAGGGTTATAGAATTGGGTGAGTCCATGCCAGAATTTCACCGTGTTGTAAGCGATGCTTATAGTTATCTCAGTTTTATTTATATCGAAAACAACGTATATGATTCCGCCTCTTTTTTTTCCGGTAAATGCATAAACAACAGCATACAGTATAAGGACAGTCTATCACTTTTTGGTGGCTATTGCCTCCTCGCCGATCTCTATATGATAATGGATTCGATGGATAGGGCACTTAATATTAATAGTCTTGCCATACAATTGGTGCCGCAGGATTGGGAGGGGCGTTTTCTTGACCGGCATTATTTCAAGATGCGCTGCTACAAAACGCTTTATGAACAAACAAAGAATATGTCTTATGTTGACACTGCAAAAAAAATTGCAGATGATATTTTTCAGCATGCACCCAAACAATCCTCTATCATCTACAGGGTATATGAGCAGTTGGGTAAGTTGTATTTTGCAATGAAAATGTATAGGAAATCGATTTTGTATCTGGATTCAAGCCTGGCCGAAGGCCAGTCAAATACAAATTTGGAATATCTCGCAGTCCCGGGATTTATGCGGGAACTTTGTCTGATCAGGCTGGGAAATAAAGCTCGTATAGAATATTTACTGGACAGTATTCCGGCGGGTAGCTACAATACCCTGCGACTCCTATACGAGGAATTATATCAGCAGGCAGTGGATGAAAATGAATGGCAAAATGCCTACCTGTATTACCGGGAATACAATAAATACAAAGACTCATTGAAGATTTCTGATGTGAATAGGCATATTAAGGAAGCAGAACAGAAGTATGAAGCGGCGGAAAAGCAGGCGAGGATTGCTGCGCTGGAAAATAAAAGCCTGATAAGGCAAAAAGAGCAACGGAAAATTATTACTGTTGTTGTTGGGGTAGCGTTCTTTTTCCTTGTTGCCCTGGGCTTTGTTGCAGGTATGTACCGCTACCTCCACATCAAACGTAAAAGCGAAGTACAATTGCTTTCTGCAGAGTTGTACAATGTGGAAGCAGCTATTCATGATGAAAAATTACAACAACAGGAACTGGTCAATGCCCAGCGGAAGAAAATTGCTGAGGATATGCACGATGAAGTGAGCAGTGGGCTGGCGGCATTCCGTTTTTATATTATCGACCTGAAGTCCCGGGCTAATAATGAAGAGACAGCACTGATGCTGTCAACCCTGGAGTCGGAAGCACAGGTTTTATACCAGCATGTGAGGACATTTATGCATAATTTGAATACGGACAGTACAGCGGCAGGATATCATGTTTGTGAACTCGCCGATCAGTTGTCTGCCCGTTTCAACAATAAAAAACTACTCGCCATACATACGCTGATCGACCGGTCAGGCGTAGAGGAGCACTTTACCGGAGACATGCACCATGAATTATACCTTGTGATAAAAGAGGCGGTAGCCAACAGTATCAAACACGCAGGCGCCAGTTTGATTCAAATCTCCATTTCATTCAACGATCAACACTGTTTCTTTGCTATCACGGATAATGGCAAAGGATTTAAGACCAGAAATGCCGATACCGAAGGTATTGGCCTGAAAAGTATGGCCAGCCGTATACATGCCATCAGCGGCGATTTTACTATGCGTACCGGCAGTCAGGGTACTGTTGTCGAAGGCTCTTTTCCCGTTTGAAAATGCGGAACTACGTTCAGGATATACCACTATTTAGGTAACTCGCCGGATGGATTGTATAAACCATTCCGTATGGCGAAAACAATCAGGTCGACGGTGCGGTTGAGATTGAATTTTTTCATGATGGTTTTATAATAGGTCTGTACGGTATTAGCACTTAGCCCCATATCATAAGCGGTCTCTTTGATGGTTTTTCCGGAGCAAACCATAACCAGTACTTCTTTTTCACGGGGCGATAAATTGTAAACGGTGCGATCCTCTGTGATGGAATTGCGCATTACGGCGTTTCGAAGGCTTTCACCAATATATACTTCTCCCTGATGCACGGTAAGTATCGCATCGGCTAGTTCTTCCGGCGAACTGTCCTTACACAGGTAGCCAAATGCTCCGTTTCGCAATGCATGGCGTACGGTTGGCACTTCCGTAACAGAGGTAAGAAGGATGATCCGGGCTTTACTCTTGTGTTTACTAAATGCATCCAGCAGATCTATACCAGACATTTCCGGCATCATGAGATCGGAAATGATGATGTCCACTTCCGTTTCTCCCTTCAGAAATTCTTTTGGGTTTGAGTAAATGGTGATCGAGTTAATGAATTCGTATTTGCTCAACAGATTGGACAGAGAAGTAGTCAGTAACCGGTGATCATCGATCAGTGCAAGGTTTAATTTTTGATCTGTCATATAGTATAGTTTCCGTCAAAACTATTATATCCTTCCTTGTTTTTACTACCCCAATTTTGGGGTATCTGTCCCCCTCAATTTACGTGTAGGTATTTTTTCACGTAAGTGTTCGATCCCTGCTCACCCAATTTTATGGAAGAAATATTGACCTCATTTAGGGGTTTGGAAACACTTTCCGGGTTACTATTTTTACATCGTCAACCTGATACAATAACAATGTTGATTAGCGCTGACAAGTTCCTTGACATACTGAAATCCCGGCAGACTGAGCGATGGTGTTTTCCGTTTTAATACCAGTTGTCCGTTTTACCGTATCCGTTTGAAAACTAAATCATCCTTTGAAAAACCAATAGAGAACAACGATAAAACACAGCATGTATCCGAAATTAACCTGACACTTTCCACAATCCAATACCTATGAATGCTATATCCAAATCCTGAAAACCCGTTTCCGATAATACGGAAACAATTATCCCTGACCACCAAACTGGAGCTGCTATCTTCATGCTGCCGGATTTCTGTATAAGGAAAGGAATAGTAGCTCCTTGACATACTGATACCCGGACATTTGAGTCATTGTAATACTCAAAAAACCATCTGATCTTATTTACCCATTAATTTGAGAATCGCTTATCCTTTGAAAACCTGAAATCCATATCCTGAATAACCGAAGCCAAAATCCGAATTATCCTGACACTTCCATTATCCAATACCTTTGAATTATTCATCCATATCCTATTACCAACCGCCAGGATTACCGGATCAGACGGCTTACTGATCACCAATAGATGTATACAATATTCAAAATGCCCGATTGATGTATGTCTTCCCGGAGTTAATTTTTTCTTGTGTGTGTTCAAGTCCAATTATCCTGTTGAAAAACCAATCCAAATCCTGTAAAAACTGCCATCCGGAATCAACCGGATGGCAGCTACAGCGATTGTTTACTTCATCTTTCTGCGGCAGTGGTTCCAACTGCCTTTATTTTTTTTTACAGGGGTACCTCCAGTGCCGGCAACTCTTTCATATAGGGAGCGTCCCGTTTATCCACCCATATGGTGTCACCGTTATTCCGGAATATGTACATCCTCCCGGTGATATTACCATTCAGGGAAAGGGGTGTTTCTGTAAGCAGCCGCACTGGAATCATTCCTTTTTGCTGTTCGGTAGCGGTGCTGCTGTATTGCATACGTTGCTGATTGCAATTGCACATGGTTACACAAAGTTTTTATTAGTTAATTTTTCCAGTAAAATGGCAGCCCCTGAGTAATACAGGCAAAGTATTATCACCTGGTCCCATTGGCGGGTGACATATAGCGCTGCGGCGATACCTATCCAGATGCTGAGGCAATAGAAACAGTCCATCAGTTTGCCAAAGAAACCATTGCCCGCTCTTTTTCGCAGTTTGATGATGATATCGAAGGGACCATCTTCGGCACTGATCAGGTGAGTAAGCCGCCATACAATGATCACAGGGATACCATATGTTACGAGATCGGTCATGCGCATTTTTTATAAAAGGTGAGACCGCTGCACAATCAACAAGCTTACGATTATTGAACGTTTTATTCAATGCCGGGCCTTTTGTGTCTGTACAGCAATCTCACCGTTTGGTTTATCTGTTAGGGTTTAAGACAGATATTGTAATGAGCGGATACATGATGCCCTACGCTCTGGCTGTTGATAATGGTTTTATCGTGAGCCGAGAGGTACACAGCTCCGCACGGGCTTCCTGCCGCCGTAGTAGCAATACTGAACGGTGTACCGGGTAATGCTGCTGTATTGGCATTTCCGCTTTGTGAACCTCCCCAGTTGCTGCTAAAGCTCCATTGTGAAATATAAAGGTCATTCACATAGAAATGGCCGGTTATGGTATCGCCCTTTTTATACTTGGTGCAATCACCTCCGTCGTCAACCGAAACTTTGATGACCGGCTCTACATTATCCATTTGTATTACTTTGGCGAATACACCGGGTATGCCCAATACGTCCATTTCCACCAGTAAGCGGTCATTGGTGCCGGGTGTAAACCGTGCCAGCACATTCAGCACATTTTTGTTCGGAGGAAGGAAATCATAGTAATTCGATGCATCGGGTGTCTGTGTAAACAAAGGTGAATTGGGCGGTGTATTTGACCAGCCTTCAGTTTCCAGTGCATTTGACAGGTAATAGGAAGCGAGCGTAGTCAGGTTCGTAACTTTAAACCTGTATTTGTGGCCCACAAATGAAGGTCCGTTGATTACAATCTTACCATCGAACGGTGCTCCGGTAGGAACAGGCAGTGCATTGTATGCAAATATGGAGCCGGGCTTGGTAAGGCCGGTCACATCATTTACATGGTCTACATCAACCCCACCGATTATGGTATACAATGCTTTGGGATTGTTGGGATCCAATACACGTCCGGGTTTGATCTGTACATGCGCATCCACCCTGTTTCCGTAGAATTCCAATTTATCAGGATCCGTTGTAGAAGGGGGTACATTCCAGGAAAGTACACCTCTTACCTGCACCAGGTTGGGTGTGCTGCACAACTGACGGTGGAAGGTAGCATCCAGCGGCAGGGTTACACTGTAGCACAGATGATCTGTTGTCATTTCGATATCATGCACGTTCAGTTGAACCGTGTTGATATACTCCCAACCACAGGGCGTATTCCAATTAACCCAAAAAGCAATATACTCCCTGCTTCCGATGCCGCAGAGGTTGGTGGAGAAACCTGATTTTTTCTTAATGCGGAGAGTGGCCACCAGTGTTTCTGTGTTATAGTCCAATCCCACACATTCGAGTTCTTCATAGTCCACATTAGCTTTTGTCTTATCAACGGGTAAGGGGATTGCCAGTTCATCAATGATTTTAGTGAAATCAATTTTTGCTTCGGTAAACTGCAATTTGTCGGACATGGTAATATCTGAAACCGGGTACTTGATCATATTGTACACGGTCTTGTAAGCAAAGCGGGACGCAGGTACTTTTAACTCAGCAGCTTGTTTTACCACATCATTGAATTTGGGAGGCAGCGGTTGCGGATTCAATGCTGCAAGATCAAGCCCGCTGATGGCGGCAGCCTGCTTCAGGTTGAGTGAAGGAGAACTGACGGCCAGGTCAAGGAAGGAGGAGAAGTCAATACTAAAATCACCGGGGTTGAAAATGCGCTGTGGTTTTAATTGTACTTCACATTCCATCACATTGCCCCATACCGGTTTCCAGTTGGGTGAGTTGGCTGGCGGGTCATTATTCCAGGATAGTATGGCCCGGAGTGTGGGTAAGGAAGGTTTGGAGCAACTGGAGAATTTTCTTGTTTTTTTCGCCAAAGAAGCTGAATAGATAATCGGGAATTGTGATTGTCCGGTGCAGTCATTGCCTGCAGGAATATCATGTACGTTGATGGCCACGCTGCCCTGGTCTATAAAACCGGCACCATCATGAAAATCGAGATAGAAACGGACATGTTCGAATGAACCGGTGCTGCACAGCTTTCCGGAATAGCCCACACTGCGTTTGATAGCGAATGTTGCTTCCATCAGTTGTGTGTCGGGGTTGTACCCCACGCAGGTGAGTTGCTCATAACTGGTATCCGTTATGAGTTTGAAATTGGGTTCTAACTGGCTTCCCGGAATATTACCAAAGTAATTCGGGTTTTTGGCCAGCATAAAATGGAAGTGGGTCCTTTCGGGTTGCACTTCGATCTTTACGGGGGGAACTGAAACAGCTTTTGCCATAATGATAAGGTTTATAAATTGCCTACTCTTGGATCGGATTTTCGGCTAGCTCCGTATGAATGAAAATATTCCGGCAGGCGGGGACAGAACCCGTCATATACCGGGCAGGGCTTTGTGCAGGTTGGGAAACAGCATCCCGTCTTTCCAACTTGCAAAAACCCAATGTTGTGTGCTGTTTGTTTAAAGCTTTTCAATAACGGCGATATTATTGTTGCCTTCGGAATCGCCATGTTGCTGACATCTTGTGGGGTCAGTCTTGCTGTCAACTTTTGCCCAGCCGTCTGGAATTGGCTGTCCATTGCAAATTTCTTTTCTTGTCCCTTGTGCCGTTTGAGACAAACTGTTCATACTGGCAATGGTAGTTTCAAGCTCTTTAATCTTATTCCTTAAATTATTCAAATCAGACGCCATTGCTTTTATTAAGGCAAGTACATCTGAATTTTCCATAATTAGTTTTCCAGTAATATTTACATTTCCTTCGAAAAGTCCGGCAAGGTTTTTTCCCTTTCCAAAAATCCCTGCTCCACCTGTTGTACTTTCTGAAATGCCTGCAACACCATGCCAGGTGCCACCCTCTCCTAAAACTCCAGCACCTTTTCCTTTTCCATAAATACCGACTCCACCTGTTGTGCTTTCTGAAATGCCTGCAACACCATGCCAAGTGCCACCTTCGCCTAACATACCAGCACCATTCCCTTTACCATAAACACCAACACCACCTGTTGTACTGTCTGAAAATCCCGCAACCCCATGCCAGGTTTCGCTTTGTCCCCAAACACCTGTGCCTCGGCTTTTGCCAAATACACCTGGTCCAGCCGTGGGAGTCGTATTGTCATTAATTCCGACAACAGCTCCGTGAGAATCACCAGCATGTGAAATCCCACGCACGGCTTCAAATAAATCTGATTCTCCCATGATTGCAGCATTTTCCGCTGTTTCTGATTTTCCTTTGATTAAATTTTCCATTTTCTTGTTTTATAATGTAATAATAGTATCGCAAGTATAATGGCAGGTACCTGCCGGTAGAGGTATATCCGGACTGCCTTTTTTTTGTTACCCCTGTGCCGGGTAATTTTTTTCGTTGATTTAAGATTGCCAGCAGAAATACGAGGTTAATACTTGCAAGTATCTTGATTGCCATTGATGAAAGCTCAATACATACTCATGTAATGGGTGTACGGAAGGGGGACTATAGAAAATTCAGGTTCAATCTATTGTAAGCCTGTATTACAGAAAGGGATATCGGGTGTACTAATTGTATAAATCGCGGATTAGCATAAACAGGGTAATTTCGCAACCTGTAATACTAAGCTGTATGGCATTTATAATTTATGGTATCAAAAAGGCCCCGGTGGGGATTACGGAAGAGATGGAGCGTTGTCCCCATTGTGAGACGGACAATTTTTCTGATATCTATGTAACGAGTAATTATTATCATATTTATTTCATTCCGATTTTCCCTTTCGAAAAAGAAGTAACGGTCGTGTGTCAGCGATGCGGCTTACGCAGAGTAAATATGCCGTTTGACAGGAATCTGCTCCGGAGTTATGATGCGCTCAATAATCGATTCAGACATTCCTGGTATCTCTACGCATTCCCCTTGTTTGTAGCGTTTTTGATTTTGATAGGGATAATTTTCGGATAAGCGTATGCGGGGCATAAAAAAAGCCGCTCTCCAAAGAAAGCGGCTTTGTATTTCGTTTGAAAGAAATCAATAACGGTAGTGTTCTGCTTTGAACGGACCTTCTTTGGTGATACCGAGGTATTCAGCCTGAGCATCGGTCAATTCATCCAGTTCCACACCGATTTTAGAAAGGTGCAGACGGGCCACTTTCTCATCGAGGTGTTTGGGCAGTACATATACTTTGTTTTCGTAATTGCTGTGGTTTTGCCAGAGTTCGATCTGCGCCAGGGTCTGGTTGCTAAACGAGTTACTCATTACAAAAGAAGGGTGACCGGTAGCGCAACCCAGGTTTACCAGGCGGCCTTCAGCGAGGATGATGATATCTTTTCCTTCTACATTGTAAATATCCACTTGTGGTTTGATGGTGTCTTTGGTATGACCATAGTTGGTATTCAACCAGGCAATATCAATTTCAATATCAAAGTGGCCGATATTACATACGATCACTTTGTCTTTCATCAGTTTGAAATGTTCACCACGGATCAGGTCGCGGCAACCGGAAGCGGTAACAACGATATCGGCTTCTTTTACGGCATCAATCATTTTCTTTACTTCAAAACCGTCCATAGCAGCCTGGAGGGCGCAAATAGGATCGATCTCTGTTACGATCACGCGGCAACCGGCACCTGCCAGTGAAGCTGCGGAACCTTTACCTACATCACCATAACCACCTACTACGGCGATCTTACCGGCGAGCATTACATCGGTAGCACGGCGGATAGAGTCCACGAGTGATTCTTTACAACCGTATTTATTGTCGAATTTAGATTTGGTCACGGAGTCATTCACGTTGATAGCGGGCATGGGCAGTGTGCCTTTTGCCACTCTTTCATACAGGCGGTGTACACCCGTAGTGGTTTCTTCAGAAATACCTTTTACATGCTGTACCAGTTCAGGATAGGTGTCGAGTACCATATTGGTCAGGTCACCACCATCATCGAGGATCATGTTCAGGGGTTTGTCTTTAGCACCGAAAAACAGTGTTTGTTCGATACACCAGTCAGCTTCTTCCTGGGTTTGTCCTTTCCAGGCGAAAACACCGATACCGGCAGCGGCGATAGCAGCAGCGGCATGGTCTTGTGTGGAGAATATATTGCAGGAGCTCCATTTTACTTCAGCACCCAGGGCTACCAGTGTTTCGATCAGTACGGCAGTCTGAATGGTCATGTGCAGGCAACCGGCCACGCGGGCACCTTTAAGGGGTTGAGAAGGACCGTATTCTTTACGGATACTCATCAGACCGGGCATTTCTGCTTCAGCCAGACGGATTTCTTTGCGGCCCCATTCGGCCAGTGAAATATCAGCCACTTTGTAAGGCAGGCTGAAATCAATGGATTTAGATACAGTTGACATTTTTTTACGTTTGTTTTTATGGCGGCAAAGGTACTGTTTATCTCGTTAAAAACCGCTCGCGAAGGGCGTTTCAACACCTTTATTTTGCACATTTTATACGGCTATTGCTTGTTCTTCCGTCTCCGATTCTGTCATTTAATCGTAATGTGCATGATTTGGTGTTTACGGGAGCCTGAGTATTAAACAAATAGGAATAACTTTGAAAAAAGTACGGGTTTATGCACCATTATGATACCCTGTCCGAAGCAATCAATGGCCTTAAGCAACGAGGTTATACAATGGATTTTAACCTGGCCGAAAATTGCCTTATTTGCAACAACGACCGGTTTGATGTGACCGATTTTGAGATTACCGAATTCTATCGTTTCGAAGGAAATACCGATCCGTCTGATGAGGCGATTGTATATGCTATCGAATCAACGAATGGCCTCAAAGGTGTATTGGTGAGTGGCTATGGGATAGCAGCAGAAGGCATGAGCGCAGAAATGGCAAAAAAACTGTCTGTACACCGGCCGTGATACCAGCCAAACCAACGTACCTACCCCCTAAACAGCTTCCATTATGAATCGATCTGCGATACTTGCCATTCTAGTTTTTCTGCTTCCTGCTTTACCCGTTTCTGCACAGCAGGATAGTATCCGCCTTATTTGTCCGCTCAATGATGCCATTGTGGTACCTCCACCTAAAAACGTGATCCATTACGATCAGGAAGATCTTTGTGTGGTATTGAAAAGTATTCCGGATTCGGTTGTAAAATCTGCCGGCACAGGGCGCGTTACCAATACCGAATACACCGAAGAATCGAAGAATGGGGTGGTGCTCTACCTGAAATTAAAAGGCAAGGATTATTATATCTGGTATACGGGGTTGGATAAATTATTGGTGAAGCGCAATGATGTGGTGAAGATCGGGCAGCCATTGGGATACATTAACTCCGGAGGGAAGCTGGAATTGGTGATGTATCAGTTTGAAACTCCGGTGGACCCTATAAAGTTTTTTGATTGTAAGGGTGTGTTGGGGAGGCAGTAGTTAGCAGTTAACAGTTGAGGTATTTGCCAAGTAAAGACTTGCCTAACTATGCTTGCTTTGACTTTATTGGATTGCTTATTGATTATAAACCCACAAGTTTATTAGAAAGCAATAGTCAAAAGGGATATATTTTAAATGTGAAATTAATTACTCATCCAGAAATAGAAGATTTTTTTTCAATAGACATTTTTGTTACACAGGAGAATATGCGTTTTAAAGAACTTATAAAAGGAATGAAAATAAGCGGAATGTTTCAAATGCAAGGGCAAATTGCGGATTAAAACACTGCCACACATTAACTAAAGTTTCGTTGGTTTAGTAGCATCAACAATGAACCCGAATGTTGAACGTTACATTTGAATTTTGGAGTTGTGCTGGTTTGTGAGGAGTTTTCATTAAGCAGGGCATACTGCGAAAAAAGACACCTTAAAAAAAGGTAGTAGTTAGTCCTCATACAATACCTGGCAGCGATAACTCCATAATATAATCGTCCATAATATATCCTTTGCCGATATCGAACTGTACTTCCCGGATAGCTTTGAATCCGGCTTTTTCATAAAATTGTTTTGCTTTATTGTTCCTGTTTACCTGTAATTGTAATGCACAGGGGCCATCTGTACTGATCTTTTCAATGATATGATCAATCAGTCTCCTTCCGGCGCCCTTTCCCTGCTGGGAGGGTAATACATACAGTTTATGTAATTTATATAATCCGGGTTCCATCATCTGGTAGGAAGCAAAGCCCACCGGGTTATCATTTTCATATAAGATGATGAACTGTGCCCCGCTTTCTATTTGTTCCTGTAATGATCGCTCGCTGTACATCATGTCGAGCATGTAGTCGATCTGTTCCGCAGAAATGATTCCTGCATAGGTTTGGGGCCAAACCTGCCAGGTGAGCTCACGGATCAATGTAATATCGCCGGTGCCGGCATTCCTTATTTTATACATGGTTATTTTTTTCGTTAAAGGCTTGGCGGGATATCTCTTTATGTTCCCGGATCATTTTTCTGCTCATGATGAGGCATACAATATACGAGCCGATGGCACCGCCTGCCAGGAGGATATTTCCTGTCTCTTCGCCAATGGCAGTGAATCGCGGTATGAACAGAAAGAAATCATACGTGCCATGGAAGAACACAGCCGTAAGCAGGCCCCTTAGCAAATAGAAGGATCCTTTACCGGGACTGAATTTCGCTTTACCCGCATAGTATCCCATTACCACAGCAAAAGATGCATGGGCCGGCACACTCAGCAACATCCGTTGAATACCTACCTGCAAACCCTGGCCCTGGGCCGCATAATTCATTACATAAAATACATTTTCCAATGTGGCAAAACCCATACTTACCATTACGCTGTACACAATTCCGTCCAGCGGTTCATCAAAACTTTTTTTAGGATAGGCATACAGCCGCAACGCGATGAACTTGCTTCCTTCTTCGCTGAACGCCACCACTCCATAGGCAAATAATGCCACGGCACTGATTGTGTTGCCGTTTATAATAAACAGTTGTTCAAAAAAAATGGCAGGTATTATGGCCAGGCAACCCAGAAAAAAACTGACCACGAGATTCAGCTTTGGTTCCCGGTTGTAAACATCCTTATAAAATATATAGATGCAGATTGCAATTCCGGGAGCAAGTGCCAATGCTATATATTCCATGTGATAATTTTGAGAATAGAAAATAGTAATGCAGGGATACCTTTACGGAAAGATAAAAAATAAACAGGCAAAAAAAAGGTATTAAAACAATTTGCTTTAATACCCTGATTATTACAGTAAATCCGTTCAGTTATTCTTTTTCTTTTTGGGATCTTCCACCAATGACCCGATAGGTTTTGCATTGGGTTCTTCCTTTTTAGCCGGCGATTTGGGCAGCGTGTCTTTTTTCACCGGTTGCGGAGAAGGTTTGGTATTATTCTCGTCCATATAGTCTTTTGATTCAGGGCCCAGCGAATCTGATCCGTATTCGTCATAGTCTGTAGCATCGCCTACGCCCTGGTCTATACCTTCACCGGCGGGGTTGGGGTCTGAATCGCTGATCATGATATCGGCACTGTTGATTTCATTTTCCAATTCTGCCGGCTTCACGAATTTGGCATCTTTATCAATGCCGAGTTTCTTATCGGCAAGTACTTTACGGAAAAAATATTCAGTGATGGGGCGGGCAATACGGGAGCCATCTCCCTGGTTGCGCATAAATGTATATTCAAAACCCACCCATGAACCGGCCAGCAGTTGTGGCGTATAGCCCATGAACCAGGCATCCGCATTATCATCGGTGGTTCCGGTTTTGCCGCCCATTTCGGAAGCTCCTACACGGGTACGCATGCCCCGGGCTGTACCTTTATCCACGGTGCCCTGCATCATACGGGCCATGGTATACGCGGTAACTTCACTGATCGCTTCTTTTCTGTTCACACTATAATCAAAGCGCTTGATCACATTTCCATTGCGGTCTTCAATACGGCTGATGCTGTATGGTTTGGTTGAAAATCCACGGCCTGCAAAAATGGTATAGCCCCACAACATTTCATATAAGGAAAGATCGCAGGTACCCAAACAAATCGAAGGGAAGGGCTTCACTGGTGTGGGTATACCAATGCGGCTAAGAAAATCGGCAAATTGTTTTGGCCCCACCTGTTTCATGATGTAGGCCGTTGCGCAGTTTTTGGAATAAGCCAGGGCATTGGCCATACTCATGGAACCACCGCCGCATTTTTTACCGGAAGGCACCCAGCCTGAGCCGGGGAATAATTGAGCCACATTTTCACATTCTGTTTCCGGTGTGAACCCTCTTTCTTCCATCGCCTGCGTGTATAAAAAAGGCTTGATCGTAGAACCCACTTGTCGTTTCGTCTTCAGGTTCACGTGGTCATTTTTATAGGTCTTATAATGTATGCCGCCCACCCAGGCTTTTACTTCGCCGGTAATGGGGTCCATGGCCATAAAGCAGGCCTGCTCCATTTGCAGGTGATATTTGATGGAATCGATCGGTGTCATGGTGGTATCTCTTTCCCGTTTTGCATTCCAGGAAAACACACGCATGGGCACTTTTACCTCAAAACTGGCCCTGATCTCTTTATCGCTCAATCCGTCTTCTTCGCCATTCTTCCAGCGGTCTGATTCACGAATGGCTTTCTCCAGTTTTTTTTCGTGATCTTTCCAGATCGTTCCCGCTTTAAAATCATTTCTAGCATTGATACCTTTTTGCAGCATGGCCATATGCTGGGCCATGCCTTCTTCGGCATATTGCTGCATGGGCAGATTGATGGTGGTATAGATCTTCAGTCCATCATCATAAATATCATAGCTGTCGCCATTCGATTTTTTTATATCCTTGAGTGCTTCTTTTACTTCGCCTTTCAATACTTCACGGAAATAGGGTGCATAACCGGTATTCTCATCCAGTTTACGATAGTTGAGCTTAATGGGCAGAGCTTTAAATTTCGACGCTTCTGCAGAAGTAATATTACCGTTTTCTTCCATCCGGCTGATTACGAGGTTCCGGCGGTCCATAGCTGCTTTGGGATTGCGGCGGGGGTTGTACAGGCCGGGCCCGTTGATCATACCCACCAATAAGGCCGCTTCATCCACAGTGAGGCGGTCGGGTTCTTTCTGAAAAAAAGTACGGGAGGCATTGCGTATTCCAAATACGTTGTCAGAATACGGCACAGTATTCAGGTAGAGGGCAATGATCTCTTCTTTGGTAAAATTCTTTTCGAGTTTCACGGCCACGATCCACTCTTTCAGTTTTTCGATCATCCTCCGTAAGCCGCTTACCCTTCCCTGATCGAGCAGGGCTTTGGCCAATTGTTGGGTAATGGTACTGCCACCTCCCTGCATACCTCCGGTAAATACGGCGCGCAGGGTACCTTTCATATCAATACCGGAGTGGGTATAAAATCGTTTGTCTTCTGTAGCGATCAACCCGTTGATGATATAGGGAGAGATGTCGCGGTATTTTACCACGCTGCGGTTTCCATTTTCCCGATAGTATTTACCCATCAGGGTGCCGTCTTCGGCATACACTTCAGAAGCCTGCAGAATGGATGGATTTTCCAGGTCGGTAAGCGTAGGCATTTTGCCAAAAACGCCAAAATTGGCCATCAGCAACAGCGTAATAAAGATGCCTAAGCCACCAAAGAAAACGTACCAGAAAATACGAACAGCTTTTTTCATATTGATGAATGGTTGGAATGATTCATGGAGTGTAAGCAGCTAACGCCGCAATTGTTTTATTTACCAGATATCCGGTTGTTCCCGCTGCTTTATAACCCGAAAATACATATTTAGATTCCGGCAAATAACAGGCCGGGCATTAATTTTTTGCCAAAAATCTGAGATTAAAACTTCCCGGGAAAATACTGGTTGAGGAATGTTTTATATCCTTCCAGGTTCTGATTCTTTTTCAGCAATTCAAAATTGGCCTGATTCAGGATCGCGTAGTAGTATTTCCCATCTTTGAGCCAGGGCACGATCTCAGCAGCCGTACGGGGCTTGGCTTTATCAATATAAGTTAGTGCATCTGCTGCTGTCGCAAACGGAGAAATCAGGAGCAAACGGTTATCCGGGTTCAGTTCAAACAGATCGAGCGAATAACTCTTATTGTAAAAATTATCCCGGTTAAAACGACTAAAGGCTTGCTTGGCTTCGTTGGAGAATACCACATCCACTTTATTCAATACAAGCACCACATAATGGGGCTCATTGGGAGCATTGGTGAACGGTGTATTATTCGGAATCGGAGGTTTGACAGCCACCGTATCTTTCGGCGGTACCACCGTAGGAGTGGTAATCACGGTTGGGTTTGTTTTCTTCGTGGTGTCTGCAACCGGCTTGGGTATCACTGCCACGGGTGTTACAGTGGCAGGTGCTTTAGTAGCAGAAGAGTCAACGGCTCTCGTTATTACCAGCTTCTCCAGTTCTTCTTCGATCTGTGCCCTGCGTTCCAGTACACTCAGCAGATTAGCGGCTTTTAGTGCCAGCGGGGTTCCGGCAAACTGGTTGATGATCGATGACAAAACTGTTTTGGCCGTGCTGTCTTCCCGTTGTTTGATATAATACACAGCCTCTATATAGAGCAATTGAGGTGTCCAGTAATTTTTTCCATAAATACTGTCTGCCGCTTTTTTCTCTGCTATGGCCTGGTTGAATTTACCTTCTATGAAAAGGTCGTATATCGCTTCGTATTTTTTGGTGGCATCTGTATTTCCTGATTTAGACTGGGGATTTTTGCCCGTAGTAACGATGGTGGTAAAATTGCTGGCACTGAATTTATCATTCATCAGTTTTTTTATAGCACCAGCTTTAGACGTTTCGCCGTATTTGTTATAGCAATAATAAAGATTGAAGAGCACTTCATCCATCGGATCAAATGCGGGGAAGCGAGTGCGTAACTGCTCCAATGTTTCCGTTCCTTTCGTACAATTTTCAATTTCCTGAATTAATACTTTGCCCAGGGCAAACATCGCTTTTTGAATAGAATCATCCGATGCTTTTATCTTTTCGGGCGTAAGCGGCAGATTGTCATACAGCCCGTCGAATGTGATCTCACCACTGTTTTGCTGCTGGTTCACACCACGGTCGGTATTCAATTGCTGCTGGTTGGATACAATGGCGGCACCCACGGCGCTGCTCCTTCGCCAGTTGTCAATATTGGGTCTTGTACCCCAGCGGGATTTGAATTCATTGAGGCCCCTCGTACGGGCGGCAGTATTATAAAAATACCATTCACCCTTGGGCTGATTATTTCCCGTTGGGAAAAGGGTGGGGGTGGCAATCGGATTGGTAAGGGGCAACCCGCCTTCATCTTTTAGTCCCTGTTGCTTACGTAATTGCTTCACCAGTTTTTTTACAAATTCTTTTCTTTCCTCTTCGGCCATACCGGCTACACGCTGCAGGCTGTCCTGCCGCTCGATGATCTCCATATTGGTAGCGAGAATGCCCAGTGATTTTTTACGTGCTGTGATCTCTTCGGGATTCCGGATGGATGTATCACCGAGTTGAATACTATCGTAAAAATTATAGGATTGGCGATACCGTTGTTTGTTGTAGGTCATCTCCGCCAACTGCAAAAAAGCCTTATTCCGCTGAGCCGGGTTATTACTAGCATACTGGGTGCTTTTTATCAGCAGGTTGATCGCGCTTTCATAATTGCTGCCATCGCCTTTTGGATCAGAAAGCAATTGCATCTGGGCGGCCATATAGTAAATGATGTCGCGGTAGTCCAGGTACTTATCTCTTTTGGCCATACGCTCCAGCTCAGCCACATTTTTCTCAATGCTTTTATCGGTGCCGTCTTTATCTACCCGGATGGCGGCCAGACGGGCATAAATATCCAGAATGGGGTCGGTGGTATGTCCGCTTACTTTGGAATAGAGTTTTTCCGCATCGCTGTTATGACCACTCATTTCATACAATTGGGCGGTCAGGAATTCCCAACGTGCTTTTTCCTGTTTATTGGTGGCATTGCTCAGGGCCTGTTCCAGGTGAACAGCCGCACTGTCCCACATACTTTGTTTATAAAACCAATAGGCCTGCACCTCATGCAGGTCATTGAACAAACGTTTGGGGAAAAGCGGATCTGATTTAAGTGCCACGATAAGGCTTGCCGCTTCGGCCATCTCATCAATGGCGAGATGGTTCCGTATTTGCCAGATGAATGCATCATTCCGGCTGGGCGGTTCTGAGAATATTTTTTTTGGCAGGGAATTCTTTTCCTTGGTGGAAATGCTCAATGCTGAGTTTCCGTCTTTGCCGCTTCCGATCGTTTTGTAATACCCATCTTTTTCTTTTTGGGCAAAGGCATAGTTGATGAACTGAAACATCAGGTAGGCGGAGTCAAATTTCTTCTGCAGGTAAAAGGAGGCTCCCCAAAGGAGATATAGGTTATCCACCCAATCGTTCCGCAGGTCATGAAGGGCAATACCGGTGGAAGACTTATAGGTGATGGAATCCAGTTGTATGCTGTCGCCGGCAGTTACGTCCAGCGAATAGTTGTAAAAAGGCAGTAAGCGGGAATAATCGTCTTTAAAAGCCTCTTTAGCCCTTTCCAATACTTCGTTCAGCTTGAGATTGGCATTATAATAGTAATTGAAATGGGTAACCGTATTTTGAATGAACCGGCGGGGCAGGGTAAACTTCTTTTGGTCCGATTTTTCTGACCGGAGCACCCGTTCGTCGTATTCTTTGGGTTTTTTAATGTCGAACGATATACCCATCTGTCCGTAGGCCGGTATGATGACCTGAAGGAGCAGAATGGCTATAGCAGTAGTAATGGTATTTCTGATGGGTCGCATTTACCGGCGCAATCTAAAGTCTTATTAACTGAATTTCAAATAATTTAGTATAAAAATAAGGCAATTTTTCTCCCCAATTTTGACAGGCGGTTTTGGGGGGAAAAGGCTTGCAATGCTTACCTTTAGTATCCAAAAATCTGGTTATGCTTAAATTAGATGCCGGTTCTACCCTGAAAAGGCTCCGGAACCGATACCGGCTGGTGGTGATGAATGATGACACGTATGAGGAAGTGGTCACTTTTAAGTTATCCAGGCTGAGCGTATATATCATGTTGAGCACAATATTTGTGCTGCTGGTGGGGCTCACTGTTGCCCTGATCGTATTCACCCCCCTGAAATATTATATTCCGGGAGCGAGTTCAGACTATAAATCGGTACAGGAGCAACGGCAGTTGAAAATCAAAGTGGATAATGCAGAGAAAAAGATGGCTCAACTCGAGCAATATGTGGGTTCTCTGAAAAAAGGTCCGCTCAACTCGGGCAATACGATTCCCCTGGATACCAACAAGCTGAACGTACCCAAAGAGGAGGAATCGAACGACTAAAAGCACGGCATCTATGTTCAATACCAAAAACAAAACCGACATGCAACAACCCTCAACCAATGGCACAGGTGCCACACTGATCAGTGCGGGCACCACGCTGAAAGGCGATATAAGCTCTAACAGCGACCTGCGTATAGACGGTACGGTGATCGGGAATATTAAAAGCTCCTCCAAGATCATAATCGGCAGCACCGGCGTGGTGGAAGGCGATATTTCTGTGAACCAGGCCGATATAGCCGGAACGGTGACCGGCAGTATCCGCTCGAAAGAATTGCTCCAACTAAGAGGGCAATGCGTGGTAAAAGGCAATCTTTATGCAGGTAAGTTGCAGGTGGAGCCTTCCGCCACCTTCAACGGTCAGGTACATATGGGGGCCAATGTTGTAGAGATGAATAACACCAATGAGCAAGCAGCCGCAGCCAAATAAACCCGGCAGTAATAAGGAATTTTTCATAAAGTATGCCAGCCTTGGCTCACAACTGCTGGCGGCATTAGGGATCGGTGTGTTCGGAGGGTTGCAACTGGATAAATGGCTGCATATATCCCCGTTGTTCGCCTGTGTCTTACCTTTGCTCATCCTGACAGGCATATTCTATAAACTGTTCAGGGAAACAAGCCGAAAAAAATAAAATGGATACAACGAATTGGAGATCGCTGCGATCAGTACTCATATTGTTCATGGTGGTGAACGGCCTTTGTTTTGCAGGCAAAGCATGGCTAGAAAAGAACGGGGTCAGCCTGCCGGTACTGCTGGGAGGAAACCTGTTACTTGCCGGAGTAAGTGTATTAGCCTACCTGCTGATGCGAAAGGCACTCCGTACCAATACAGGGCAGGCTTTTGTGCGGGCTATGTACAGCGGGTTCATGCTTCGGTTTTTTCTGGTGGCCATCGCCGCCTTTGTATACATTATGGTTGAAAAGAGCAAAGTGAATAAGCCGGCACTGATCGCCTGTGCCGGGCTGTATATTCTCTATACGGCCATTGAAACAAGATCATTGCTCCATACGCTGAAGCAAAACAAAAATGCCTAAGAAAGAAGTACCGATCCAACATTTACAACAATTTCTACCAGCCGGCACCGGCGATGCAGTACTGGCTTACCTGCACCAATATAGAGTGCATCTCACCATCGCCAGAGAACGAAAAAGTATATTAGGTGACTACCGGCACCGCACACCGGGCACCAATCACCGGATCAGTGTAAACGGAAACCTTAACCCTTATTCCTTCCTCGTTACCTTGCTGCATGAAATAGCCCACCTGCTTACGTTTGAACAATACGGGCGAACCGTTGCCGCACATGGTAAAGAATGGAAAAACATTTTCGGGCAGTTGCTCAAACAATTCCTGGAACATAAAATCTTTCCCGCTGATATTGAAAAGGAATTGCTCTTATCGCTGAAGAATCCTGCCGCAAGCAGTTGCGCTGAAGACGGACTATTGCGTGTGCTCCGTAAGTATGATAAAGATGCCACCCTTATGCACCTGGTGGAAGACCTTCCTGCCAACGGACTGTTTCGTATCAAAGACGGGAGGGTTTTTCAAAAAGGCATACAATTACGGAAACGATTCAAATGCACGGAAGTACAAACAGGTAGAATATACTTATTCAGCCCGGTTTATGAGGTAGAACCTCTGTCATAATTTCGTTTTTCCCACTCTATGATTTGTTAGCTGCCCTTCACTGACTTACTTTTGCACCACAAAAAAAGTACAATATGAAAAAAGTAATTGCTACCATTTTAGTAATAACTGGTGTGATCTCTGCACAGGCGCAGACTGCGAAAAATGACTGGATGGTGGGTGGAAGTTTCCGCCTCAATACATCTGATAATAATACACAGATCGGGTTCTCTCCATCTGCGGGTTTGTTTATCCTGGACAATCTTGCACTCGGTGGAAACCTGGGTGTGAACTATACCAAGTTTGGAGATGCCAAATCCACTTCATTCAACATTGGTCCGTTTGTACGGTATTATTTCACTACTGAATCGCAGGCGGTTCGTCCTATATTGCAGGGCACGTTCAATTTTCTTACTACCAAACAGACCGCCATTAATTTCTCCACCACCAATACCGGTATCAATTTCTTTGTAGGTGGGGGAGCTGCCATGTTTATCAGCGAAAATGTATCCATCGATGCTTTGGTCGGTTATGACCGTACAAAGATTGAGAGCCAGTCGGGCCGCGGAGGTTTCGCCTTCAATGTTGGATTTCAGGTATACCTGCTGAAAGGCAAAGTAAAAAAATAAAAATTCACGAAATAAAATCGAGAAAGGAGGCTGAACGGCCTCTTTTTTTATTGAAACTCCACCCTGCCGATTATACGATAGTTGGATTTTCGGAGCGTGACTGATCCGATCGCTTTTTCTTTCAGGGCACAGCGCGGGGCATACACCCCTGAATGAATAAAATATACATCCCGGCCATCGTTCAGTATGAAACCGGTATGATTATCGAGCCCGGTAATGTAAAGGCCAAATCCCATCTTCCGTACACTTTGCACGAAATCATCCAATGATACATTACTAAAACGTTTCAACCCGGAGCAGTTCGTTCGAACCAGTTGTTCACTCGCACATTGGGCCATTTTCACCCGATCTATTTTCATACCTGCATCCTGTAAGGTGGTAGTTACAAAATAACCACAAGCGATAGCTCCCTTCTGAGGAGTACGGGTAGTGCCATTAAAATCCCAGGGTGTACCATACCAGCAGGGAAGTAACGAATCTGCAAAAAATTGTATTAGTTTTTTCCGGTTCACCTCAACCGGTGATTGTTTATACAACTGAAAGATGTTACGGCATTTTATTTTTTGTGTTTCATAATCACAATTGAACGTTGGTGCTGCAATCGCAGAAGTGGGTGTTACGATATCGGTAGAATTGAGTTGACGGGCAGGTTTGTTCAAACAACCCAGAAGGATCGCCGGAAGAAACATCCGCAATAACCATATAGGGACTGATTTTTTTTTCATGAAAGTTCTTTCATCATCCACAACGTACAACCGGTATGGCCGCTGTTGCCCATCGGTTCATGAAGATACCTGAATCCGGATTTTTCATACACCCCCAATGCATTTATTAATTCCGGCATGGTTTCGATATACATTTTTTGAAATCCATACTGCAAGGCCGTGCGGATGGCATTTTCGATCAGCAATTTGCCTAGCCCTATTCCGCGGGCTTCTGGCAGCAAATACATTTTTACCAGTTCGCAGGTATCAGGAGGTAACCCATCCGTAGGGAAAATGCCGCCACCTCCCACCATTTTTCCATTGAGTTCGACAATGGTGTACATGGATTTTTCAGTTCGGAAAAATTCATACAAGGCATCGGTGGAGGCATCATAATAGACCGTTCCGGGATGATTGGCCCCGAATTCAGCCAGCGTATTCCGGATGATACGGGCAATGTGCGGGTTATCTGCTGCCTCAATGGGCCTTAACCGAAAATTCATGCGGTAAATATAATCATAACAAAAACCCCGTCCCAGCCTGCCATGGCAGGTGGAACGGGGTAAACCATCAATATGAAACCCTGTCTGCCGGACATCCCCCACTGGCAACCGGGGAGCAGACAAGCCGTTGCGTTCGTTGATCAATACGAATGATGCCCTATACAATACAATTACACAGCCCCTCAGGGTTGTTTATTTTTATGAAACCTGTCCTCCTTCCAATTCGCGGGATTGTTCAAAATATAATCGGCGATACGCCCATATTCCATATGGTTGCGTATGATATGGTCGTGAAACCGGGTTTGCCATCCGAATTCAGGATTTATGGAACGGGATAATCGCGTGACCGCCGATTTAAACGATCCAACCATCGTGGAAATGGTATTTTTTCCGGGATTGCGGAATCGGTAATGGCGTTGTTGTTGTAGAGACAGGGCATGCCCTGTCTCTACGTCGTTGACGTGGACGTCGTTGTCGGCGCCGCCGTCAACGACGTCCACGTCC
>JAPLEH010000017.1:56257-194564 GCA_026391455.1 Bacteroidota bacterium
CGTCCACGTCCGGTTCAATCGTAATAATCCCATGCGTGTGATTGGGCATGATCACAAATTCGCCCAACGTAATTTTGTTGAAATGTTCCGGCAATGCTGCCCAGCATTGATCGGCAATCAGGCCTATTGCATTCAAATACATTTCACTATTGTTGATGTCACCGAAAAAATGTTCCCGGTTTTTGGTGCAGATGGTAATAAAATAAGAACCTGGGCAACCATAATCCCAGGTTGCCAAACGGGCAGACGGTATCCGATACCGGTTTTGAAATTTTTGCATAAGGGTACAAATAAAAAATCCCCGCTGGAAGCGGGGATTTGGTTAAAAAATATATTGTTGGTTATTATTGTAGAGACAAGGCATGCATTGTCTCTACAATAATAACCAATACACGAAAATTACGCAACGGCCTTCTTCACCAGGTCTGCGGCCTCACTGAGGAGGATCGCAGATTGCACCTTCAGGCCGCTCTCATCAATTAATTTTTTGGCCTCTACGGCATTGGTGCCCTGTAAACGCACAATGATAGGGATATTGATATTGCCCAGATTTTTATAAGCATCAATTACACCCTGTGCCACCCGGTCGCAACGAACGATACCGCCAAATATGTTGATCAGGATCGCTTTTACGGCTGGATCTTTTAAAATGATCTTAAAGCCAGCTTCTACGGTTTGTGCATTGGCGCTACCACCCACATCCAGGAAGTTGGCAGGCTCACCACCACTCAATTTGATCATATCCATGGTGGCCATAGCAAGACCGGCACCATTCACCATACAGCCAACGTTACCATCCAATTTTACAAAGTTGAGGTTGTATTTACCAGCCTCTACTTCGGTGGGGTCTTCTTCGGTTGCATCGCGGAGAGAAGCCAGGTCAGCGTGGCGCATCAGCGAATTTTCATCGAGTCCCATTTTACAATCCACCGCTATGATCTTGTCATCGGATGCCTTGAATAGCGGGTTGATTTCGAGCATGGAGCAGTCCAGCCCTACATACGCGTTATACAGGTTGGTCACGAATTTGGTACAGTTCTTAAAGGCTTCACCGCTCAGTCCGAGATTGAATGCGATCTTACGCGCCTGGAACCCCTGCAGTCCACCGGAAGGGTGTACCCATTCTTTAAATATTTTTTCAGGGGTATCATGGGCCACATCTTCAATGTTCATACCGCCTTCGGTACTGTACATGATCACATTCTGGCCCTTGGTGCGGTCAAGTAATATGGAGAGATAAAATTCTTTGCGTTCAGACGGACCATCGTAGTACATGTCTGCTGCTACGAAGATCTTATTGACAACTTTACCGGCAGGTCCGGTTTGCACAGTAACCAGTGTGCCACCGAGAATTTTGGTTGCAAACTCCTGGATGTCTTCCAGTGATTTGGCCACTTTTACACCATTGATCCCGGTTTCTTTTATGGTACCCTTACCGCGTCCACCCGCGTGGATCTGTGCTTTTACGATGGCAAACTTACTTCCGGTCTGGGTCTTGATCTGCCGGTAAGCTTCTTCAGCTTCCTGCACGGTAGTACAGGCAAAACCTTCCTGTACGGGGACATTATATTTTTTTAATAATTCCTTGGCCTGGTATTCATGAAGATTCATTCGTAAAAAATTTCCGCGAAGATAAGGAAAGACTAAATAGCAGGGCAGGGGGGCGGGTGGGAAACATACTGCTTTGAGGTATGATTTTTCGTCCTAATCCCTGTAATACCCCCGCACTTCTTTACCTTGCCGTATGCCCCGGATCATTCACCTGCTAATATGTGTATGTTTTGCCGCATGTACAACTGTACCAAAGCTCCCGGCAATACACCCCTCAGAGAAACGAATGGGTGGAAGCGAATTGTATGCAAAGGCAGCATCCATGAACTGGAAAAGCAGAGATTCAGTAGTGGTAAAGGAGATACTGGCGGGTAATTGGCCGTCCTTTCTTGGGCGGCTCCAGCCGGTATCGGTCACCATACGTGACTCGATCACAGGCAGGGAATTGAAGGCCACTTTTTATGTAATGCCTGATTACCTGTCCGTCGGTTTTGATAGGTCCGGATCCGATTGGGCCAGGGTATGCATTACACCAATGGCTGCGCAACGAATCGCTGATAGCCTGCACTGTTTTTTACCCACCCGAAAAATGGTGGATGATATTTACAAAGCAGCCACTCTGAAACTGGAACCCATGCCCCTTTTTGCAAACCGCGACAGCACGCCCGTAATGTGGCAGCACCACCTGATCATTGAAGGCCAGCGAAAACTACGTGGAGGGCTTATTGCCGGAATCAAAAAAGATGTGGTGATCAGTTTCAGGATAATTACTGATAAACGACCCAATCGCGTGGCCATTTATGGATGGCATAAACCCGATGGCACACCCATACAGCCACTCTATACCGGCCATGTGAACTGGTATGTGGATTACAGTCATGGTATCCGGCTGGTGTATCGCAAAATCAGGATCGGGCGAAAATGGGTAGATTATACCGATGTATTGCAGCACCCGGTATGGCGCCATTTCCTCTGTGATGAACCAGTATGTAATTTCTTCCGTTACCCGTATTGAGCAACCGGACATACCCTGAATTATATTAACAGTTTTGATGCCCCGTCTTTACCTTTGCCACCTTATTTTGCAGGATAATTGGTTACTAAAAAGACGAGTCTGAAAAAAAAACGTACATACCTCCTTTTATCGTTCATTGTTTTGCTTTCGCTGCAGGTACAGGCACAGCAGGAAGTGATCCGTCAACTGGATCAGCGATCCCGGCAGTTTAAAACGAATATGCAAGGTGGTACAGGTGGGGCGGATAGTCTCCGCCGCCGGGATAAGAATGATGATTCCATTACCATCACTTTCCGTTACCTCGACAGTTCCAGGGTCTATCGGCTCGATTCTGTCATCAATGATTTCACGCGTCGATTTCCTATTCCAGCGACGCACGTATTTCTGGGCAATAATGGAAATGCCACCCGCTCGGTTCTTTTTTCTCCTGAACTGAATGCGGGCTTCGACCCGGGTTTTCATGCTTTTGATGTGTATAAATGGAAAATAGAGAAATTGCGTTTTTTCAATACTACACGTCCCTATTCAGAGATCAATTATCTATTGGGGTCGCGGGTGGAGCAGATGATCGAGTTGCTGCATACTCAAAACATCAAACCTAACTGGAATTTTGCTTTTAACTATCGTCTGATCAATGGCCCTGGTTTTTTTAAAAGCCAAAAAACCAATCACAACAATTATATATTCAATACGCGTTACCAATCCAATAATCTCCGCTACACCCTTTATGCAGGCCTGGTGGCCAATAAACTGCAGTCATCCGAAAATGGTGGATTGCTGGATACCGGTAGCGTAAAAGTGATAGATAACCCCGTATATAAAGACCGCTTCAACATACCCACCTATATCGGCGGCGATGAAGCCTTCTCCTCCAATTTTTTCAGCACCAACATAACTACAGGAAATAAATACAGTGAGTTCAAAGCCCTGTTGCGCCAGCAATATGATTTAGGTAAAAAAGATTCGGTAGTTACCGACTCTACGGTTATTCCGCTTTTTTATCCGCGATTGCGCTTTGAGCACACCCTTCAGTTCGATAACAATACCTATGTTTTTCAGGATAATGTGGGGGATTCGTTGTACTATAGAAAGTTTTATGATACAGCTTTGCGTAAGCCTGTTGATACATTTATCGTAAGGGAAAGCTGGAAAATACTGACCAATGATTTTTCCATCTACCAGTTCCCTGATTCAAAAAACCTGCAGCAATTCATCCGGCTGGGCCTGATGGTGCAGCAGATCAACGGAACGCTTTCATCGGGTAAGGTTAATTTTTTCAATACGGCTGGTCATGCAGAATACCGCAATAAAACCCGTAATCAGCAATGGGATATAGAAGCCAATGGTAAATTCTTTTTCACGGGATTCAATTCCGGAGATTATGATGCGCATATCAGTCTTCAGCGATCGTTGGGAAAAAAAATTGGTTCATTGCGGCTTGCATTTGAAAATACCAGCCGAACGCCTTCCTTTATTTTCGACAACCGAAGCAGTTTTTACCTGATGAAAACCGCACAGAATTTTAAGAAAGAAAATAATACGCATTTGCTGGCAGCCTATATGTTGCCATCATTTCGGTTTAGCATCACCGGGCATTATTACCTGATCACCAATTACACCTATCTTACCCGATATTATCAATTGAAGCAGGAAACCACGTTGTTCAATGTATTGCAGGTAGACCTGAAGAAAACGGTAAAGATCAGCAAGCGCTGGAACTGGCATGCCGAAGTATATTTTCAGCAACGCATAGGCGATGCTGAAGTGAACCTGCCCGCCATCTTTACCCGCAACCGCATCGGGTATGAGGGTAACCTGGGATTCAAAAATCTGGACATTGCCTTTGGCACAGAAATAAAATACCGCTCCAACTATAAGGCAGACGGTTATTCCCCGGTACTCGGTCGTTTTTCTTACCAGGACACCACCACCATTAAAAATGCGTTGCCCGACATCGCCGGTTATCTCTATTTCCGTATCCGTTCCTTCAAGGCATTTGTTCGGGCAGAGAACCTGAATACCGCCAGAGTGTTGAGTAACAGTGGATTCGGCTTTACCAACAATAATTTCATCGCTCCCGGCTATGCCCTTCCCGGGCTGCAAATACGGATCGGTATTTATTGGGGCTTTGTTAATTAAAAGTCAATACGCCCCCCTGACAAAAAACAGTACCTATTCTTCGCTATTTAGATTAATTTTGTATGGCAATGCGTAAGTTCATCGCAGCTATATCATTCATTTGCTATTTCGTGGTTACCTCAGGGTTCACGGTCAATATGCATTATTGTATGGACCGATTGGCTTCCGTACACCTTTTCGAAACGGCTGCAAAAACATGTGGTATTTGTGGCATGGAAACACACGAATCTGACGGGTGTTGCCGCGATGAAGTAATCGTAGTGAAGCTGGTGCAGGATCAGAAGAATACCCCGGTCACTGATTTCCATTTTTCCGCACCCGTATCATCCCCTGCAATCGTATCATATTTTCTTTTTACCTCCTTGGTCAATGAAAAGCCACAACGGCATTTTCAAAATCATTCCCCCCCCTTATTATCTGCTCAGGATACCTACCTGCAGAATAATGTATTCCGGATCTGAGAAAAAGCATGGTTTGCGTAACTGCTGTCGACTCCGTTGACAGGAGCTATTTTTCTATTGACAGTCCCCGATACATTTATTAATTTTAAAAGATCAATCATGAAAGCATTTAAATTATATATGCTGGCTGCTGCCAGTACATTCGTTGTTATGGGTGCATCCGCACAAACCAAATCTGAAACATTCAAGGTGAACGGTAATTGCGGTATGTGCAAATCCAATATTGAAAAGGCCGCCAAACAGGCCGGAGCCAGTGATGCGAAATGGGATAAAGAAACCCATATGCTCACTGTAAAATTCAACTCCGGAAGCAGCGATATGGCCAAAATACAGCACCAGATAGCCGCCGCCGGATACGACAATGCCGGTGCAAAAGCTACTAATGAAGCCTACAATAAACTCCCTGCCTGCTGCCAGTACGATAGGGAAGCATCCCCTAACGCATCTAAAGCGTCTTGCTGTACAGATAAATGTGAAATGAAGGACGGTAAATGTGCTGATATGACCGCCTGTAAAGAAAAGGGCTGTTGCAAAGATGAAGCAGCCTGCAAGGCCAATGGATGCTGCAGTGAAAAAGGTATGGCCCACGAAAAAATGGATTGCTGCAAAAATGGCAAATGTTCCAAGGAAGGCCACACAGGTGGAGATTGCTGCAAAAAAGAGCATTAATTTAATTAAACCAGTGGAAATGAAAAAATTGGGTATCGCCCTGTTTGCAATCTTGATAGTGGTAACGGCCCCGGCCCAGATCACGAAGGCAAACCTGCAGGCCACAGGTCTTACTTGTGCCATGTGCAGCAATGCCATCAATAAAGCATTACAAAAACTGAATTTTATAGAGACGGTTAAATCCGATATCAAAAACTCTTCCTTTGCGATCAGTTTTAAACCGGGTGTGGCTGTCAATATCGATGCAATCAAAGATGCTGTGGAAGGAGCGGGGTTTTCTGTAGGAAGCCTGAGCGTGTCCGCAAATTTTGATCACCTGAAAGTTGAAGCTGATAAACATATCCGCTTCGATGGTATGATATTTCATTTTCTGAATACACAGACACAGGAACTGAATGGAGAACATGCCATACAGATCGTGGATAAGGATTTTGTATCCGCCAAACAATTCAAGAAAGTACAGGCCTATACAAAAATGAAATGCATACAAACAGGTAAAGCATCCGATTGCTGTGAAACAGATGGAATACAGCCTGATGCACGTATCTATCATGTTACAATTTAAATAAAAGTGGTTCCTGCCTTAGCAATAGGGCAGGAACCACTTAAATATGCCGACGATGAAAAAACAAAAACCCGTATTATTCTTCTTATTACTCATTCTTTCCGCACTCGGTATGCAGGCTCAACCCAAACAGGGGCAATATGCTGATGAAGTGGCCCTTCCTTCGGTAAATGGAGATACGCTGCGTTTGTCATCCCTCAAAGGGAAAGTGGTATTACTCGATTTTTGGGCATCCTGGTGTGGTCCCTGCCGGGAATCGAATAAGACATTAGTAAAACTCTATTCCAAGTACAAAAGCAAAGGATTCGAAATCTTCGGTGTATCGATCGATGATAATACCAGTAAATGGGAGAGCGCTATTAAAAAGGATAAGATCACCTGGTTGCAGGTAAACGACAGTGGTGGATGGGATGCAAAGATCATAGAAAGCTGGAGGATCAATGCCATACCCACTTCCTTTCTCATTGATAAGGAAGGTAAACTGCTCGCCATGGACCTCGAAGGCAAGGAACTGGAAAAAGCCCTGAAATACCTGCTGGAAGAAAAATAAATTATATCATGCGAAAGCAAATTTTATTGTTGCTCCTTTTAACAGCAACGCTGCATCTTTCTGCACAGGAATTATATGTCTTCAGTGAACCCGCCTCCAATGTACCATCTAAATCCATCAGCATAAAGCTGAAAGAGCATTTTGTGACCAGCGATAATATTTATTCCCGTTTTTCCCAACGATTTATGCCACAGGTAATGGCAGGGCTCAGCAAAAAACTGATGGTAAGGGCTGGAGTTTCTATATCAAATATGCATACACCCAATGTGCGCTATGAATCCTTTAATCTTTATGCCAAATACCGGTTTTGGTCGAAGGATGAACTGCATAAACATTTTCGTATGGCAGTATTTGCAGATGTATCCAAAACGAAAGCCCCCTTTCATTACGACGAGATCACATTGATGGGAGATAAAAGCGGTATTGAAGCAGGTATCATCGCCACTCAACTATCACATAAATTGGCAGTATCTGGCACACTCAGTCATATACAGGTACTCGACCCATCCAGAACAAATAAAGCGATTTATATTCCGGAACGGTATTACCAGTCCATGAATTATTCCTTCTCAGCCGGATACCTGTTACTTCCCCGGGAATATTCCGACTACCGGCAAACAAATCTGAATCTTTACCTGGAAATACTGGGACAGCAAATACTGGATGGTAAAAAAAGTTATGTGGATATAGCACCTGCGTTGCAACTGATCTTCAACAGTAACCTGAAGGTCAATGTAGGTTATCGGTTTCAGGCAGCAGGCAATATGCAACGGATGGCCAACAGCAGCATTCAGATCAGCCTAGAACGAACTTTCCTGAATGTACTCAGGAAAAAATCTTAGCGTTTTTTATAAAGTGGTAAACGAAACGAATAGCCAATGGCCACATACCAGTCATTGGCCACTTCGGTGATGCCATAAGAGCCGGAGAAATCCAGTTTTGAATTGTCTGAAAAATAACAGGCTAATCCACCGGCAACATGATGGGCTGGCGCTTCATTTTTTCTGACCGAACCGTACAATTCAGCATAACCATACCATTTTTTCCCAAGGTTGAAACCCGGTGCAAACGTATAGATCCAGTCAGGCGAAGTATCTTCACCATCCCACTCAGCACCCAGGTTGTACCCCAATGCAATATTTTCGGTGATACTGTTTTGAAATGTAAACCGGAACGATGGGAACCAACGGGTGGTATGAAATTTTTTAGAGCCCGCTTTGGGAATGCCCAGATGTGCGATCAGTGATGTTTTGGGTAATAAGCCTTTTTCTTCCCACAAAGCCACTTTGCCTCCCAATTGCAGTGGCAATAAACCACTCTGTACATCATTTCCCGAAGGGATCAGCAAAGGTGTTTCTGCGGAAATGAATTCGGTGATGAGCCGTAGTTCAAATTTTTTGGTCAATCCGTATTTCCACAAGGCAGTAGGATGTACGAGCGTAAACTGACCCTGGTCACTTTCGAAGTTAAAACCCAGTTCTGCCTGCAGGTAATTTTTCTTGGTAATGTATACCGCTTCGGTCTGGTCAGGCCGATCGGTTTCCATGCGACCAGTTTCCTGGGCAGAAAGGACCGCCGGGGAAAGGAGCAAGGGGAAAAGTAGTTTAACCGATATTTTTTTAGACATGTCTAAAAATTTTATCAAAAATAGTGTATTTCATCACAGGTAAGGCAACAATGTTTATAAAACAAATTTTTTTCTTTTTGGCAGCACGTTACATTTGCTCCCCCAACAAAATAACCTATGGAGCTGAAATACTCACAACATATAGCCGGTGAATTGAATCTGTCGTTAAAGCAGATCGGCAGTATTTATGAACTGCATGCAGAAGGATCCACCATACCGTTCATTGCCCGTTATCGGAAAGAAGCCACCGGCAACCTCGATGAAGTGGTCATTGGAAATGTGATCGACAAGATCAAATATTTCAACGAACTCGAGAAGAGAAAGGAAACGGTCCTTAAAACTATTGAAGAGGCAGGAAAGCTCACACCGGAATTAAAAAAGCGGATTGAAGATTGTGTGGTGGCCACGGAGCTCGAGGATATTTACCTGCCGTATAAACCGAAGCGGAAGACCAAAGCAACTACGGCCATCGAAAAAGGGCTGGAGCCATTGGCGAAAATGCTGTATGACCTGCAACCGGTTAACCCGGATGAAGAAGCCGCGAAATTCATAACCGATCAGGTTAAAGATATCGCGGAAGCCCTGCAGGGCGCGAGGGATATCATCGCCGAATGGATCGCTGAACATGAACAGGCACGAAATATCATTCGGAAAATATTCACTGAAGAAGCGGTTGTGTCTTCCCGGGTACTCACTACCAAAAAAGAAGAAGCCGATGCGCAGAAATACCGGGATTATTTTGAATTCAAAGAACCACTGGCACAAAGCCCCTCACACCGTATCCTGGCCATTCGCCGCGGTGAAAAGGAAGGGTTCCTGATCATGGATATCAATATTGATAAAGACATGGCTACCGAAGAACTGAAGCGGAAATTCATCACCACTTCCAATGGGGCTTCGGCACAAGTAGCATTGGCCATTGAAGATTCACTCAGCCGATTGCTGAAACCTTCGATTGAAACGGAGTTCCGGATGCTCAGTAAAACAAAAGCGGATGAAGAAGCTATACGTGTGTTTGCAGAAAACCTGCGCCAGCTCTTATTGGCTTCCCCACTCGGACAAAAAAGAGTGATGGCCATTGATCCCGGGTATCGTACCGGTTGCAAAGTGGTATGCCTCGATGAGCATGGAACTTTTCTCAAGTATAACACCATCTTTCCGCATGCACCTCAAAATGATTATAACGGTGCCGTACAAACGATAAAGGAACTGGTAGTCCGGTATAATATTGAAGCAATCGGTTATGGCAATGGTACTGCCAGTAAGGAGACGGAACAATTGGTACGTGGTATCGATTTTGGAAGGCCTGTATCCGTATTTATGGTCAATGAAAGTGGTGCATCCATTTATTCAGCCAGTGAAGCAGCGCGCGATGAATTCCCCGATGAAGATGTAACCGTACGTGGCTCCATCAGTATTGGAAGACGATTACTCGATCCGCTCAGTGAACTGGTAAAGATCGATGCCAAAAGTATCGGTGTGGGGCAATACCAGCATGATGTGAATCAAAACCGGTTAAAGGAAGCCCTTGATCAGGTGGTGGAAAGCTGTGTGAACTTTGTTGGGGTGGATGTAAATACAGCAAGTAAACACCTGCTGATGTATGTATCGGGACTAACAGCCACTGTAGCCAAGAATATTGTAGAATACCGTACAAAGAATGGCGGATTCAAAACTCGGGATGAACTTAAAAAAGTATCGATGCTCGGCCCGAAAGCCTTTGAGCAATGCGCTGGCTTTCTCCGAATACCCAATGCCGCCAACCCGCTCGACAATTCTGCGGTACACCCGGAATCCTATCACGTAGTGGAATCAATGGCTGCAAAAGTAAACAGCACGGTACCAGAACTGATACAAAAAGCAGAGGTACGCAAGCAGATTAAAGCCAGGGAATTTGTAACGGAGACGATCGGACAATTCACCATTGAAGACATTTTGAAGGAATTGGAAAAGCCGGGCCGCGATCCGCGCTCACCGATTGAAGAGTTTCGTTTTGCGGAAGGGGTCAGTTCCATGGAAGATCTTAAACCCGGAATGAAATTACCGGGGATCGTTACCAATATTACCAACTTCGGTGCCTTTGTGGATGTGGGTGTAAAACAGGACGGATTGGTGCATATTTCGCATATTGCTAACCGTTATGTTGCCGATCCGAATGAAGCGGTCAAACTGGGTCAAAAGGTTATGGCCACGGTACTCGAAGTGGATGTGGCGCGCAAGCGCATCTCGCTATCACTCAAAGACGGAAGCCGGATGCCGGAGACAGGTCAACAACGCCCCGATCAGAAAGGACAACGCAACCCCGCCCGTAAACCCGAACCCCTGAATCCGTTTCAGGCCAAACTGATGGAATTGAAGAAGAACTTTAAGGAATGATGAGAAAAGTCGGGAAGTCGGGAAGTTGGAAAGACCGGAAGTCGGAAAGTCGGAAAGTCCGGAAGTCTGAAAGTCCGGGAGACCGAGAGCCCGGAAGACCGAAAGACAGTATAGAATTAAAACCCGATAGCTATCGGATTATGAAAGTAGAAATAATCTAAAATCGTAATTCGAAAATCTAAAATCATACATCAAACATCATATATCGTACAGCGTACATCGTGCATCGTACATCAAACATCGTACACCATACCCCGTCTTTATCCAAATTTTTTCTTTCTCGTCTCCGCCAGAAATTCCTCGAACTGTTTCAGGCTGAAGCTGCTCAGGTTATTTACTTTAGTCAGTCCGCCTTTCTGAGCGGCCAGTACACCGTATTTGATATCATCATAGCCATCGAGGGCGTGTGCGTCGGGGTTGATGGAGATGAGAACACCTTTTTCTATGGCATAGGAGATCCATTTCCAGTCGATATCCAGCCGGCGGGGATGCGCATTCAATTCGATCACCACATGATTGGCCGCACAGGCCTCAATGATCTTTTTATGGTCCAGCGGGTAACCGTTGCGGCTCAGTAAGAGGCGACCGGTGGGGTGCCCGAGAATGCTGGTATAGGGATTTTCAATAGCTGCCAACACCCGTTTCATAGCTTTCTCTTCCGGCATTTTCAGGTTGCTGTGTACGGAGGCGATCACCAGATCAAATGTTTGCAATACCCTGTCGGGATAATCGAGGCTGCCATCATTCAGAATATCACTTTCTACACTTTTGAATATCCGGAAGGGTTTCAGTTTATCATTCAGTTCATCCACATACCGGTGTTGTTCGCGGATGCGATCTTCTTTCAGTCCATTAGCATAAGAGGCCGTTTGTGAGTGATCCGAAATCACCAGGTATTCCATGCCGCGGCGAATACATTCCATCGCCATTTCTTCAATGGTATTACTGCCATCACTCCAGTTGCTATGGCTGTGAATGATGGAACGCACATCACCGGATTGAATCAATACCGGCAGGGTATTGGCTTTCGCATCCTGCAGAATGGCTGCTGTTTCGCGAAGGCAGGCCGGAATAAATGGGATACCAGCTTCTTCAAATACAGCAGCATCATCACCAGCGGCATTATCTGAATAGGTAATAGCAGGGTATTGTATATAGAATGCCTCCAGGAATTCATTGCTTCCGGATGTGTCAAACAACAACTGCGCAAGTGAACCCGTGGTGCAATAGAGGCGGAGCTTTAACCCGTTTTTCAGTTTGTAAAGCAGGCTGACTTCATTTTCTTCCAGCAATTCGGGTGGCTGAGCCGTATTAAATTTCGGTTTTACCTCTTCCGGGCTGGCCGCTACGGCAAATTCCATTTCTTCAATGGTCAGCGCCTGCCGGCGATAAGCACCGGTAACATGTACTTTCCCGATTCCAAACAGTTTTTTCAAATAGCCATCCACCTGGGGAAAGATAGCATCCAGTTGGGCATAGAGGAAATGGCCCTGGTTGGAAAAATAAAACTCGATGGCTTCCTGTACATTCTGCTGGGTCTTCTGACCAAATCCTTTATAAAGTGTGAGTCTGTTTTCATTACAGGCATAAAGCAATTCCCCCAGCGATTCGACCTCCATCTCTTTCCAGATGGTATGTATCTTTTTTGGGCCAATACCTTTTATATTAAGCATCTCGATCACACCCGGAGGGGTGTTTTGAATATATTCATTCAGTATTTCGAGGTGGCCGGTATCCAGCATCTCTATCACTTTCTCACCGGTGCTCTGACCAATACCTTTTATGCTGAACAACTTCTCACGTGGAGTATCTTTCAACTGCATCGGAAGTTTTTCGATATTGAAAGCAGCGATGGAATAGTTTTTTGTCTTAAAAGAATTTTCACCATGTATATCCATCAGTTTGGATAGCAGTGAAAAATTATCGGCTATTGCAGCATTGTCCATGGCACTAATTTAGGAAATAATACGAACGCACCACTTTAGAAAGCGGCTATGCTACCTTGTTATAAATAATATGGATCGAAACAATGCATAGCGCAAACGGTTACGTGTGATCAATCTGCACAACATAAGGTTATATAGCGGGTCTGAAAAGCTAAATGTTAAAGCAATAAAAAAAAATGGTCCGGACTTAATTTTTTTTGTTGAATATGCCTTTTTTGGAGTTTTCGGGCTGAAAAAGGGGAGAACAGGAAACGTTGAAAAACGACATAAATGTTTGTTTGCCGTGAACGATTTGATACAATTAATGCTTTATAAAAAAAGGAAATGAAGGGATGCGACTTGCGAAATGATCATTCGTTGTACAAACAATGCAGCACACTTTAAGTGATTAGATGGTTGAGTAATCCGGTAAATGAACGGATGCGGCCCGGGAGGGCCATTCGCTGAAACCATTGCCTGGCAAGGCTTTCATAGGAAGGGTTTGAGTATAAAAAAAGTCCCGCATGAAGCGGGACTTTCGTAGTTGCCGAAAAATCGGATAACTTATTTCTTTTTCTTTGCAGCTTTCTTTTTAGGAGCAGCTTTTTTCTTGGGAGCAGCTTTTTTAGCAGCTTTTTTCTTAGTAGCCATTTTGTTTAGAATTTAATGTTAGTAAAAATGGGTTAACAGTAGTAAAAATAACAATTATTTTATACTACCCAAATTTTTTTTCCACAAAGTTCTAAACAGGGGCATTCAGTTATGCTTCTGCTGCAGCTACTGATACGATTGTTTTATCATTTTTTGCTTTACGGAATTCAACGATTCCATCAGTTAAAGCAAACAATGTAAAGTCTCTTCCGATACCCACATTCTTACCGGGATGATATACAGTACCACGCTGACGAATAATGATGTTGCCGGATATTGCAGGCTGACCACCAAATATTTTTACACCCAGGCGTTTGCTCTGAGAGTCACGTCCGTTTTTTACACTGCCTTCCCCTTTCTTATGTGCCATTTTTTATAAATTTTAAAATAACAAATTCCAAATACCGCGATGAATCAGTTCTTGGGATTTGGGATTTAGTTTTGGAATTTAATTATGCGATGCTGGTAACTTTAATCTTAGTGTACGCAGTTCTGTGACCTTTCTTTTTGTGAAAGCCCTTTCTTCTTTTTTGTTTATAGGCAATCACGGTGTCACCTTTTACATGATCAACGATTTCGGCCTGTACTTTTGTAGTTACGGTGCCACCAACAGACAATTTGCCATCAGCATCCACCAGTAATACTTCCAGGTCTACTTTATCGCCGGCATTTCCGCTCAGATGGGGTACATATAAGGTCTGATCTTTTTCTACCTTATACTGTTGGCCGGCTACTTTTACTACAGCTATCATATACAATAATATTTAGCCCGATAAATTTCGGGAGGCAAAGGTAAGGGGAAAAGTTGGGTTTACAAATTGGGAAATCAACATTTTGGCCCCTCATTTGACAGTTTTTTGGGGCTAAGTTTAGCAGCAAATTACCCCTTTTTGCCGGGGCATCCGTTATATTTGTAGCCCCCCGGCCCCCAACTGGCCGGTTTTCAGGCGTTTTTTTTACAGAATTGAACTTATCAGGATGAAAATCAAGTCCTTTTTAGCCCGACCGTTTGCTTCCTATATATATAAAGGTATCCGAAAGGGAATGGTCACTGCAGTGGCCGATCAGGAGAATATTCTCAAAAACCTGCTCAAAACCGGCAAAGCCACCGAAATTGGGCAGGATGCCTGGCTGGGTAAGGTGACCGATTATGCCGGATACCGTCAGGCCATGCCGATCCGCGACTATGAGCAACTGAAGCCCTGGATTGAAAAAATCAAAGAAGGACGCCACAACGTACTCTGGAAAGGAAAACCCATCTATTTTGCCAAGACCTCCGGTACTACCAGTGGGGTCAAATATATTCCGATCACGAAGGACTCAATTCCCAATCATATCAATACTGCCCGCAATGCATTACTTTGTTATATGGCCGAGACCGGCAATACCAAATTTGCAGATGGCAAACTGATCTTTTTGTCCGGCTCCCCCGAACTGGAACGGGTAGGTGGTATTCCAACAGGTCGCTTGAGTGGTATAGTGAACCATCATGTACCAAAATATCTTCGGACCAACCAGATGCCTTCGTACGAGACCAATTGTATCGATGATTGGGAAACAAAACTGGCCCGTATCGTGGATGAGACTATTCAACAAAATATGACACTTATTAGTGGTATACCACCATGGATGCAGATGTATTTTGATGAACTGATCAAACGGAGCGGAAAAAAAGTAGGGGAGTTATTTCCCAACTTCAGTGTAATGGTACAGGGTGGCGTGAATTTTGAACCCTATAAGGCCAAATTGATGGAAAGCATTGGTCGCAAAGTTGATACGATCGAACTCTTTCCGGCCAGTGAAGGATTCTTTGCCTTTCAGGATTCGCAGGATGCAGAAGGATTATTGCTGAATACAAACAGCGGTATCTTTTTTGAATTTGTTCCGGCCGGTGAAATTTTTAATGAAAATCCCACCCGGCTTTCTTTGCGTGATGTAAAAGTGGGTGAGAATTATGCTTTGCTCATTACCAGCAATGCGGGTTTATGGTCATACAATCTCGGTGATACCGTTCGCTTTGTTTCTACCGAGCCTTACCGGTTAGTGGTTACAGGTCGCACCAAACATTTCATCTCTGCATTTGGGGAGCATGTAATTGGTGAAGAAGTGGAATATTGTATGCAGCAAGTTGCTATGGAAGAACAGGTGCATGTAACTGAATTTACGGTTGCACCTTTTGTAAATAAAGATGCCGGCAAATCTTACCACGAATGGTATGTGGAATTTGAGAACCGCCCTGCCGACCTCGATGCATTTGCCGCAAAACTGGATCAGTATCTTCGTAAGAAGAATGTTTATTATGATGATCTGGTAGGAGGAAATATCCTCAGTCCATTGAAAATAATACCCATGCGGAAGAATGGCTTCATTGATTATATGCGATCCATTGGTAAACTGGGCGGGCAGAATAAAGTGCCCCGACTCAGCAATGACCGTACTATAGCAGAGCAATTGCACCAGTGGACAGAAGCCATGGTGGATGCCTGAACATAAACAGTTTGAAAAAGCGCACAGCGCAGATGATATGCACACATGACGAACGATCAGCCCATAAAAAGAATTGCCATTTTTGGATCCACCGGATCCATAGGCACGCAGGCATTGGATGTAATTGAAGCCAATCCTGATAAGTTTTCAGCGGAGATACTGACAGCTCAGAGCAATGATGAATTGCTGGTGCAACAGGCGCTGAAATTCAATCCGAATATCGTGGTGATCGGCGATGAAAAAAAATACCAGAAAGTAAAAGAAGCACTCTCTTCCACTGATGTAAAAGTATTCAGCGGTGTAAAAGCACTGGAAGAAGTGGCGGCAATGGATTGCTACGATCTCATGCTGGCAGGCATTGTGGGATATGCCGGGTTGCGGCCCACCCTCAAAGCCATTACCAGTGGCAAACCGGTGGCGCTAGCCAATAAAGAAACATTGGTGGTGGCCGGTGATATCATTATGCGGAAAGCAGTGGAATACCGGGTGCCGGTCATTCCGGTGGACTCTGAACATTCTGCTATCTTTCAATGCCTCGTAGGCGAAACCCGCAACCGGATTGAGAAAGTGATCCTTACTGCATCGGGCGGCCCTTTTATTGGAAAGAAACCGAATTATCTCGTCAATGTAAAAAGAGAACATGCCCTGCAGCATCCCAACTGGAGCATGGGTGCCAAGATAACGATTGATTCCGCCACCCTTATGAACAAAGGCCTGGAAATGATCGAAGCCAAATGGTTGTTCAACCTGAAACCCGAACAGATACAAGTCGTGATTCATCCGCAGAGTATCATTCACAGCATGGTGCAATTTGAAGACGGCAGTATCAAAGCACAAATGGGATTGCCGGATATGAAATTGCCGATCCAGTATGCTTTGGCCTTTCCCAAACGTATACCGAATAATTTCCCCCGCTACGATTTTAAGAAAGTGAGTAGCCTCAGTTTTGAGGAACCGGATGTTAAAACATTCAGAAATTTACAATTGGCCCAGGATGCTTTGCAGAAGGGAGGGAACCTTCCCTGTGTGATGAATGCGGCCAATGAAATTGCAGTATTTGCCTTCCTGCGCAACCGTATCAACTTCCTGGATATGACCAATGTGATCGAAAAAACCATGGAAAAAGTGCCTTTTATCGAGCAACCCACACTGGAGGAATATTTTGAAAGCGATGGGGAGGCCCGTAACTTTGCAGCCGATATAATAAAACTGTAAAACAACGGATTCAATGGATGATTCCATGCTGTTGCTGATACAGGAAAATAAGAACAATAACACGTAATAATCAATTTACCCCAAACAGGAATACGATGATTTCAGTTTGGGGTAATCACTAAAAAATACCGCCTTTGCGGCCTGAATAAAGCTATGATCTTAGCAGCAATAAACTGGGGTGTGGTGGGCATAAAAGCCGGGCAACTTATTTTATCATTATCCATCCTGGTGATTCTTCACGAGTTTGGTCACTATATCACTGCGCGCTGGTTTAAATGCCGCGTGGAGAAATTCTTTCTCTTCTTTGATCCCTGGTTCTCGCTTGTAAAAAAGAAGATCGGGGATACGGTATACGGTATCGGCTGGCTGCCTCTGGGCGGTTATGTGAAGATATCCGGGATGATCGATGAGAGCATGGACAAAGAGCAAATGAAGCAACCTCCACAGCCCTGGGAGTTCAGAAGCAAACCCGCCTGGCAACGGCTGATCGTGATGCTCGGAGGTGTGATCATGAATATCCTCACTGCCTTTGTGATCTATGCTTTCATCCTGATGATCTGGGGCGATAAGAAAATTCCCTCCAGCTCAATGAAATTTGGCGTGCATGTGGGCGATAGTACGCTGATGAGTCTGGGTTTTAAAAATGGCGACCGCATCATAGGCGTGGATGGTAAAGAGGTATATGACCTTACCCGATTCCGCAAAAAATTAATCACTGCATCACAAGTTCAATTGCAGCGTAATGGTAAGGATACAGTGATTGTTCTCCCCCCTGATTTTGTAGGCCGGCTTATTGAGAACAAGAATCAAAAACGCAAAGGTTTTATTGAGCCACGCTTTCCTGCGATGGTGAATAATATTAAAGATACCAGCAGGGCTTACAAAGCGGGATTACGTAAGAATGATGTCATTATCGGTATTGATTCTGCCCGCTTTTCCTTTTATGATGAAATGTCTGATGTACTTGATTCGTGTAAGAATAAGAATGTTTTGCTCACGGTAAACCGGGGTGGGCAGGAAGTTAGCTTCACAACCTGGATCAACGATGAAGCGCAGATTGGTATCGGACTCTATGCTGACCCACGCCAACTGGACAGCCTCGGCTGGTTGAAATATGAAGTGACCAAGTATAATTTCCTTCCCGCATTTCCTGCCGGTGTAAAAATGACCTTTACTGAATTACGTGATTATATCGATCAATTCAAAGTGATACTGACTCCTGGTACAGGTGGTGCCAAAGGGATCGGTGGATTTAAATCCATGGGCTCCATATTCGCCCCCACCTGGGATTGGGAATCCTTCTGGCGCCTTACGGCCATGCTTTCGGTAATTCTTGCATTTATGAATATGCTGCCGATACCCGGTCTGGATGGAGGTCACGTATTGTTTACTTTATGGGAAATGATCACCGGTAGAAAACCGAGTGATAAGTTCATGGAGTATGCACAGATTGTTGGCTTTGTAATCCTGATCGCACTCATGCTTTACGCTAATGGAAACGATTGGTTAGGCTGGGGAAGATGACGGAAGGTGAATAGTGAATGGTCAATGGTGAATTGTGAATTGTCAATAGTAAGCTGTCTAATTTCCACATTCTCACATTCCCACATTCCCACATCCTCACATTCACAACTCAATCCCGATCTTTTTCATCAGTATCGACGCATTCATACTCTGGCATACACCGTCCTTTAGTTTGTAATCGAAGTATAATTCTTCACCAGCAACCTGTACATCAAAATGATAGTTGCGGATATGAGCAGGATATTCGGAAACGAGTTTGGCCAGTTCCAGATCATGGGTGGCTAAAATACCAGATGCTTCATGTTGTATCAGTTGTTTGATCAATGCTGCTGAGCCCGCATGCCGGTCGGCCGAATTGGTACCCCTTAAAATTTCATCCAGCAGCAGGAATACCTTTTCTTTCCGGTTTACCGCCTCTATAATCTCTTTCAGTTTTTTCAATTCAGCATAAAAGGTGGAGGTGCTTTCTTCCAGGTTATCGCTGATGCGCATACTGCTCATTACTTTCAATGGCGATACGCGAAAGGATCGGGCACATACCGGCGCACCGCACATGGCCAGCACTATATTCACGCCCACACTGCGCAGAAAAGTGCTTTTGCCCGCCATATTGGAACCTGTGATCAGGCTCAGTTGCCCTTTTCCCGAAGTGGAATAGGAACTATTTACGCGTTTGTCTGCAGGAATCAGGGGATGCCCAAGGTTTTCGCTTTCCACCACCGCTTCATCCGTACTGTATACAGGGAATACCCATTCGGGGTGATTGAAGCTGCAATTGCCGAGGCTGCTTACCGCCTCCATATCTGCCAGGCCATCGAACCATGCCTCCATATTCGAACGGTTATCCTCTTTCCATTTTTCAAGTGCAAAGACCTGTTGCAGATCCCAGCATAAAAAAGTATTGAGTGGAATAAAGACAAGAAAGTTGAGCCGGTAATCAAACCGTTCGAGAATTTTACCCAAACCCCGTATCTGTGCGGAGGCCGTATATTGATCGTGAGAAAATTTTCGTTGAATATTTTTCAGGTAGTCACGCTTACAGTTCAATTGTTCAATCCAGGCAATACTGTTGGATAAAGTAAAAGCTTCGGGTGCAACTTTACTCAACGAAGAATGAATCGGCAATACACGTTTTGAAATACCAAAACAAATGATCATCATCAGCGTGATGGAAAATAAAAAAAAGGAAGAGGTAATCACGTCGAACAGGTAAGCTCCCAATAAGCCAAAACTGATTAGCGGCAGGAGCAATCTTGCGATTTGCCAATACCATTGTTGCCGGAAGGTGTTGGGCATGGCCATCCAACTGCTGAGTTTTTGGGCGGTGGTATGCCGTACAGGGTTATCCATACCATAGGACTGCAGTTGTTGTCTCCATTCAGATTGAGATGCGATCTCTTTTACTCCTTCCTGCCGTTGCAATAGTGTGGGAATATCAGCAGGAGCAGACAACCATCCGGCCAGCATGGCCTGCGCCTGTTCGGCACAGGTACGGTTGATATATTGATAGAGGGAAGCTTTACCAAAAATATCGAGGTCGCCCGTATAAGGGTGTAGCGGAGATTGAAACTGGTGGCCATCCGGAAAATGATGAAACTGGTGTTGCAAAGCCGATAACTCCTGTTGATTGATCGTAATCAGCCGTTGGGTATTCTCAATGGCAGCATTATTATTGATATCGCGGGTAAGAAAATACAGGAATAGACCTGTGAAGATAATAAAACCAATAAGGGATACCGGCCACCCATAGGTGCGTAGCAGCCAGGCGATGCCAAAAGCGCCGATGACGGAAAAGAAACGAAGCCAGGCAAGTTGGTTGCGGGTTTGAGTAAGCCGTTGCAGTTGTGCCAGTAACGTCTGTATACGTTTTTCGTAATAAGCCTGTGGTTTGATGATCTCCATGGGATAAAGCTAATGGATTTGTTAAATGGCTTCATTTTTTTTCGGTAAGCATCCGGTGTTTTCGGTAAATTCGGGGAATGCGCATAAATAGGTGTAAATTTGCAATGCGAAAAAACCGGGGGCGTTTGGTTTTGACAGCATAGTTCTTTGGATGTGTAAGCATGTACTGCGTTGCGTAATTAGCAGTTTAATCTGAATACGAAAACTTCAAATGGCAATACTCAGTATGCCATGGCTGCCTAATCAGTGATTTAGCAGTCATTAGGGCCGCCGGGCCGGTTGTTCTGTTACCATGCCCCGCCGCCGACTCAAAAACAAAACAGGATGCTGTTGCGGAATGAAGTGCCCGTAACTTAAGACCATTCTTCTACGGATATCATTGGTGCGTTTGGTTCCTGTGGTATCCCGACAAGTAATGCCAAAATAAACATGTAGAAAGCATCCGGCGAATATGTTTGGACACCGGTTCGAATCCGGTCGCCTCCACTTTAAGGGACATCAACCACTCGTTGATGTCCTTTTTTTTGCCAGAAATGAAACAATATTCCAGAATTTGGAATGTTTGTGGCCTATTTCAAATTCTAAATTACTGGTGTTCAGCGTTTCATAAAAATGGCATTGCTTCTGTTGATGGAAATCCAAATTTTCCATCATGTATAAAAAATTACTTTTCCTTATTCTTTTATTGCCTTCTTTTTATCAGTCAAAGGCCACCGGAGAACCTTCCACCTATTTTCAGATTTATGTACCGCCGAATAATGATGCGGTTCGCCGTGATGCAAGCCTGATCGTTACTGCCATTTATGACAGCACCTATTTTGAAATAGCCGATGATGGAGCGGACGGTGATACAGATGACAGCAAGACAGGTATGCTCATGGCCGGCCAGAGTTATGTGTTGTATATCCGCGACAACGGAATCAATGATGATGCCCGGTATGCCTCAGGAGGAGTATTGAAATGGGATGGTGATTATTTTATTGTACGGTCGAATAACCTGGTGTATGCTTCGCAATCTACCAACAGCGACTGGCAACATGATTGGGTGCCTTCTACGGATAAGAAGTCCATTGGCAAAAAATTCATCATCTATTCCCCACCATTTACCTCATCCAAAAGAGACCTCAATGTTTTTGCCTATGAGCAAAACACCACAGTGGTCTTTCAGAAAATATCATTTCAACCCAAGACCAATACTGGTTTTACTGATGTAAACATGGAAAATCCGGTTACCATTTTCACCCGCACCATCAATATCGGTGAGGATATCATATACAAATACACCAATGGAAGGGATGCAATGGAAGCCGGCGAAACTTACCTGGTAGTAGCCGATAAACCTATAACGGTACAATACGGGGCATTGTTTGGAAATGAAAGAGATGGCGGAGGATATGTGCCCAGTTCTAATGGCAGTTCTTCCGGTGAATTACTGTATTTCACGGTTCCTTACCAGGCCACCGGCGAACAGGAAATTCGTATCGTAAGCTGGGATGAATCCAACGCTGTAAAACTGGAACGCTATAACAACGGAGCCTGGGTTACGATGAATACATTTAACCTCAACCGCATGAAACCAGCAGACTGGGTTGGAAAAAATAACGGTAATATCAGTTATCCTACGGTATTCCGGGTCAGTTGTACGGCTGGTAAAAGAGTATCCGTATTTGAAGGCAACTGGTTTGAGACCGGCACACCCGGTACCAGTGATATGGCCACGATGGTGGCGGGTGAAACAGGTACTACTTCCGGTACCCGCTTTGTAACGTATATGGCACCACCGGGTAATGAACAAAATGCTGTCAACCCTTTTACGGGTACAGCATTCGGTCAGCAAATGACACATCTTTATTTATTTGCAAAAGAACCCGCCACCGTTACAGTTAAAGATGCATTTACCAATGGTACAAAGTTCAATAAAACCTTTAACCTGGCTGCTGAGCGCTACGCCGATTGTGCGTTGACGCTGCTGGAGTGGAGATCTATATACAATGGTACCGGTACAGTAGCCGGTGGTCCCGAGCGGCCCTATCTGCTCGTGGAAAGTAATAGCCCGATCTCTGTAATGAATACCAATTTCAACGACAACTGGATGTGTTATACCGGATCTTCGCTGGCGCAAAGTTTTACACAAACCTCCGTTGTATCACAAACAAGCGCTATACCGGCAGATACGATCAATGTAACCAGTATCATCAATACCGGTACAGCGGTGAATAACCCCACCGTGGAAGTGATTGTACAGGATGGATTAAAAGTAGTGGACTCAAAATTGACACTGCCTACCGGTACTGTTATAAACGGTGATATCAATACCCAGGAAAGAAATACGAAGGTGCAATTTGACAGTCTACCGGCATTTCAATCGCAAACACAATATGCAGTTGAAACACAGGTGGTCGCTTCTGCAGGGGCCAATAATGGCAACCTGCTTAATGGTACAAGCATTACTACCGTAGAAACGGTTGTTTCCGGTACAGTCGGTGGTCAGGTACAGCAATCTTCCAATACACAAGCAGTAAACGTAAATACGTCCAATACTTCTCAGTTGATATTCAGCCGCTTTTATGATAATCTAGTTACAAAAGACTCCACCGATTCCTGGACGGCCAGTTGGGTGGATATTAATAAAGATGGTTACGATGATCTTTTTGTAACAGACCGGCGAAATAATCGTCCCAATCTTATCTATATGAATAACCAGACGGGCGGATTTACCCGGGGACAAAACCTCGCTGCTGATTCCGCCATGTCGATGAGTAACACCTGGGCTGATACGGACAATGATGGATTTATTGATCTGCTGGTGCTGAATAATACCAGAAGGCCCAATATGTTTTACAAAAATAACAATGGACTGCTTGTTCGGGATAACAGTATGGCTTTTACACAATCAATAGCCTATTATCATGGCGGTGCTTTTGCTGATTATGATAATAATGGATTGGCTGATCTTTTTATGTGTAATTATTTTCCGACAAAGTACAACGAGTTATACCGCAACAATGGTAACATGTCTTTTACCAAAGAAATGACCAATGCTATACCGGCAGAGGCCAATCAGTCGGTTGGTCCCTCCTGGGCCGATTACGACGGAGATGGATTTCAGGATCTGTTTGTTCCTAATGGAAATGGGTTTAAGAACTCTCTTTTTCACAATGAAGGCAATGGTACTTTCAGTAAAGCCACAACGATAGTAAGTCAGGAAGGCGGACAATCGGTTGGCAGTTGCTGGGGCGATTATGATAATGACGGGGACCCGGATCTGCTGGTCACCAATTCGAATGCGACCGGAAATTTTCTGTATCGCAATGACGGCAGTGGTCAATTCACCAGGGTCACTACCGGGCCGGTGGTCACGGACAAAGCGAATTCCCATGGTTGCAGCTTTGCAGATATCGACAACGATGGTGACCTGGATATTTATGTGTCCAATGATAAAAACTTCAAACTGCTTTATCTGAACAATGGGAATGGCACGTTTAGCAAAAAGGAAGATGAAGTTATTTGTTTTAATTATGGGAATGCGTTTGGCCATTGCTGGAGTGATTTCGATAAAGATGGTGACCTGGATCTTTTCGCAGCCACCCATTCTAACCAGCCCAATGCGCTGTTCCTCAATAATGGGAATACGAACAAATGGATTGAACTCAGTCTTACCGGTACATTATCCAATAAGTCAGCAATCGGTACCAGTGTATATGTGTATACGGGCAATCTGACTCAACTGCGGGAAGTGAACAGCCAGAGCGGATTTGGTGGTATGAGCAGTCTTACCCAGCATGTGGGTTTGGGAAATGCTGCTATCATTGATTCAATCAGAATCAAATGGCCTTCCGGTACATTGCAAATGCTGTATAATGTAGCCCCGAATCAGATCCTGCAGGTCGTGGAGCCTCAGTCTTTGCGGGTTAACGGTGTGGTCTTCTTCGACAGTAATAATAATGGGTTGAAAGATGCAGATGAAACGCTGGTGGGAAGAGCCTGTGCAAGACTGAATCCGGGTAACAGTAGAATGTATACGAATAACGAGGGTTATTTCAGCGTCAACCTTTCACCCGGACAATATGAATTCATTTTAATGAATGAGAATGGAATCATCAGTTCGAATGGTCAGCCGGTTAGGCGTACCATCATCAATGGTCAGCAGGTGGCGGATACAGTATGGCTCCCTGCAACTTCATCCTGTGCGGGAACCGATCTCTCCCTGCTGATGGGAAGTACGGCTATTCGCAAGGGATACAGTAATAACCAGATGACCCTTGTTGCGGCAAATAATGGCCGTCAGGCAGCAGCTACCATGCTGGTGAAACTCAAAATGCCTGCAACGATCATTCCTGCAACGCCTACATTACCCTTCAGCAGTACCGAATTAATATCGGAAAATGGAAAGGCATTGAATATTTATACCTGGTCTCTCAGTAATATGCTGCCTTTCAGTTCGCAGCTCATACAGTTTCAGCACAGTAATGCGGCCACGGTATCGGTGGGTGATACCATTACAATCAACGGTTGGGTGGAGTCAGGTACCGCGGATTGTGAACTCTCAAACAATCTGGTGATGCAAACATACCGGGTGGCCGGCGCCATCGATCCGAATGATATACAGGTTTCTCCTCCTGGCTATGGACCGGAAGGATATATACAGCCATACCAGGCCCTTACCTATACCATCCGTTTTCAGAATCTGGGAAATCATCCGGCTATGTCGGTGCGAATTACCGACCAATTGCCGAAGGGAGTAGATATGAGTACATTTAAACTGGTGGCATCCGGACATGAAGGATTGCATACGGCCATCGAGGGCAACAAGTTGATCTTTAGTTATGATGATATCATGCTCAGTGATTCAGCAAGCAACGAAGAGAATAGTCACGGATTCATTGTTTTTACGGTAATGCCTGAAAAGAATATTCCCGCAGGTACGGTGTTAAAGAATAAAGCAAGCATCCGTTTTGATCATTACGAAGAAATGGAAACAAACGAAGTAACAAATACGATTCAGTCGAGGGCCCAGGAAGAATCGATGATTTGGGTTAAAAGCTATCCAAACCCGGCAGGCGATGTGATCTTTGTATCGCTGGAGCATAAAATGGGCAAATACACGCAGAAGTTAATTCGGCGGGTGGAATTGCTCAATATGATTGGTCAATTACAACCTACCCGTCAATCGGAAGATAATGGTATTGTACGGCTTGAGTTACCGGTAGGTGTAAGCGGGTTTCATTTGGTAAGAGTTACCGATAACGAAGGTGCGGTATATACCTGTAAAGTATTGATATGGAAAGAAAAATAAACAGTTTCGGATAAAGCAAAAAGAGTGGATACTGTACTGCTCAGCTTTATTATTTTTCTGCAATCAATCTCAGAAAGAGTTTAGGATTGTAACGGGGCAGCCTGCAAGTATACTTGCAGGCTGCCCCGTTTTATTCCGCTGTCGCATCTCTTGATACTTCGACGTATTACAATCATAGTTTGGGAAGGGACTTGTAAAGGGCCTGAGATTTGTACTTAGCCAATTGACAGGTAGAAATTCAAACGATTTTCGGGGTTGAAGCGGCCTGCCCCAAAAAACACATTAAATAAATGAGTAAAATGAAAGAAATTGTATCCCATACCCTAAGAGGGGGGCAGGAGTTGAACTAAAACAAAAATAAGTGTTTACTCTTATTTTGTATTTTTATTACAAATAGAAGTAGATAACTAGAAATAATGGGTGTAAATTTATTTTACCATTTACACACCACCAGCATAATTACTCATTAATTTTTGACCCGAATGGACAAAATTACCATAATGCTAGTGGATGATCACAAACTGATCAGGGATTCGTGGGCCTTTATTTTAGGCAGCGATAGCCGTTTTAAAGTGGTGGGAGAATCGGGCAATGCTGACGATGCATTGCGTATTGTGAAGAATGAGAAGCCACAGATCATTCTCATGGATATCAATATGACACCGATAAATGGGTTTGAAGCTACCAAACTGGTTCGTAAATATTCTCCACTCACCAAGATTATCGGGATTACCATGCATACCATGCCCACTTATGCAAAGCGCATGATGCAACTCGGTGCTATGGGATACGTGACCAAGAATTCATCCAAAGAAGAATTATTTAAAGCCATCATGGAAGTAAATGGTGGTAAGAAATATATCTGCGATGAAGTAAAGAATATTCTTGTACACCAGGAACTGGAAGATGAGCATGATCAGCCGGATCTAAACGTACTCTCCAGCCGTGAGATTGATATCGTTCAACTTATCAAAGAGGGGCTGCCTTCCAAAGAAATTGCAGACCGGCTTGAAATATCACTGAAAACAGTGGAGGTACACCGGTATAATATTCTGAAGAAACTGAATCTTCGCAATACCGCTGCGCTGGTCAATTTCATTAATTCCAGCGGTCTCTGATCATTTTTCTCTGCCTGCCAGTATTTGAATGACGTCGGACAGACGACATTCTTTCTGCTGCAATAAGATGAGGTAATGATACAACAGGTCCGCCGCTTCATTGAGGAATTTATCCCTGTCATCGTCCTTGCTTTCGATCACGAGTTCTACCGCTTCTTCTCCCACTTTCTGGGCCACTTTGTTTACGCCTTTTTGAAAAAGAGAAGAAGTATAAGAACCCTCCGATGGATTCGCTTTACGATCCGCAATCACCTGCTCCAATTTTTGCAGGCTGAATGCAGGGTTAGTTTCACCAAAACAGGTATCTGCTCCCGTATGACATACCGGCCCTGCGGGTATCGCTTTTATCAACAACGTATCCTGATCACAATCGGTATGTATTTCTTTTACCTGTAAAAAATGACCAGAGGTTTCTCCTTTGGTCCAAAGTCGTTGTTTGCTGCGGGAGAAAAAACAAACTTTACCCTCGCGTTGCGTTTGTTCAAGCGCAGCTTCATTCATAAATCCCAGCATCAGTACCTTATCGGAATTTGCATCCTGCACTATTACGGGCACCAGGCCATCTGTATATTTGGAAAAATCGGGGCTCATGGGTTATCAGTATTAGTATTTTTTTTTACAGTATCCAGCAGTTGTTGCAAGTCCTGTTTTCTTTTTTCGTGATGTTCACTGTTCCTGTCAATGCGTTTATTCTCGAAATACCGGTATAAGTATATACTGGCTATCAGCAATATAAAAATGATGATGATCATATCAGTCTTACCGGTATTTGTTGTTGATGCAGGTATTTTTTCAGTTCACCAATGCCGATCTCCCTGAAATGAAAGATACTCGCTGCGAGTGCTGCATCGGCACGCGCATCCTGGAATACTTCTTCAAAATGCTGCATGATGCCTCCGCCACCTGAAGCAATCACCGGCACAGGTACCGCAGCGGCTATCTCACGGGTGATATCCAGCGCAAAGCCGGATTTGGTGCCATCATGCTCCATGGAAGTTAATAATATTTCTCCAGCTCCGGCATCACACACCTGCTGAGCCCATGCAATGGCCGGCAGGGTAGTGGGTGTACGGCCCCCATGTGTTACCACGGTCCATACTCCATGGATTCGTTTTACATCAATCGCTACTACCACACACTGGCTCCCGAATTGCGAAGACAATTGATTTATCAATGAAGGATTTTGTACTGCAGAAGTATTCAATGATATTTTATCTGCCCCGTTATCCAGCAATACCCGCACATCATCCACACTGCTGATTCCACCACCAACTGTAAACGGTATGTTGATATGCGTGGCAATATTCCTCACCAGTTGTGCCAGCGTCTTTCTTTTTTCGGTGGTGGCGGTTATATCCAGGAACACCAGTTCATCTGCTCCTTCTGCGCAATACCGCATGGCCAGTTCTACCGGATCGCCTGCATCCCGGAGTTCCACGAAATTGGTTCCCTTTACGGTACGCCCATCTTTGATATCGAGGCAGGGTATGATACGTTTGGTGAGCATGGTCATAAAAATTTTTGCAAAGCGGAAAGCGGAATTTTGTTTTCGTAGATCGCTTTTCCGATAATAGCTCCATGACATCCGGCTTCGCGCAATTCGTCCAGATCATTCAGTGTGGCAATGCCGCCGCTGGCAATCAGATCAATGGAAGGGTGTTCGTTCATTATTTGTTTATAAAGCAGGATCGATGGCCCTTCCAGCAATCCGTCTTTTTGCACATCGGTACAAAAGAATTGTTTAACCCCTTTTGTTTTATACTTTTCAATGAGTGCAGATAACTGCATTTGGGTTGTTTCTGTCCAGCCTTTTATCACGATCAGGCCGTCTTTTACATCTGCACCAATGATGAATCGGTCCGGGCCAAATGTGAGCAACCATCCTGTAAATAATTGTTCATCTTTTACAGCAATACTTCCGATCGACGCAAACGCAGCACCGGAATCAAAACTAATCTCCACATTTTTTTGTGTACTGATACCACCGCTGAAATCCACCACCAGTTTGGTTTGTGAAGCGATTTTCTCCAATACCTTCCAGTTTTTCACATCGCCGGTACGGGCACCATCCAGGTCCACCAGGTGGAGCCGTTGCAGGCCTGCATCTTCAAATTGTTTCGCCACTTCCAGTGGGTCTTCGTTGTAAATTTTTTGCTGTGCATAATCACCGCGTGTAAGCCTTACGCATTTTCCTTCAATAATATCAATAGCTGGTATGATCGTCATAATGAAATCGCTAAAAAGTTTTTTAATATCTGTTCGCCGGCAAGGGCACTTTTCTCGGGGTGAAACTGCACGCCGTAAAAATTATTTTTTTGTAATGCGGAGCTATAGCAATGGCCATATTCGGTAGTGGCAATGGTGTATGGTCTGATACCGGCATAATACCCATGCACAAAATAACAGTAACTGTTTTCGGGTACTTCCTGAAACAACGAGGATCGCAAACCACTGATCGTATTCCATCCGATTTGCGGTACTTTCAGGGATGCCTGTGCCGGATTAAATCGCTGTACCGTTACATTATCGAAAACTCCGATGCAGGGAGTGTCGTTCTCTTCAGAATGGCTGCAGAGCAATTGCATACCCAGGCAAATGCCGAGTACAGGCTGTGTGAGTGATACAATTAGTTTATCAAGCTCTCTTTCTTTCAGGTATTGCATAGCGGTACTGGCTTCACCCACTCCCGGAAAGATGACCTTGCCGGCCCCGCGGATGATATCCGGGTCATCGGTAACTACCGCCTCAATGCCAATACGCTCCAGTGCAAATAATACGGAACGGATATTGCCGGCATTGTACCGGATGATGACTACCTCCGGCGATTCTTCTTTATTACCTGTTTGATCGGTGGGCGTTTTCATTATAATACTCCTTTTGTACTGGGCAATTGATTATTCCCTTCTTCCCGCTTTACTGCCATTTTAATCGCCTTTGCCAGGGCTTTAAATATGCTTTCAATTTTATGGTGTTCGTTGGTTCCTTCTGCTTTAATGTTGAGATTACAGCGGGCTGCATCACTGAACGATTTGAAGAAATGGAAGAACATTTCTGTCGACATATCACCGATCTTTTCACGGGTGAAGTTTGCATCCCAAACCAACCAGCTCCTTCCGCCAAAATCGATTGCCACCTGTGCCAGACAATCATCCATGGGCAAGGTAAATCCATAACGTTCGATGCCCGCTTTATTTCCCAATGCTCTGGCAAAGGCTTCACCAAGTGCAATGGCGGTATCCTCAATGGTATGGTGTTCGTCGATATGCAGATCACCTTTTGTAGTGAGTGTGATATCTACTCCGCTGTGCCTGCCCAACTGATCGAGCATATGATTGAAGAAATGAAGGCCCGTGTCAATTGCAGTTTTACCCGTTCCATCGAGGTTAAGTGTTACAGCGATCTTTGTTTCATTGGTATTCCGTTCATGTGTTACGATTCGCTGATCGGGTCGGAGTAATTCATAAATAGCTTGCCATTGACTGGTCTCCAATGCGATAGTATCTTGCAACGCTGAAATGGTATCGTTGATCTCCGCCGCTCCCAATGCAGCATCGTTGTTGAGCCAGATCGCTTTACAACCCAGGTTTTTGGCCAGTTGCACATCCGTAATGCGGTCGCCGATTACATACGAGCCGGCGATATCATAATCCGGATTGTTGATATAGGATAGCAACATACCAATTCCCGGCTTACGGGTGGGTGCGTTTTCTGCTGGAAAGGTTTTGTCTATATGCACTTCACTGAAGTGAATCCCCTCATTGGCCAGACTTTTCATAACAAAGTCATGAATTTTCCAGAAGCTTTCTTCGGGATAAGCATTGGTGCCAAGCCCATCCTGGTTAGTAACCATGACCAGGTGCCAGGTGGGATCGGCGGCGATTTTTTTCATCCAGGTAAACATGTCCGGATAGAACTCCAGTTTGTCAAAACTATCTATCTGGTAAGTGGGCGGGGCTTCTTTGATCAGGGTGCCATCCCGATCAATAAATAAGATCTTCTTCATGATTGATATACATTTAATGCAGCGACTAATTGTAAATTTTCTTCTGGTGTGCCAATGGTGATACGTAAGCAATCATTGCAAAGGATCACCGATGAGCGATCACGAACGATAATGCCTTTGGCGGCAAGATGGGCATATACATTACTGGCCTGTTCCATTTTTACCAGCAAAAAATTGGCGTCGGATGGATAAATGGTTTGAATAAATGGTATTTGTGTTAATTCGTTGGCGAGCCATTCCCGTTGCTGAACAGTGGTCTTTGTCCAGTTGTTTACACCGGAAATGTTTTCCAATGCTTCCATGGCCAGTTGCTGCGAAGCTGTATTGATATTGTAAGGATATTTTACTTTGTTCATATATCCGATAACCGGCTCACCGGCAAAGGCCATACCCAAACGTAAACCTGCCAGTCCCCAGGCTTTGGAAAGGGTTTGCAGGATCACGAGGTTGGGATACTCGGTGAGTTCCTGTATCCATGTTTTTTGCCGGGAGTAATTGATATAAGCTTCATCGATGACCACCAGTCCGTTAAAATTATTCAGTAGCAATTCAATATCATTTCTGTCGATACTATTGCCGGTGGGATTGTTGGGGGAACATATAAAGATCAGTTTGGTATGTTCGTCAATGGCCGCTTCAATACTTTCCAGGTCCAATTGAAAGTCCGGGAGAAGTGGTATTTCTTTTATGGCCACATCATTGGTTTCTGCAGCTACTTTATACATGCCGTAGGTGGGAGGGAAGAGCAGCACATTGTCTTTGCCGGGCTCGCAAAAGATCCGGAACAAAAGGTCTATGGCTTCATCACTGCCATTGCCCAAAAAAATATGCTGTGGTGGCACGCCTTTTATCCGGCTGATTTTTTCTTTGAGGGCATTTTGCAGCGGGTCGGGATAACGGTTGTATTGCGGTCCTTCAATGCCGGTAGCAGTTGAAAGGGGTGAGCCAAAGGAATTTTCATTTGCATCGAGGTAGATGCTGGCTTCTCCGGAAAATTCATGCCGGGCAGAAGAATAGGGTGACATTTTTTTGATGTTATCCCTTACCAGTGTATCTATATTAAAATTCATTGTTCTGTCAGGTTGATCGGTTAATAGGTTATAACAAATGGTTTCATGGATTGTTATCCGTATCGCTGTTTAAATGTAACCGGATTTCCACGGCTCTCCGGTGTGCTTCGAGCCCTTCGGCTGCCGCCATGGTCATAACGGTGCCGCCTATGCGCTGCAGGCCTTCTTCGGTTAATTGCTGGTAGGTCACTTTTTTCACAAAACTGTCGACTGACACTCCACTGTACATGGCCGCATATCCATTCGTAGGCAAGGTATGGTTCGTGCCACTTGCGTAATCTCCGGCGCTTTCGGGAGAATAGTGGCCGATGAATACAGAACCGGCAGCGGTCACTTGTTTGGCCAGTGTATCTGCATTGTCGCAGGAGAGTATAAGATGCTCCGGCGCATAGCTATTGGAAAAGGCCATTGCCTCTTCCATCGAATGAAGTACAATGGCCCGGCTCTGGGAGAGGGCCTGTTCAGCGATCTTATTTCGGGGCAATAAACGCAATTGTTCTTTTACGGCCTTATTTATTTTTTTCACCACTTCCACCGATGTACTGAGCAGGATCACCTGCGAGTCCGGCCCATGTTCTGCCTGCGACAAGAGATCGGCGGCTGCAAATTCGGGGCGTGTGGTTTCATCGGCAATCACCAGCACTTCAGAGGGGCCCGCCGGCATATCAATAGCTGTTCCCTGTTGTTGTACCAGTTGTTTGGCCAGTGTAACATACTGGTTACCGGGTCCGAAGATTTTAAATACTTTGGGAACGGATACAGTGCCATAGGCCATCGCTGCAATGGCCTGCACACCTCCTGCTTTTATGATATGCCGGATACCACAGCATTGCGCAGCGAATAAGATGGCGGGATGTACGCTGCCGTCTTTTGCCGGAGGGGTGCATAAAATTATTTCACGGCAACCTGCTATGGATGCAGGCACACCCAACATGAGTACGGTGGAAAAAAGTGGCGCTGATCCTCCGGGAATATAAAGTCCAACTTTTTCGACAGGAAGTGACTGACGCCAGCATTGAATTCCGGGCATGGTCTCCATAATGGTTACAGTTTCCTGCTGGGCGGAATGAAAACGTTCAATATTTTTTTGTGCCACCCGTATGGCTTCTTTCAGATCAGCCGGTAGTTGTGCCGCAGCGGCTTCTATTTCCTCTTCCGTTACCCGCAATTCTTTCAGTTTTACACCATCCAGTTTTTTCGTATAGTATCGGATGGCCTCGTCACCCTCACGGCGTACACGTTTCATGATCTTCCCGACAGATTTACGGATATCGGTCGCCGTTGCTTCAGGCCGTCGGATCAGTGTTGGCCATTCCTGAAAGGTGGGATATGTGTAGATGGTCATCATGCTATCATTTTTTCTATGGGAATGATCAGAATACCTTCGGCTCCATTGGCTTTTAATTGTTCGATTACATTCCAGAAATCAGATTCGGAGATTACTGAATGTACGGAACTCCATCCTGCTTCAGCCAATGGAAGGATCGTTGGACTTTTTATGCCGGGCAACAACCGGCAGATACTATCGAGTTTATCATTGGGGGCATTTAGCAATACATATTTATTGTTCTGTGCTTTTTTTACGGCACGTATACGGAAGAGCAGGCGCTCGAGTATCTGGAGTTTGCCGGGGGATAATTGCTGATTACTGATCAATATGGCTTCTGATTGAAGAATGGTTTGCAGTTCCACCAGTTCATTGGTAAAAAGTGTACTTCCGGAACTAACCAGATCACAGATCGCGTCTGCCAGTCCGATACGCGGCGCGATTTCCACGGAGCCGCTGATCTCGTGTATCGAGGCATTGACCGATACGGAGCGAAGAAAAGAGGAGAGCAGGTTGGGATAACTCGTGGCGATTTTTTTTCCTTCGAGATCCTGTACCTGTTGCAGGTTGCCATTTTTGGGAACTGCGAGAGAAAGGCGGCATTTACCAAAACCCAGTTGTTCGATCCTGTTCACTTCTTTACCGGCTTCAAGAGCCACATTTTCCCCCACGATACCAATATCGGCTACGGCATCCTGTACATATTCGGGAATATCATCATCCCGGAGAAAATAGATCTCCACCGGAAAATTAGTTGCTGTCACTTTCAATTGGTTGTTGCCATTGCTCACCCCAATGCCACATTCTTTGAGGAGTTTCATTGAGCCATCGTATAAACGACCGGATTTTTGAACAGCGATTTTCAATATGTCACTCATATAGGTCTGTTTTAAAAAGAAAAGGGGCTTACTTAGTAAGCCCCTGGTTATGTAAAAACATAATAACATCATGGCCTACTCCGATGGAGCAAGTGATGATGATGATTATGATTGAAATTTTGCATGTGAGAGCAAAAGTAGGGAATATTTGATTTGTGCCAAGAATTTTCCTGTTAAGTTTTAAATTAGCAGTACGTTGACCAGCACAAAATTCCAAACTAACACTCATGAGTGATAACAATCCATTGCAGATGGAAGAGATCGGTGCGCGGGCGGGCAGCCATCTCGATCGCCATACCGCATCGTTCGACGTGCTGCAACCCTGGAAAATCATCTCCCGGAATAATGTGTATATTATTTATCTCTCGGTATTGCTCTTTGCTTTTTACGCGTTTGCGCGGTATGGGTTCAACTGGATCGCGCTTTCCACTTCCTTGTTTGTAAGTGTGCCTATTGGTTTTGCCATTGCATTTTTTGAAACACGATCGCAGGAATTTCGCCGCCGGCACCGCAGAACCCGATTCTGGTTTTACCTGCTATACCGAACATTTCGGGTGGTATGCTGGTTTCTGGTTTTATTTTTTCTGATCATGCTGCTGGTAATCAATTTGCCGGTCAATACCTACGAAACGATATTCCCACACAGCCTCTATGATTTTTTTGCCACCCGTAAGTTGTGGGAGTTTCTCGGAATTGCATTAGCGATTTCGCTGTTCTCCAATTTTTTGGATGAACTCCATCGAAAGCTGGGCCGGGATGCTATTTATAATCTGGTATTGGGCAAATATCACCAGGTAAAAGAAGAAGAACGTTTATTCCTGTTCATAGACCTGAACAATTCAACCGATATCGCCGAAGAAATGGGTGAGATGGAGTTCAGTCATTTTCTGCAGGATTATTTTTATGATATCAGTGAGCCGATCGCCCGCTATTTTGGAAGGGTGTACCAGTATGTGGGGGATGAGGTGGTGGTAACCTGGCCGTTGAAAAAAGGATTACGGTATGCGGTATGTGTGCGTTGTTTTTTTGCGATAGAAAAACAGATCCGGCGATATGAAAAACAATATTTGGAACGTTATGGAAGGGTGCCAGGGTTCAAAGCAGCGATGCATGGAGGTAATGTGGTGGTATCAGAAGTGGGAAAATATAAATCGGAGATCGCTTATCATGGCGATGTATTGAATACCACGGCCCGGATGCTAAGCAAATGCCATGAATTGGGTTCGGATTTCATTATCTCCGATTTTGTAAGGGAAAAGGTGCAGTTTCCCAATTACCTGGGGACAGAAGAATTGGGACAGTTTCAATTAAAAGGCAAACAGCAGGAAGTGGGTTTGCACGGCGTTTATCTTTCGGTAAAGAAAAGCGAGGTCAGGAAAAGACGATTCTTCCGGAAAAAAGTAATGCAATAAAAAAAGGCGGGAACTTTTGATTAGCCTTTGAATCGGGTATTGGCTTGTGAATTCATCGGGCAGCCTTGCTTACGGGATGAATAACAGGATGTTACAGAAATTGCAACGATCAAAAGTAATACAGCGGCTAAAAACTTATTTTTCATGAGTGGATATTTGTCAGTTAAACGGAAAACGTATTCGTTTATTTTGTAAATGCAAATATAAGATATGATTCAGACTAAGTAGTTGATTTTTGTTAGCAAGCCGATTTTCGCTGGTTTTTGCGGGTTTTAATTCGGCCGGATGTTATATTAACTGCTTAAAACTGTTACCTTTACCGCCCGTACATAAAAAATCAAGCATAATTATAAAGCTGATGCTGCAACTTAAAAAGCCCCTGGCCTTTATTGACCTGGAAACCACGGGCACCAACCCCGGAATTGACCGGATCGTGGAAATTGCGATTGTAAAAATTCTGACCGACGGAAGCCGTACGGTGAAGCGTAAACTGATCAACCCGGGGATTCCCATTCCCAAAGGGGCCAGCGATATTCATGGTATTACTGATGAAATTGTGAAGGATGTGCCAGCTTTTAAACAAGTGGCACAGGAGTTGAAGCAAGTATTGGATGGCTGTGATATTGCCGGTTATAATTCCAACCGTTTCGATATCCCCCTGCTGATGGAAGAATTTCTGCGTGCTGGTGTGGATTTTGATATGAAGAACCGCAAGTTGCTGGATGTGCAGAATATCTTTCACAAAATGGAGCCCCGTACGCTGGGAGCTGCTTATAAATTTTATTGCAACAAAACCCTGGAAGGAGCGCATGGCGCTGAAGCAGACGCAGCGGCCACCCATGAAGTACTCGAAGCCCAGTTGGTTAAATATCCCGAGTTGGGGAATAATATCGACTCCATACTAAAAGTAATTGGTGAAGACCAGGTGGTTGATTTTGCACGTCGCTTTGTAATGGAGAATGGCACCGAGGTATTCAACTTTGGAAAATTCAAAGGCAGACCCGTGGCCGATGTGCTACGTGCAGAGCCTCAGTATTACGACTGGATGATGAAGGGCGATTTTCCCCAGCATACCAAACAAAAGCTTACCGAAATATATACCCGAACCATGCTGAAAAAAGGCTGATCCGGGTATTTACCACCTGAATATTTTAACAGGCCATCTCTTCCGTTTTTTGTAAATTCGTAGCTTACTGTTATCAGTTATAGCCGATTGGAAAAAATTGTCATCATACCAACTTATAACGAGAAGGATAATATTGTCAATATCCTTCAGGCTATCTTTAATCTACAGGAAGGGTTTCATGTACTGGTGATCGATGATGGGTCACCGGATGGTACAGCCGATATTGTAAAAGGACTCCAATCAATATTTCCCGGACAATTATTTATCGAAGAACGCAAAGGCAAACTCGGATTGGGTACAGCCTATATTCATGGATTCAAATGGTCCATCGCGAAAGGTTATGCCTTCATCTTTGAGATGGATGCCGATTTTTCGCACAACCCCAATGACTTACCGCGGCTCTATAAAGCCTGCAAAGAAGAAGGCGCCGATGTGGCGGTGGGTTCCCGCTATATCAAAGGGGGTGGGGTAGTCAATTGGCCTCGTAACCGGATCGCACTTTCCAAAGGTGCTTCCCTCTATACCCGCATGATTACCTGGATGCCGGTAAAAGATCCCACTGCCGGCTTTGTATGTTATAAACGCGAAGTACTGGAAACGATCAATCTCGATGAGATCCGTTTTGTGGGATATGCTTTCCAGATCGAAATGAAATTTGCAGCCTGGAAACTGGGATTCCTAATCAAAGAAGTGCCTATCATATTTCAGGACCGAACGTTCGGTGTTTCCAAAATGAATAAAGGCATTGTGAAGGAAGGGATTCTGGGTGTACTCAAATTACGCTGGCACAGTTGGTTTACCCATTACCGAAAGCGGGTAAAGAATTCCGAACCCCTGGCTGTCAGCGAGCAGCCCGCCAATCCCGAAAAAGATGTATTGGTAGAAAGCAAGTAACTCCCTCAATCATTAGTTCCCGTATTTTCGTTACATGAACCAAAAGGAACAGGTATTGCACAACTGGCTGCCTTACAAATTATTTTTTCAGGAAGGAGAATGTGCCTGTCATTGGCTGTATATGGGAGCAGTAAACCCGGATGAACCTTTCTTCGAACATAGTTTATTACACATGAAAGCCCTGCCGGAGAATGTAAAACCTTTCCGGCAAACGAGCCTCCTCGACATGCTGCCTGCCTGGTCGAAAAACCTGAAAACAGCTACTCCAGCAGCCATTGTATTTCATTTATCGCGATGTGGCTCCACGCTGGTTACCCAATCCCTTTGCCTTGACCCGGAGCATATCGTTTTATCTGAAGTGCCTTTTTTCGATGAAATACTCCGCATTCCTTATAAGGGGCATACGATTGCGGATGAACAACTGGAGCAATGGTTGATGGCCGCAGTGGATTTTCATGCACAAAAAAGAAACGGAACAGAAAAGCGGTTGTTCATTAAGACCGATTGCTGGCATATTTTCTTTTATGAAAAATTGCGAAAGTTGTTTCCTGCTGTACCCTTTATCTTTTTATACCGTAAACCGGATGAAGTGCTGCAATCCCAGCAAAAAAGAAGGGGTATGCAGGCTGTGCCGGGGTTGATCGAACCGGAACTGATGGGTATGGTTAAAGACGAATTGGATTATACGCAAATGGATGATTATTTTTCCAGGGTAATGGAAAAAATACTGGCCCGGTTTTATCAGCTTGTACAAACAGATGATCAGGTAATACTGCTGAATTATAACCAGGGTATCGAAGCGATCATGGAAGAGATTGCAACTGCTTCCGGAATGCAGATGTCGGATGAGATGAAAGAAAAAATAAAGGAGCGAAGCCGCTTTCATGCCAAGTATCCGGATCAGGTATTTGCTGAAGAGCGGAAGCCTGTAGAAATTTCAGGCCCGCTGGCCAATGCCATGGAATGGTATCAACTGCTAGAAGAAAAAAGACAAATCAGTTTGTAATTTCTTGCAGGATAAAATCCGCGAGCCGCTGTGCGGAAGCGGATAATGATTCGGTATGGGTTTGAATGATGAGTGCCGGATCAGCAGGTTCTTCATAACTGTCATTGATACCGGTGAGGTTGCTGACCTTATCCGGATGATCGTCGGGCAATAAGGTCCTTTTATATAATCCCTTTGTATCGCGGCTGAAAAGTTCTTCGCGGCTGCAATGCACCCATACGGTCAATGCCCCATATTCTTTCGACAACTCTTTACGAATGGCTTCATAGGGATTAATCGCGGCAATGATCGTGATATGGCCGGCTTTTACATATTTATCGGCCAGCATCCCCAGCCGGCGGATATTTTCATGGCGGTCTTCCCGTGAAAAGCCAAGGTCTTTGCAGATCGTCTTCCGGCATTCATCGCCGTCCACCAGCATCACGGTGTGATTTTTCTCCCGGAGCAGGTCGCGGGTAAGTGCAGCAATGGATGATTTGCCTGCACCTGATAATCCGGTAAGTTGTATCAGCAGCATGGGCTGTAATTTATATCTTTTCGGGATATCCTGTTCAGGGAATACAGGGGTGACCGGAAAACAGATCATTCCGTTCGTTTGTTATGGAGCGGGATATTTGCTGACGGATGCCGTGTCTGTCCAATAATTTCATAGTTTGCATATTCATGAAAAAAGCATTTCTGCAATTGCATATGGCGGTATTCCTGGCCGGGTTTACTGGTATATTGGGCCGGTTGATTACGCTGAATGAAGGCATGATCGTATGGTACCGGTTGCTGCTCACGGCCCTTACTATGTGGTTGTTATTTGGCTTACGGAAAAAGATACACCATATCTCATTCGCTGATATTTGTAAAATTGCAGGAGTGGGCTTTATTGCAGCTATGCATTGGGTCACGTTTTACGGATCCATCAAGTATTCAAATGTATCGGTGGCATTGGTTTGTTTTTCTGCCATCGGTTTTTTTACAGCCTTATTTGAACCCCTGATATTGGGAAAACGGATCAACTGGCTGGAATTGTTTTTGGGGTTGATCACACTTGCCGGTATCTATATCATTTTTCATTTTGATACACAATATAAAACCGGGATCATCATCGGGCTGATATCGGCGGTGCTGGCATCGCTGTTCCCGATATTCAATCGTGAATTTTTGAAACGGATCAATGTGGAAACCATGCTTACCTGGCAGCAAACGGGTGGGTTGCTGACCCTTTCGGTACTGCTGCCTTTTTATTTGCAGCGAAACCCGGAGCCCCATTTCTTCCCTGATGCGGCGAATTGGGGGTGGTTGCTGATGTTGTCCTGGCTTTGTTCCGTGATCGCCTTCCAGTTATCCGCCAATGCACTGAAACGATTATCTGCTTTTACGGTCAATCTTACCTATAACCTGGAGCCGGTCTATGGCATCATCCTCGCTTTTGCTGTATACCGCGAAGACCAGTTTCTGAGCAAATGGTTTTTTGTGGGTGTGGGTGTTATTGCTATCGCGCTTATTATACATGTGATCGTATTAATAAAAGTGGAGAAAAAACTTACGCAACATGCAGCAGGCTGATTATCATCAAAAAATTGTTGAATATTACCGGGACACAGAGAACGCATATAAAGATTCCTGGGACCTGAACAATAGTCTGGCTATACATTATGGCTATTGGGATAAACAGGTCCGTTCCTTTCCCGCATCGTTGATACGAATGAATGAAGTGATGATGGAGGCCGCTGCAATAAAGCCAACTGATCATGTACTCGATGCCGGTTGCGGAGTGGGGGGCAGCAGTATATTTCTGGCAGCTACGCTGGGTTGTCGGGTTACCGGCATCACGCTCAGTGAGCGGCAGGTGGAGCAGGCAACGAAGAATGCAGAGAAGAGGAATGTTGGGGCATTGACTGATTTCCGGGTAATGAATTACAGTGCTACCGTTTTTCCGGATAATAGTTTTGATGTGGTATGGGGCTGCGAAAGTATTTGCTATGCGGATGATAAGGCCGCATTCATCCGGGAAGCCTTCCGGGTGCTGAAACCAGGCGGCAGGCTGGTGGTGGCGGATGGGTTTGTAAACGATTTTCAGCACAATGATCATCCGGTGATCCGGCAATGGCTCGACGGGTGGATGGTAAATTATCTCGAAACGCAGCAACGCTTTGCCGCATTTATGCAGGAGGCGGGATTTTCGTTTATTCATCACCGTGATATATCAGCGGAGACCGCTCATTCTTCACGCCGGTTATACCGGGTTTATTTTCTGGCCAGTATGTATCTCTGGTGGAAAAAAATCAACTTTTCCCCGCCGGCAACCGCCGCACAGAAAAAGAATATTCAGGCTTGTAAATGGCAGTATAGGGGAATGAAAAAGAAACTATGGCAATACGGCCTGATTACTGGTAAAAAGCCGGGTTGAAATTATTTTGCCGGGTGTAAATAATCAGTATTTTTAACTATGCCGGTCTGTAATAATTGTCTCCAAACCTTCGAAGGGAGCTACTGCCCACACTGCGGGCAAAAGGCTTCGGTGGGCCGGCTGAGCATGCATGAAGTGTTTCATGATTTTTTTCATGCTGTAACGCATGCTGATAAAGGCTTGCTGCGTGTCTTGCGTGAATTGTTGTTTTCACCGGGAGTAATCTACCGGCAATATTTAAGCGGCAAACGAAAGTCCTATTTCAGCCCGGTTACTTTTTTTCTGCTGGTAATGGGGCTCGCATTGATCATCGGGCAGCAGTTGATCCGGTATGACCGGCATATACATCATATCGTAATCGCCAAGCATAATGATCCGGAGCAGATACTGTTTGGTTTTCAGAAGATACGGTACCTGTTGTTTATTCCGCTCATCAGTCTGTTGACCTGGTTATTTTTTTACCGGAAATATAATTATGCGGAATGCCTGGCATTTTGGTTTTTTTGTATGGGTATGGTGGTAACGGTGGAGTTATGCTCTTACGCCGTGCAGTTTCTGTTTATCAAACAGCGGCATGCTATTCATTATTTTACGGATTGGTTGGTTTTTCTGATGTTGCTATGGCACCTGTTTGCCGTATTTACAGCAGGTAGATGGCAAAGGGCACTGGCCTGTTTATTCCTGGGTATCTGTTCTTATTTTTTATTGGTCTATATCTTTAAATTCCTGGGTTACCTTCAGGGATATTCCGCTGATTTTAATTTTTTCAATATTATTCGTGCTGTTTTTTCCTGATCATACTATTTTATTTATATGAAAAGAACTTTAACTCTTCTGGCTTTACTACTGATGATTGCAACGTGGCTGCCCGCGCAAAAGAAACCGCTGGATCATTCCGTATACAATGGCTGGCAGCATATCGGTGAACGGATGATCAGCAATGATGGTAAATGGGTGGTATATACCATCGACCCGCAGGAAGGGGATAATGAGCTGGTGATACAATCTTCCGATTCCGCCTATAGAAAGAGCATCCCCCGCGGGTATAATGCAGGGATAACCGAAGACAGCCGCTTTGTGATCTTTAAGATAAAACCTTTGTATGCGGATACCCGTGAAGCAAAGATCAAAAAGAAACGTGCGGATGATTTTCCGAAAGATTCATTCGCCATTGTAGAATTGGGAAAAGAAGCTATCTGGAAAAAGGAAAGGGTGCGCAATTATAAAACACCATCGAATGGTACCGGATGGGTGGCCTACCAGGTAGAGAAAGCAGTGGAAGCTCCTGCAAAACCCAGGGCCAATGGTACGGTTACCGGACGCAGGGCAATCGACAGCCTGGCACAGGTGATCGATTCATTGCGGCAAATCATACTAACGCAACCGGTGAAACGCGGAAAAAGAAATGATACAGAAGTAATAGAAGAATATGATATGGATGCAGATGGGGATGAAGCATCTGCCTTACCAGTTGAACAGGGATATGATCTCATTCTGCGTAATCTTTCTTCCGGCGAAGAGGTGACTTTCGCGAAGGCGCTGGAATATTATTTCAGTAAAAAAGGAAATTTGTTGTTGGTGGAACGGGCCAAAGACCCGTTGGATTCGAACAGCCTGCATGCGGTGGTACGATATGATCTGAAAAATGCCACTTTTAAATTGTTGAGCAATGGCGGGAATGATTTTAAAAATTTTACCATGACGGATGAGGGTGATCAGATCGCCTGGTTCGCAACGATGCTGGTGGATAAGAACTCCGTGGATATGAAACTCGGTATGACCGTGAGTGAATATGGTAATCTTAATTTCAGTAAAAACGGCAAGCGCCTGTTCTTTGGTGTGGCGCCCATACAACCACCCCGTGACACGTCGATCGTAGAATTTGAAAAGGCCAAACTGGATATCTGGCATTACAATGATGATTACCTGCAAACCGTACAAACGCTGCCTTCCCGTTTGCGTATGGCACAACAGGAAAACTTTCTGGCAGTAGTCGATCTTTCGTCCCGGCAGATAATTCAATTGGGCAGTAAAGAACTGCCACAAGTCATACAAACGGATGAAGGGAATGGAAATAGGTTTGTAGGGGTAACGGATTATGGCAAACGCATCGAAAGCCAATGGCAGGGGAATACTCTGAAGGATATTTATGCGATCGATGTAAACAGCGGCAATACACAACTGGTAAAACAAAACCTCGCCGGGCAGGTGTATCCTTCCTCCACAGGCAAGTACATCATGTGGTACGACCGCAAAGCAAAGCATTATTTTGTATGGGATGGAGACGCTACTAAAAATATTACGGCAGGCATTAAAGTGCCTTTATACGATGAAGAATGGGATACGCCCGATGATCCGAATAATTATGGGGTGATGGGCTGGCACGAGGGTGATTCGGCGGTGTATATTTATGACCGGTACGATATCTGGTGTATTCAGCCGGATATGAAGATCGAAAACCTGCCCGAATATAATTTGCAAAAGAAAAAGGAGACTGTCGCGTTTGATGCAAAACTGCCTTATTATATATTCAACGATATTCCGGGAAGACCCAACCACACATCGTTTCGATATATACGTACCAATGATGAGCAACGGTATTTTAAATCGGCTGATATTGGATGCCTGCGTTTATTTCAGGATTCTTCGAAGTATGCCGGCGTGTCGGAACTGCGGTTTATTTCGCAATGGCCCTGGCAGCACGTGAATAATATTTCGGCAGGGCCCAACGCATATAGTTTCTTCAATAAAGCCAAAAACGCCAATATATTCCTCTATACAAAGGAGAGCTTTAATGCGTCGCCTGATTTGTATGTACATACGGGAGCATCACGTAAGGTAGGAGGAAGTATGAGTTCATCTTACTATGTGAATGGCGATATCCGCTTATCTTCCATCAATGCCCAGCAAAAGGAATATAACTGGGGAACTGTGGAATTGTTTAAATGGAAAGCCTATAATGGAAAACAAGCCACTGGTCTCGTTTATAAACCCGAAGACTTTGATCCGAAGAAGAAATATCCGATGATCGTTTATTTCTATGAAAAACTGAGTGATGGGTTGTACAATTATAAAGAACCAGCCCCAATCCGCAGTGCGGTGAATGTACCTTTCTTCGTGAGCAGGGGCTATATCATCTTTATGCCCGATATTGAATACAAGACCGGTTATCCCGGAAAGGGAGCCTTTGATTATATTGTAAGCGGGGCAAGGGCATTGGTGAAGAAAGGCTGGGTGGACAGCACCAATATGGCCTTACAGGGGCATAGTTGGGGCGGCTATCAGGCTGCACAGGTGGCCACCATGACCAAACTCTTTAAAGCCGTATGGGCCGGTGCACCTGTTGCCAATATGACCAGTGCCTACGGAGGTATTCGCTGGGAAAGTGGTATCAGCCGTCAGTTTCAATATGAAAAAACACAGAGCCGTATCGGTGGTACATTATGGCAAAAGCTGCCGCTCTATATGGAAAACTCGCCCTTATTCCACCTGGAGAAAGTAACCAGTCCGATGGTGATCATGGCCAATGATGCAGACGGGGCCGTTCCCTGGTACCAGGGTATCGAGCTTTTCTCCGGCCTTCGCCGGCTGGGTAAAAAAGTATGGATGTTTAATTACAATGGGCAGGGACATGGATTAACGCAGCGTCAGGATATGCGCGACTACCAGATTCGTATGCAGCAATTCTTCGATTGGATATTGAAAGGAGATAAGCCTGCCAAATGGATCACGGAAGGATTACCGGCCGTGAAGAAAGGGAAGGAGTGGGGACTAGAAACAGTTAATTAGCTAATGTGATAATGTGCTAATTTGCTAATTAATACAGTTAATACGAATACAGGTGAATTTAATTATCATATAATCACATTATCGTATTAGCACATTAGCTAATTAATCATGCTGCAGTAGAGAGAAATTTTACGAGGCTTCGTTTGGCGATGGGTAAAAGGGTTTCGTCAATCGGGAAGCTGAGCGGTGTTTCTATTGAATAGACAGCGGGATTAGGCAGGTCTTTTTTTATCCGGATCAGTTCGGATTTAATGTGTTCATAGGTGCTGGCGATACTGCGCTGCCAGTGATCCAGAAAACTGGTTTTAATACTCCTGTATTTTTCATCATGCTTGCCGAAGATGGACAACCGGTATTGATACACCCGGGTGCTTTTTACATCACCGCTGCTGAGGAAAAAATAACCTTCCTGGGTATCGAGCGGAATAATGCCTACGGGTGAGATGCTCATGCGCTCTTCTACAAATTCATAGATCTCGGTACCATTGTGAATACTGCTTTTGATCCTGGCGGCTGAATAATGTATAATATCTTCAAGCTCCGACATCAGTTCATCGTCTTCGATCATTTGCTCATAGAGAATTTGTAGTTTCTCCATTTGAATACCGGTAAGCTTTTTTGGAAAATGTTCCTGCAGGTATTTCTTGTTTTCCCGGAACGCCACGATATTATTATAGTGGAAGATAATATCTGCCAGTTGGGGATAGAGTCTGTTTTCGTTAAAATATTTGCCCACTTCCTGCAGGTATGCGAGCAGGGTGTATTTCTTTAATTCAAAATCGATACGGCCTTCGGCGAACCATGTTTCAGACAAGGATTTCATAGCATGACTTATTTAGGTAAACTAATTTACAAAAAAGACAGGTAAATCCGAAAGGAAGTTTAATTTTAGAACGTTAAAATACTGCTTATGCGATTTATTCCTGTTCTCGTTATAATGCTATTACTGAGTTCTTGCGGCACTACTATTTACGTGGTTCGTCATGCGGAGAAAGCAACGGGTATTGATCCGGAAACGATGCAGACCATCAAAGACCCGCCGCTTACTTATGAAGGGCAGGAGCGTGCGCTGGCATTAAAGCAGATGCTGAGCGGGAAAAATATTAAACATATTTATTCCACGAATACGCTGCGCACGATATCAACGGCGAAGCCTCTCAAGGAATTATTTCTGAAAGTGCCGCTGCAGTTGTACAGCAGCAAGCCCGATTCGATGGATATGTTCATTCAGCAATTGAAAGCCATCCGCAAAGGCAATACCCTGGTGGTGGGCCATTCGAATACGGTGGATGATATTGCTAATAAGATTTGCGGAACAAAAGTGGTTGCCGCCGATCTGAAAGACAGTGAGTACGATAATATTTTTATTCTGAAACGGAAGGGGAATACCTTTAAATTCAAAGGAGAGAAATACGGAAAACCTTCGGTAGAAGTTAGCAGTAAATAGTTTGCAGTGGGCAGTTGACAGTTTGCAATTAGCTAATAGCTGCGAGCTTCAAGCTGCAAGAAAACAGCCAGATACAAGCTGCGAGCTACCAGCCACGAGCTTCGAGCCACCAGCAACCCGCCACGGCGGGCACGCCAACCAACTACTAACGAGTGACTAGTACCCAGCAACTGTATTCAACTTCTTCAACCTATTGAACCTATGCAACCTATTGAACCTTTTAATACTCCCTGTCAGGTTTAAAATTCTCCAGTTCCTTGGCCACCGCTGTTAAGAAAGTAGCGCCGAGGCTTCCATCCACAATACGGTGGTCATAGCTCATGCTCAGGTACATCATATGACGAATGGCGATACTATCACCCGCAGGTGTTTCGATCACCATCGGCCTTTTCTTTATTGCACCCACAGCCATAATGGCCACTTGTGGTTGGTTGATGATGGGCGTTCCCATGAGGCTGCCGAAAGTGCCCACATTGGTAAGGGTGAAAGTGCCACCCTGTGTATCATCGGCTTTCAGTTTGCCATTGCGGGCTGTATCAGCGAGTATATTCACCTGTTTGGTGAGGCCCACCAGGTTCAGTTGATCCGCGTTCTTAATAACAGGTACGATCAGGTTACCGCTGGGTAATGCCGTGGCCATACCGATATTGATATCTTTTTTAATAATGATATTATTACCGTCAATCGAACAATTGATGAGAGGGAATTTTTTGATACAACGTACGATCGCTTCGATAAAGAGCGGGGTAAACGTGATCTTGGTGCCTTCTCTTTTTTCAAATTCTTTTTTTACTTTATCGCGCCATTGAACCAGGTTAGTTACATCGGCTTCTGTAAAACTCGTTACATGCGGACTGGTTTGTTTACTTCGCACCATATGATCAGCGATCAGTTTGCGCATCCGGTCCATTTCAATGATCTCAACATTGCCCTGGTAGGTGGTTAGCTGGTTGCTGCTGGCGGATTGCGTTGCAGGTTGCTGCGTATTGGTTGTTTGTTCTATTTTGGCGAGTGGCACTACCAGGGTATCCTGTTGATTCGGGCTGGCTGGTTTGTGTCCGCCAGCTTTTCTTTCGCTTACATATTGGAGAATATCTTTCTTGGTTACTCTTCCCTCGTTGCCAGTACCAGGTATTTGTTCCAGTTCGGTCATGCTTACGCCTTCACTGGCTGCAATATTCAGTACTAAAGGTGAATAAAAGCGATTGCCTGTGGTTGCAGCAGGGGTGGCTGCTTTATCAGCCACTACCACGGCTTCCTGAAATTTGGGTGTGGTGGGTTGAGTGCTTGCCACTGGTTGTGGAGCCGGAGTTGTTACAGGTGCTGCGGCGCTGGTACGGATCTTAGCAATGACGGTACCGATAGGTACCACATCGTTTACATTAAAGCAAATTTCTTCGATAACACCGGCGGCGGTGCTGGGTACTTCACTGTCTACTTTATCGGTAGCGATCTCAAGGACCGTTTCATCCATCTTTACGGTGTCACCGGGTTGTTTATGCCATTTCAGCACGGTGGCTTCCATGATACTTTCACCCAGTTTTGGCATTATTAAATCCACTAAAGCCATAAAATCGTTTAAGGTTTTGATTGTTGTTGATGGATTGCAAATATGATCAGTCCGCTGTATAGAAAATACAGGCAGTTCAGGCATTACAATCGCGGCTCAAAGGTAAATGATTCCGGCTAATACGCGGAAACACTTCCAACCTTAATACCGCAGGATGAATTTGCGCAGAAAATTAAGGGCATGGTTGGCGGTCATACTGATATTCCGCATCCGGTCGAAGCGTAAATGAAGTTGCAGGGTCTCGATATGCAAATTTCCGTCTGGCAGGCGGGTGCCGGCTGCTACCCATACGGTACCGACTGGCTTTTCGTCGCTGCCACCATCCGGACCCATAATGCCGGAGGTAACGAGCGCATAATCGGTATTTAGTTCGGATAAGGCGCCTTTTACCATTTGTTGTACGGTTTCTTCGCTCACGGCCCCTGCGGTGGTCAGGGTTTGGGGCGATACGCCCAGCAGGTGTTCTTTTATTTCATTTGCATAACTGATCACAGAGCCTTTATAATAGGCGGAAGATCCCCGTCGCGACGTGATGAGATGAGCGATATAACCACCGGTACAGCTTTCCGCAGTGCCCATGGTTTTACCTTTCTTCAGCAGGATATTTCCGACCACTGATTCCAATCCTTCATCATGGTTGCTTACGAGTGATTCTTTTACTAATTCCTGGAGTTGTTGAAACAGGGGCTCTACCAGTTGATTCGCTTCATCTGTAGTATTGCCCCTGCCGGTGAGGCGGAGTTTTACGATACCATAGTTGGGCAGATAGGCGAGTTTCACGGTGTCGGGGAGTCCGGCTTCAAAATCTTTGAGCATTTCTGCGATCATGGATTCTCCTTGTCCAAATGTAACGGACGTACGGTGTACGATGGCCGGCATATGAAAGGCTTTTAATATGGCAGGGATCACTTCTTTGTTCATGAGCCCTTTCATTTCATGCGGCACGCCCGGCAGGGAGAAGAATAGCGTTGGAGGGGCATCTGGTGCCGCATTGGGTTTGGTAAACAGCATACCGGGTGCCGTACCTCGTTCATTGAATAGAACCGTACATACATCAGGTACTTCGGCCTGTTTCAGGTTTCGTTCGAGTATCGGGCCGGGCCGGCGAAACACCACTTCAAAAAGGTGTTTTACATGGGCCAGCACTTTTTCATTCACCACGAGTGTGCCTCCAAAATAGTTGCAAAGGAGTGGTTTGGTAATATCGTCTGCAGTAGGGCCCAATCCTCCGGTAATGATGACGATCTGGGAATGGCTCCCTTCTTCATCGAGTGCTTTCCAGATATCATTATATACATCTCCAACGGCCACACGACGGCGCATCCAAATACCGATCTTATTCAATTCCTGGGCAATGTAGGCGCTGTTGGTGTCAATGGTTTGTCCGATCAGGAGCTCATCTCCAATGGTTATGATAGAAGCGTTAATGGTTTGCATAGTTGTTATTTATAAGCCTGTTCCCTGATAGAGTCTGTCCAGTGAAAAGTGAAAGTTCAGGGCAGTAATTTCAAAATCCGGATCTTTTTCATCCAGGGTTTCCATTTTCCACGAAATATCCGATTGTCTCCTGGCAATTTGTATAAAACGTTTTTGAGAATCGATCATTATATATTGAAGTAATGAAGGTATCTGCTGATAAAAGAAAAACTTTCTTCCCTTATCAATACCCATGGTAGAAGGAGAAAGAATCTCGAATATCACCAGCGGGTTGGTAAGGGTATCAAATTTATCGTCCTCTAATTTAGGATCTCCGCAATAAATTAATGCATCCGGGTACATATATGATTCTCCGGAAGGACTGCTTACACGCATATTACTCCCCATTACAGTACATTTCTTGCCCTCCAGAAACCCTGAAATATGACCCATTATATTCGATTCGATCAGATTATGACGCAGACTTGCTCCGGCCATGGCAAGTACCTGGCCATGAAAATACTCACTTTTGATGGAGGCCTTTCGCTCAAGCGCCAGGTATTCTTCCGGACTGATATAATTATATTTCGGCGCCGGTTCTTTAACTTCATTTTCCATATTGCAAAGCTAAATCTTTTTAATTTCGGTAAATAATAATCTGCATGCTACGATCCTTGTTCCTCCTTGTGTTTTGTTTTACCGGACATATTGTTTTTCCGCAGCCGGTTGCTGACCGGGTAAAAAATGCCTTCCGGGAATTTGAAAAAGATGAACAAGTAAAGTATGCCATTAGTTCACTGTATGTTTTGGATGCCAAAACTGGTGAAGTTGTCTTTGATAAGAATTCGCGTGTGGGTCTGGCCCCGGCTTCTACCCAAAAGATCATCACCAGTGTTTCGGCTTTTGAAATGCTGGGAAAGGATTACCGGTATAAAACTGTTTTCTATCTGGCGGCGGGTAATAATGTATTTATGACCGGGTCGGGCGATCCTACATTAGGCAGCAGCCGGTACAAATCGGCTGAACCGGATTTCGTGTTTGGTAAAGTGTTATCTGCCCTCAAGCAGAAAGGAAGAAAAAGTATCAGTGATTTCTTCATTGTAGAGCAGGAGAAAGATAAAAATATCCCTTCCGGATGGATCTATGAGGATATGGGTAATTATTACGGTGCTGCTCCCAAAATCATCAATTGGAAAGAGAACCAGTACGACATTTTTTTTAAACCGGGTCAGCAGGAAGGGGATCCGGTGAAAATTGATACCGCAAAAACAAGAGGGTGGTACAAACTAATCAATAATTGCAAAACCGGTAAACCCGGAAGTGGCGACAATGCCTATGTATATTATTTGCCTGAAAACAAACATGCCGTAATTGAAGGCACGGTACCTGCCGGAGAAAAAAGTTTCAACATTGCTGCTGCAGATGCACAGCCTGATGTCAATCTGAGTATAGACTTTAAAGAATACATAAAACGTGTAGGTTTCTATACAGGAGATGTAACATCATACCGATCAGGCGGTAAAGATTTCTATTTATTTGAACGTTCTCCGGATACCCTATACATTCATTTTTCCCCGGCACTCGACTCAATCATTTACTGGTTCAACAGGAAAAGTATCAACCTGTATGGTGAGGCATTGCTTCGAACCTTATCTGCAGAAAAAAATAAGAAGGGTACAACTGAAGATGGTATTCAACTGATAAAGCAATTCTGGAAAAACAAAGGGCTGGACGAAGACGAACTGAATATCAACGATGGATCAGGGCTTTCTCCGATCAACCGGGTAACGACCCATGCACAGGTGGAAATATTGAAATATGCGCGGAAACAAAATTGGTTCGAACGTTTTTATGAAAGCCTTCCCGAATACAATGGCATGAAAATGAAAAGCGGAACCATCAGCGATGTAAAGGGTTATTGCGGCTATCATACTTCCAAAGATGGACGCACCTATATTTTTTCATTCCTGGTGAATAATTATAACGGAAGAACGGCAGGTGTGGTGAGTAAAATGTTTCGGGTGCTGGACGAACTTAAATAATAAGAACAAATACTTATAAATCTTTTTTTCTATATTATGGATGAAAACAGGTTATCTTGCCCCTGATTAATACAACTCAAAACAACTGATTTATGTCTACTCAGAATTTTAAAAACCACACGCGTTTAGTACCGCTTTTTCACTATGTTACATCCACCCTTATTCTTGCATTGCTGATCGGCAGTATTGTGAACCTGTTGCAGGCGGATGCACATACACATTATTCCGCCGCATTGCTGGTTGTGGTGGCCATTATTTTTTTCCTTCTTTTCTGGTTCACCCGGGCTTTTGCATTGCGAGCGCAGGACAGGGCCATACGGGCCGAAGAAAATTTCCGGCATTATATCCTTACCGGTAAACCTTTTGACAAACAAATACGCATGGGGCAGATCATCGCATTGCGCTTTGCGAGTGATGAAGAATTTCCCGGCCTCGCTAAAAGGGCAGTAGCGGAAAACCTTTCAGCCAAACAAATCAAAGAAGCTATTCAAAACTGGCGCGGCGATTATTACCGGGTATAGTTGGGCGCGGTTCATTTATTTCAACGCAGGTGGTGAATACCTGCGTTTTTTTATTAATAACCCAATCTGTGTAAAATGACCTCATAGATTCCCAGAAACCAGGGTAAGGCAAATGCAGCCAGCCATATCAGTATGGTGACCAATTTACCCACCAGCGGCATATCCTGAATGAGATGCCGGTGCAATAATCCTTTAATCATTTGCACGATCCTGTCTTCCTTAGGGCTGTAGGTATAGGGTGGGGCGGGGTCAATATCTTTAAATCCGGCATGTTCTTCAATGAGAATATTGCGGATCTTCCAGTAATCTTCATCAGGAAGATCTGCATAATCCAGATCGGTGTGAATGCCTTCGGCTTCTATTCTTTTTTCGATCGAGGTCATTTTCTTATCTCCAAATAAACGCAGCAGCATTATGGCAGGAAAGAGGAGTAACGGATAGGAGGGTGTGCTAAAGGCAAAAAGTGCGATCCAGCAAAGGGCTGCAATGGAAAGGAGGATGAATCCTTTGCTTACCCAACTCTCTTCATCCAGGAACACCCGGTTCAGCAATTGTCCGCCATCGAGCGGGTAAACCGGAATAAGGTTGATCAGATTGAGAAATAAAAAGGAAATCGCGATGGTATAATAGGACATACCGGCAAACTCCTGAAACGGGTTTTGCTTAAACAACAAAAACAGTATGATTCCAAACAGGATACCCGGTAAGGGGCCTGCCAGCAGAATGATGGCCGATTGTGTTTGAGACACTTCCCGCTTGCTGCCCGACACATAGGCGCCCAGGAGGGGAATGAAAAAAATGCCCAGGTCTTTATACCGAAACATTTTCATGGCAATGAAATGTCCCAGTTCATGTATGATCAATATGGCGGTAATGAGTAATAATATTCTGTAACTCGGAAAAATATAATTGCCGATCACCAGGTAGGCAGCAAGGCTGATAAAGGAACGCAGCCAGATATTGGACGAGTTTTGTTGTGTTTCCCATTTAGGGGGGACTGGTATACGCTCTTCCACCTGGTCCGGAGATGGGGGCTGTACCGGCTCTTGGGGTTCGGGCAAAGGTGCTGCTGATTCGTCCATACATTAAAATTAAGGGAAATAGGATTGCAGTTTTTCCAGCAAAAGCAGTGGCATGGTCGTCCTTTTCATGCCCTTAGCTTCCATAAAATAAAGCGTGATCTTTCCGACAACGAGCAATTCCTTTTTTTCATTGTACACTTCCTGATGAAATTCTATTTTATGATGAAGGGGTAATTCCTTCAGCATGGTTTTGATCGTGAGCAGATCATCGTACACGGCGGGCCGGAGATACCGGCAATGTACATCCACCACCGGCATAATGACACCCATTTTTTCCATATCAGCATAGGTAAAACCGAGTTGCCGGATCGACTCTGCCCGGGCGGATTCGAAATAGGGAAAATAATTACTATGATAGACCACCCCCATCTGATCTGTTTCGGCGTAGCGTACCCGTATTTGTGTTTCAGAAGTAAACATATCAATATTAGTTATTCAGCCCCTTCATTTTTCGTACGGGTACTGGAAAATAATTTTGCAGAAGCTATAGCCAGGCATATCACTGTTAAGAGCAATCGTATAAATAATGCTGTCCCCGCCATTCGCTGCATCTTTGCAAAACCGGATAAATTCATATCGGGCATGCCCAATCCGCGCTCGCTGCTCTCTGGTGCCGAAAAATCGAAAACAGACGAGAGAAGTACCGGCAGATCATTGAAAAGGCTTACAATACATATACAAAACAGGGCAACGTAGAGGATGGACAGCGGAGAAACATTTAAAGCGACGGCTTCATCTTCATTGCCTGCCAGCCATTCGGCCAGATTTTTTTTATAAAAATTTAAAAGATAAATGGCAATCAGGTAGAGTATCACCGGAAAGAAAATATAGAGATATAGAAATAATGACCCTCCAATACGCGGGAAGGGGCTGGCAACCAGCAAATAAATACCAGATATGGCAGTGATCAGTGATGTGACCAACTGATAGAACAATACAATAATGATAACTATAATACCGGTTTCGGCCAGTTTGGCTTTATTCATAGAGGGGAAGATATTAATTATTTCCCTATCAGTTTGTCCAAACTATATTTACCCGGACCGGCCAGCAGAATGCTGATAAAACCCGCCAGGTACAAAGCAGCATGTTCGCCCTCTCCAAAAACCTGGCCGTGGTGGGAATAGAACACCGCCACTGCCATGGCAATAATCAGGGGAATGGACGCCAGCCGTGTCAGCAGCCCCATGATGATGAACGCAGCGCAAAAGAATTCTGCAAATATGGTAAGTGCCATGGAAGCCGTACTGCCGATATGAAAGGGGTCGGGGAATTTTCCGGAGGAGGAGGCAAATTTCATCAGTTTCTGATATCCATGGGGCAGCATCATGGCACCAAGTGATATACGAAGTACAAGCAGGGAAAGCGAAATGGAGGTATCGGAATATTTTGTGCTGAATAGTTTTTTCACGGGTGTTATATTTTTTAACAGTTAGCTGTAAAGATAATCCCAAATCTTTATTCCGCATACAACACATTCTCATGCAGGAATGGGGCTTTTCACAATCAGGAAACGCAGTTATACCCAACAATATGTTAAAGCAGTAAAAACAATGCACTTATCCACACCTGTTTGGAACGATGTTTGGGTTTACCTGAAATAATTTGAATATTCGCAACGTTTAGCAATCAACCTGCATAGGCAGTACAAAGGACTAAAGGACATTCCATCATGAAGAATCTTCGCATTGCAATTATCGCCACCCTGTTCAGTACACAGCTATCCGCGCAACAAACCCGTTTTTATACCGATCCCGAAGCCACATTTAAGGAAGCTAAAGAATACTTTCAGAAAGAACAGTACAGCCTGGCGTACCCGCTTTTTAAAGAACTCAAGCAATCTGTAAGGGAGACCGATAAGGTCAATGCTCCTGTTACCGTGCAGGAAATAAATTATTATGCCCTTGTTTGTGCGTTGAAGCAAAACGAAGGCCGTGCCGAAGATGATGCACTCGAGTACATCGATCTGGAAAAAAACAATGCCCGGGTACAGATGATGAATTATCACCTGGCCGAGTATTATTTCCGCCAGCAAAAGTTTGCCGATGCGGCCAACCGGTATGAACGTACCGATATTGCCAACCTCAGCAACCGGGAAATTTCAGATATGAAGTTCCACCAGGGTTATGCCTATTTTACCCTGCAGCGTTTTGCCGAGGCCAAACCTCTTTTCAACAGTATCCGCAGCATTAAAGACGATCCCAATTATCTCGATGCAAATTATTACTATGGGTTCCTTTCTTTCAAAGACCGCCAATATGCTTCCGCGCTGGAGAGCTTCCGCATCGTGGAGAATGAAAAGGAATATGGAACCGTAGTGCCTTATTATATCGCCCAGATATTATATGTACAGGGTAAAAAAGACGAAGCCATCAATTATATTCAGAATAAACTTCAATCGGGCAGCAATTCACAGTATTATGACCTGGAGCTGAAACAAATGCTGGGGCATGCATATTTCGAAAAAAAGGAATATGCCAAAGCCTTACCTTATCTGGAAGATTATGTGGGCCGTTCCAAGAAGGTGCGCCGCGAAGACCTCTATGAACTTTCCTATTGTTATTACCAGGGCAAACAACTTACCAAAGCCATTGAAGGATTCAAACAACTCAGTGGAAAAGATGATTCACTCAGCCAGCATGCCATGTACCTGCTGGGCGATGCTTACCTGAAAACCGGACAAAAAGCAAATGCCCGTAATGCCTACCTGTTCTGTTCTTCCAACAGCAGCAATACCGAACAAAAAGAGATATCGAAATACCAGTATGCGAAGCTCTCCTACGAACTCGGCTATCAGGATGAGGCACTGAACAGCCTCGGAGCCTTTATTTCGGATTACCCCGCATCTCAGTATAACAAAGAGGCGAAAGAACTGATGGTGGATGTGCTGGCCAATACCAATAATTATAAAGATGCCCAGACATTACTCGAAAGCCTCGACAAGCCTTCTGAGAATGCAAAAAGGGTCTACCCTCGAATATTGTATGGCAGGGCTGCCGAACTGATTAATGACGGAAGACTGGCCGAAGCAGAATCCTTGCTGGATAAGGCATTGGAAGACCCCAATAATGGTTCTGTAAAACCTTTCCTGCATTTCTGGAAAGGAGAGCTGGCCTATCGCAATAATAAACTGGATGATGCGATCAAGTATTATCAGTTGTACGAAGGGGCCGGTTCGCCCACCAGCGGAGAAGCAAACAGCAACAATGGTCGCTACAACCTTGGCTATGCCTACCTGCGGAAAGAAAATTACCCGGTAGCACAGAAATATTTTGAGCCGCTGGCGAAAAACCCTGCGCTCAACTCCAATGAATTTACACAGGATGCATATATCCGTACGGCGGATTGTTATTTCATGCAGAAGGATTATGCACGTGCCAAGACCATGTATGATAATGTGATCAAATTCTCCTGGCCAGCGGAAGATTATGCCACTTTTCAGAATGCCATGCTGGCCGGTGTGAAAAGTGCCAATGATAAGATATCACTGATGAACACCATGATCCGGAAGTTTCCCAATTCATCACTGGTAACCGATGCCAATATGGAGATCGCCAATACTTATATGGGTGATGAGCGTTTCCGGGAATCTATTCCTTACCTGAGCAATGTGATCAAAACCAGCGGCAACGCCAGTCTCGTACCACAGGCTTATTTGAAACTGGGTACAGCCTATTACAATATTGATAATAATGCGGAGGCATTAAAGCATTTCAAAACACTGGTGGATAAATACCCCAGTTCACCCGAAGCAGAGGATGCCCTCGACAATGTAAAGACAATTTATATTGAGGATGGTAAGCCGGACGAATATGCTGATTTTATGCGGCAGGCGGGTCGCCCCCTGAGTGTGAACACGGAAGATTCGCTGACTTACTATGCTGCTGAGAAAAAGTATGATGATCAGAAGATCAACGAAGCACTGACCGCCTTCAATAATTATATTCAACGCTTCCCGGATGGTGCCTATGCGCTTGATGCTCAATTCAACCGGGCTGAGATCTATTATTCAAAGAAAGACTGGAACAATGCCCTCGGTGCCTATGAAGCGGTTGCTTCCAACGCACCCAATAAATATGCAGAAAGGGCCATATTGAATGCCGCACGTATCAACTTCTTTGAACTGAAGAATTATGCAAAAGCAGAAGCCTATTTCCTTCAGTTAAAACAGATCACGGCCAGTCAGGAGAATAAACTGGAAGCCATGCGCGGACTCTTACGCTGCCAGTATCAGCAACAGAAATGGACGGAAGCCATGGAGAATGCGAAAGAACTGACCGCTTCCAAAGGCAGCAGTGCGGATGATAAGACCCTGGCTAATATGGCCATTGGAAAATCTTTTGAAGTGAACAGGCAGTACGATCAGGCTATTGCCAGTTTTAAATCGGTGGTGCAATTGAACAAAGCAGCACTGGCAGCAGAAGCCCGTTATGAGATCGCCAATTGCTGGTTCCAGCTCAATAAACTTTCCGATGCTGAGAAAGCCGCATTTGAAACCATTAATAAATCCGGCTCATACGATTTCTGGATCACGAAAGCATATATATTACTCGGAGATATTTATTTCAAACAGAAAGATTATTTCAATGCTAAAGCCACTTTCCAGAGCGTGGTGGATAATACACTGGATCCGGAGTTGAAAAGTGAAGCACAGGCAAAACTCGATGTGGTATCGGAGGAAGAAGGGAAGTCGAGTAAAGTGGGGGGATAGTTGAAAGTTGATAATTGAGAGTTGAAAGTTATTAGTTATAAAGTTTTCGTTCAGTGTTGAGTGGTTACATTTTGATTTATCTGAACGTTGATAGTAAAATAAAAGAACGAACCACCCGGAAGGGGAAATATATAAACATGATGAAGAAAAGGCTATATCGTATTTTTTTACTGATGACGGCTATTGCCGGTCCATTAGCAATGCAGGCACAAAAAGATACCACGAAGAATGGCGGTGTGAATATTGTATCCAGTTTCAAACCTGTGCTGCGGGAAGCGGCAAAGATCAATTTCAATGCTTCGCCGCCCTCAGCGGATACCACCAAGCCAAAGCTTAATTATGATATCCCGAATCAAAACCTGTTGTTCGCCTATCAGCCCGGAACATTGAAGCCTCTGGCGTTGAATGTGGATACAGCCGGTAAATTCAATAACAGCAGCTATATCAAAGCGGGCTTTGGAAGTTTACGCACGCCCTTCATACAGGCCGGAATTTCACTGGGAGATGGCAGTACAGCCGGGTTGAATATTTATGCCAAACATGTGGGGTCTGATGGCAAACGGGATTACCAGAAATTCGCCAATACGAATGTGCGGCTGGCGGGCTATTTTAAATCAGGTAATAACCTGCAATGGGATGCCAGCATAGGAATGAACCAGTTGCGCACATACAAGTACGGGTATGAACCGCAAAGCCTGGTATTGCCGGTGGATTCTCTGAAACAAAATTTTCAGACTATCAGCGGAAGGGTGGCCATGCACAATATTAATAAAACGCAATTCGGTCTTACCTATGCACCCGAAGCAAGGGTGGATGTGTTCAGCGATAACCGAAAAAATTCAGAAAGCAACACGGTATTGCATCTTCCGCTGCAAAAAACAGTTGGGAAAGCATTTACGATCAACCTCGGACTCACGTTTGATCTCACTCGTCTATCGCCCAATGGGAAAGCCGCATTGAACAATACTATTTATTATCTCTCACCATCCGTTTTATTCAAATCATCAACGATCAATGCACAGGTGGGTATTCGTCCATCCTGGGATAATAAGAGCTTTAAAATGTTCCCCAATATTCTGGCAGATGTGAGTACAGAAGACAGGCGATTCACTTTCCAGGCGGGATGGACAGGTTATATCCGCAAAACAACTTATCAGTACCTGGCCTCACAAAATCCATGGATATGGCTGCCAACTGATTTTAAAAATACCTGGATCGAAGAACGTTTTGCCGGATTTAAAGGAGCCATTGGTAATCACTTTACCTATTCCGCCAAAGCAGGTTTCAACAAGCTGAATAATCAGCCTTTGTTTATCAATGATACTACCGCTGCCGGGGATGGAAAATCGTTCCGCGTGGTGAATGAAAGCCGGATCAATGTGGTGAATTTTGGTGGTGAATTAGGCTATACGATCAATGAGAAATTCTCGCTGATCACCGGTCTTACGTTCAATCAGTTTTCCGGATTGAAAGACAATGCCAAAGCCTGGGGCTTGATACCGCTTGAACTGAAAGCAGCGATGCGCCTGCAGATCATCAAAGACCTTTGGTTGAAAACAGACCTGTTTGCCTGGCAAGGTGCTAAATACCTGAAGAAAGGAAATGTGGAAGACCGGCTTACTGGTGCCGTGGATTTAAATGCGGGTCTTGAATTCAAAATAACAAAGAATGTAAATCTCTGGACACAGTTCAATAACCTGTTCAACAAAGAATACCAGCGATGGAATCAGTATCCCTCCTATGGATTCAACTTTGTAGGTGGTGTGGTGTTTTCTTTCGACCAAAAGCATTAATATAATGATACCGGGTGGTACAGGTTCTTGCTGAAACAGCAGGATGTGAACCACCCGGTTTGTTTTTTTCCTGCTGTTAGAGACTTAAATTCTCCTTCTCCCGAAAAAAAAGCAGATATGCGAACGAAGAACTGCTTTCTTCCAATACATTTGTGGCCGGTACCTGTTCGCGGAATAGAGCTCATTCGCCGGAAGAAGCGGCGTTACGGAAAAATCGGGTGCCCTTTCATTCATGTTTGCTGAATTGTATCAATACCTGCTGTTGCACAAAGAATTGCCCTTGCCGGGTGTAGGCACTTGCTTGCTGAATAAAGAACCGGCCCGGGTGGATTTTCCCAATAAAATGATTCATGCGCCGGCATATCGTTTTGCCTGGAAGGCAGAAAGTCATTTACCGGATAAATATTTTTTTCAATGGCTGGCCTTGCAGTTCGGTATATCCGACCGCGAAGCCATCTTTCGTTTCAACGATTTCTCATTTGATCTCAAAAAGCAACTGACCGCGGGAAGTACCATCACCTGGAATGGGGTAGGCTTACTGAACAGAGGCCTCGCAGGAGAAATAAAATTTACACCCGCACAGGAAGCCTATGCGCCGGAATCGCCGGCCGGGGCAGTAAAAGTAATCCGTGACAAGGCCGAACATACGGTAAGGGTGGGTGAATCAGAAAAGACGGCGGCAGAAATGGTGGAAATGCTGAATCAACCCGAAGGGAAAAAGTCTTTTTGGTGGGCCTGGGCCCTGGCGCTGGGTATACTGGCTTTGGTATTCCTGGGTTGGTATTTTTCTGAACATGGTTTGGAGTTGTCATCAACCGGCAATACTAAAATAGTGGTGCCGGATGAAGCGGGTCCTACTTACCAGGCGCTGCCCTGATAACGGGCGCTGCTATTTCCTTTTTTTCAATTTACTTTGCCCACTTTATGGCCAGTACTGTACATTATACCCATTGCCCTGTATGCGGCTCCGCTGCATTTCAAAAAGCATTGACCGCAAAGGATCATACTGTGAGCGGTGAAACATTTATCATTCTGCATTGCAACGAATGTACGCTCCGTTTTACACAGGATGCGCCGGATGCCGCATCGGCAGGGCCTTATTATAAATCCGAAAATTATATCTCGCATACCAATACATCCAAGGGACTCATTAACCGGTTGTATCAGTCGGTAAGAAAACGGACGTTGAAACATAAACGAAAACTCATTGCTAGGGCACTGGGTATACAGAAAGGCAGCCTGCTGGATGTGGGAAGTGGTACCGGTGCTTTTGTACAGCATATGCAGCAGCATGGCTGGCAGGTAAATGGGCTGGAACCCGATGCAGATGCCCGGCAGGTGGCGAAAACAGTGAACAAGGTGGAGTTAGAGGATATCTCCCGCTTTTACGAACTGGCCCCTCACGAATTTGATGCGATCTCGCTATGGCATGTATTGGAGCATGTACATGATCTCCATCCCTATGTTCAGCAATTGAAGAACTTGCTGAAAATGAATGGCCGACTTTTTATTGCCGTTCCTAATTATACTTCGAAGGATGCTGCCGTGTATCAGGAAAACTGGGCAGCCTATGATGTACCCAGGCATCTCTATCATTTCTCCCCCCGATCCATGCAGGTGCTGATGGAGAAGAATGGGTTGAAGCTGCTCGAATATAAACCCATGTGGTACGACAGTTTTTATATTTCACTGCTGAGCAGTAAATATAAAAACGGGAAAGCCAACCTGTTGGGTGCATTTACAAATGGACTGCGATCCAATATCAACGCATGGGGTGATGTAAAGAAATGCAGCTCGGTGATCTATGTTATTGATAAAGGCTGATGCAGTTCACACCAGTATGCTCTTTGTATAAAAATTATCAAAGGATATACAAGTAATTATTCCCCAAACTGTACTTCATACAATTCGGGCCAGTTCTTCCCGGTGATATATATCTTCTTTGTAGCCGCATTATAGGCAATACCATTCAGGCCGGTGTCTATATACGGTGCTTTCGCAAGCAATCTTTCATACAGGTCGGTAAGATCAGCTTTGGCCACCACCCGACCATTAGCAGGGTCTATTTTCAGAATATAAGAGGTTTGCCATTTGTTGGCATAAATAAAACCATTTATGAATTCCAGTTCATTGATGCTGTATTCATAGGAATTACCTTCCAGTACTTCCAGTTTTTTTACCAGTGAAAAAGTAGAGGGATCATAGTAATATAAATATTTAGACCCATCGCTGGCAATGATATACTGGCCGTCGAAGGTCATACCCCAGCCTTCTTTGGAAGCGAATTTGAATTCACCGATTTTTTTGAAATCCTTCAGGGTGTATTTAAAGCCCACTTCTTCCTTGTAGGTTAGTTGATACACCGTATCCCGAACAATCACTATACCTTCTCCAAAATAGGGTTTATCCAGATTTATACTTTTCAGCACTTTGCCGGTGGTCAGGTCTGTTTTCATTAACCTTGATTTTCCATAGTTACCGGTACCTTCATACATCTCGCCATTGTAAAAAAGTAATCCCTCTGTAAAGGAAGAAGTATCGTGCGGATAGGTGGCCACCACTGAATAACTCATGGTACGCGGGACATTCGAATCCGGAGTAATTTCTGTACCACCACTCCCTGAGTCGTCATTATTACAGGCCAGCAAAACGGCAAGCAGACTAATAACAATTGTTAGTTTCTTCATCACAACGAATTGATTTCATACAAAAATAAGTGGTGCCGGCCCAGAAATTTGTTATGCCCCTGTGAATTTGGAAAAGAGGACTGTTTATCATTGTTCGCCGGGCAGGCACTGACTATTAAACAATGGGAAAAATACGATACAAAAAGTTCTTGCACAATTCATTAAATGAATTATATTTGGAACAGGTTCAGTAGTACTGACACTGTCCGACCCACGAAATCATATCCCCTGAGATCCTTTTTATTTTCCTTTTTATCCTGTTGTTTCTTTTAACCTTACCTATCAAAGGCATTTTTATTTCCTCTATCCGCTGACTAACAGAACGAATGTTTTTCGTACCACCTTAACTAACAGGATTAATTGGAAACTATGAAGCAGGGCATAATCACTTTATTCTTTTTTGCTTTTGTACTCACACTTACTGCACAGGTTAAATGCAGCAGCTATACCTATCAGCAACAGCAACTTTCAGATCCTGACCGGAATGCGACCATACAGGGGGTGGAACGTTTTATTCAGGATCGGTTGACGGCCGCACAATCAGGACGACCTTCCGGAAGACCAGACGGTATCATCATTAAAATACCAGTGGTAGTGCATATTGTATACCATACACCCGTTGAAAAAATTTCAGATGCGCAGGTGATCAGCCAGATCAATGCACTGAATTTATATTTCCGCCGCCGCAATGCAGATACTGCTTCTGCACCTGCATATTTCAGAAGTCTTGGGGCTGATTGCGAAATCGAATTTCAACTGGCTATCTCCGATCCCCGCAGAAGAGCAACCAGTGGCATCGAACGCAAATACACCCCAGTGACCAAATGGGGCGCTGATGATAAAGTAAAATTCAGTTCGGAAACAGGCCTTGATGCATGGGATTCCAAAAGCTATCTCAATATATGGGTGTGCAACCTGGATAAATTTGCCGGCTATGCCAGTTTTCCCGGTGGCGAAGAAAAGAAGGACGGGCTGGTGATCAGCTATACGGCTTTTGGAACTACGGGTACTGCCGCCGGGTATTCTTTGGGCAAAACAGCCGTTCACGAAATTGGCCATTGGCTGGGATTAAAACATACCTGGGGTGATGATTATTGTGGCGATGATGGCGTAGGGGATACACCCAAACAGGCCAGTTATACCATTGGATGCCCCAATACCATCCGGATTACCTGCAGCAACGCACCGTATGGGGACATGTACATGAATTATATGGACCTTACCAATGATGCCTGTATCAACATGTTTACCAAAGGGCAAAAAGCCCGGATGCTGGCACTATTCGATCCGGGTGGAGCCCGCAGCACCCTGCTTAGTTCCAAAGGACTGAATATGCCATTGTTTATGGATATCCCCCTGCCCGGGGAGGAAGACCCCAAATGGCTGCACCCTCAATTGTATCCGAATCCGGCCTCCAGTGAAATGACCCTCGATCTTTCTTATGATTTTCGCTGGATCGGAAAAATTATTTTTGTGACCAATCTGCAGGGGCAAAACGTTATGAATGTGCAGGTTACGTCAAAAAATCAGCGGATCAACATCAGCAAACTGCAGGCGGGCGTATATTTCCTTGCAGCGAAAAAGGAAGATGGGGAGTCTATGAAACTGAAATTCGTTAAGTTATAGGTCGCAACCAAATTTTTGATACACACTAACGGCAAGCATTGTCCCGACCGAGGCGTCGGGACATTTTTTTTGGGTAATAAGTAGAAAAAAAGGGTTGCCAAATCATCAGCAACCCTTTTCCCTTTTTATTTTTTACTTTTTAATTTAAATATGTATCGCTTCACCATAGGCCACTTCGATCGCATCTTTAATGCTTTCGCTGATCGTGGGGTGGGGGTGAATGGAGTTCAGCACTTCATGATACGTGGTCTCCAGTTTGCGGGCCGTAACGGTTTCTGAGATCATTTCGGTTACATTGTACCCGATCATGTGGGTACCCAGCCATTCGCCGTATTTGGCATCGAAGATCACTTTAATGAATCCTTCGGTATGGCCGGCTGCCGATGCTTTACCACTGGCGCTTAAAGGGAATTTACCCACTTTAATTTCATAACCGGCTTCTTTAGCTTGTTTCTCGGTATAACCCACCGATGCAATCTCCGGAACACAATAGGTACATCCGGGTACATTGTTGTAATCAATCGGCTCAGGCTGGTGGTGGTATTTGTTTTCATTGTAGGCAATGGATTCCGCGCATATGATGCCTTCTTTGCTGGCCACGTGTGCCAGTGCCTGACCGGGAGAGCAATCGCCGATGGCATAAATACCCGGTACATTGGTTTGCCCGTATTTATCCACCACGATGCGTCCTTTATCCGTTTTAATGGCCAGTTCTTCCAGGCCAATGCCTTCTATATTGGCAGCCACACCTACTGCACTCAGTAATACATCTGCTTCCAGTACCACTTCTCCGTCTGCGGTTTTTACTTTTGCTTTCACGCCAACTCCAGCCGTATCAACAGCCGTTACTTCACTGCTGGTCATGATGGTGATGCCATTCTTTTTATATTGTTTCTCCAGTTCTTTGGAGATATCTTCATCTTCTACCGGTACTATGCGGGGAAGGAATTCTACAATGGTCACTTTTGTACCCATGCTGTTGTAGAAATAGGCAAATTCCACACCAATGGCGCCACTGCCCACTACGATCATACTCTTGGGCATTTGGGGCAGTACCATGGCTTCGCGGTAGCCGATTATTTTCTTACCATCAATGGGCATGGTGGGGAGCTGACGGCTCCGGCCTCCGGTAGCGATGATGATATGTTTGGCTTCAATAGTTTGTTTTTGTCCGTTGGCATCGGTTACTTCTATTTTGCCTTTGGCCACCAGTTTACCAAAGCCCATGATCACGTCGATCTTATTTTTCCGCATGAGAAACTGCACGCCCTTGCTCATTTTATCAGCCACACCACGACTTCTTTTCACAATGTTTTCAAACTGGGGAGTACCACTGGCTTCAATACCGAAAGTGGCGGCATGCTTGATGTCTTCGTATACCTGTGCGCTCTTTAAGAGGGCTTTGGTGGGAATACAACCCCAGTTGAGGCAAATGCCACCGAGGCTTTCTTTTTCAATTACTGCTGTCTTTAAGCCAAGCTGGGAAGCACGGATAGCTGCCACATAACCACCGGGGCCGCTGCCGAGTACCACTACGTCGTATGCCATTGTATTTATTTTAGATTTTAGATTTATGATTTTAGATTGCGTCTCCATTCACTATTCACCTCCCGATTGCTATCGGGACACCATTCACCATCGGACTGCGAAGTTATCCGAAAAGGGGCAATCGGGCAACAATGCCGCAGGATTGAATTTGTTGCAATGAACGGGTTGGCAACGTGTTGAAGGGTTATTGTCTGGTATGTGGGGGCGCGGTCCGGGAGGGGTTGATACACGGAACCGGAGCGGTTCGAGTGGGCTTGCTCTGGCCGGAGAATGGGGAAAACTGAAGCCTTTTACATATTTTTGCGGGCTGAAAACCAGTCCAGCAGGGCTTTTGGGCGAATGGCAGGAAAAAAAAGGGATTCTGGTAAAAATCTTATGGCAGAGGCGGAAAAATTCCACATTTTCCCCTACCTTTGCCGTCCCAAAAATTGTATCAATTATGGCAAGAGTATGTCAGGTTACAGGTAAAGTTCCGATGGGTGGAAATAAGGTTTCACACTCCAACATCAAGACAAAGCGCCGCTTTCTGCCCAACCTGCAGAAGAAAAGGTTTTACCTGGCTGAAGAAGATAAATGGATCACGCTGAAATTATCTACTGAAGCAATCCGTACCATTAATAAGAACGGTTTGTATACAGTAGTAAAAGAACTGAGAGCGAAAGGTCAAAAAGTATAAGGCCTCATCAGGTGTGTATGGATAGTTCCTGACACACGAAAAGTAAATTAGCAACTTATCAAATAATCATAAAATGGCAAAGAAAGGCAACCGTGTACAGGTAATACTGGAATGCACTGAGCACAAAACAAGTGGTCAGCCCGGCACCAGCCGTTATATCACGGTAAAAAATAAGAAGAACAATCCGGAGAGGCTCGAACTGAAAAAGTTCAACCCCATCCTGAAGAAAGTAACTGTTCACAAAGAAATCAAATAATCAATGTGAAAATGTGTAAATGAAGGGGCGTTAAAATTACATTCCTCCATTTCAAAAAGTATTATCACATTTTCATATTTCCACATTTTCAAATTTGAACTATGGCAAAAGCAGCTTCAAAAAACGCGAAAGTAAAAGACCTTAAAGCATCTGCCGAGGCTAAAAACTGGACTAAAGTGATCAAAGCTGTACGCAGCCCCAAAACAGGTGCCTACACTTTCAAAGAGCAGATCATTCACAAAGACAAAGTGAAAGATTTCCTGGCCCAAAAATAACCGGGACTTTGACTATTATATTTTAAAAAGCTATTCGTGAACGCGGATGGCTTTTGTTGTTTAACGGTAGAAAGACGGGAAGTCCGAAAGTCGGGAAGTCCGAAAGATTTACCTGCCGTAATGAAATGAAGGTAGGCGGGAAGTCCGAAAGATCGAAAGACGGGAAGAAGGTAAGTCGTGGAATTGATGGACATAGCTTACGAGCAAAGATTTGGGCTAACCAAGTTGTAAGCATTTGTATATTGATTACCAGCATTGAAGCGGGTAAGTAACCCTATAGTTACCGGCACATTTTTCACTATTCACTTTTCACTATTCACTAACATGGGATTCTTTAATAAACTGTTCGGAAAAAAAGAAAAGCAAAGCCTTGATGAGGGTTTGAAAAAAACCAAAGAAGGATTTTTTGCCAAGATCACCAAAGCCATCGCAGGCAAAAGCTCGGTAGATGAAGAAGTGCTCGATAACCTGGAAGAAGCATTGGTGAGCGCCGATGTGGGCATTGAAACCACCGTGAAGATCATTGAGCGCATTGAAAAGCGGGTGGCCAAAGACAAATACCTCAACGCTGCCGAACTCAATAAAATGCTGCAGGAAGAGATCGAAGGATTACTGGTGGACGCACCTGAAGCGAATACCTATGCTTTCGATTCCGATCTGCCGACGCAACCCTACATTATTCTTGTAGTTGGTGTAAACGGCGTAGGCAAAACCACCACCATTGGCAAACTCGCCTACAACTTCAGCAAAGCCGGTAAACAAGTATTACTCGGTGCGGCAGATACATTCCGTGCCGCTGCCGTAGATCAGCTTACCATCTGGAGCGAACGTACCGGCGTACCAATCGTAAAACAGGACATGGGAAGCGATCCCGCCGCCGTGGCCTTTGACACCGTACAAAGTGCCGTAGCCCGTAAATCGGATGTGGTACTCATTGATACAGCCGGCCGCCTGCACAATAAGGCCCACCTGATGGACGAACTGAGCAAGATCAAACGGGTGATCCAAAAAACCATACCCGACGCACCGCACGAAGTATTGCTCGTGCTCGATGGCAGTACCGGACAGAATGCGCTCGAACAAGCCAAACATTTCACCGCTGCCACAGATGTCACCGCGCTGGCTATTACCAAGCTGGATGGTACCGCAAAAGGAGGAGTGGTGCTGGCCATTGCCAACCAATTCAAGATTCCGGTAAAATTTATTGGCGTGGGCGAAAAAATGGAAGACCTGCTTGTATTTAATAAACATGAATTCGTGGATAGTTTATTCAGCCTGCAGGATAAAACAAGCTGATCACCATCGCCATAGCCTCTTCCGCCAACGAAGACGATATGATACAACTGAGCCGGAAATTAATGGAACTCTCCGGCCTGCAATTACTCCTTCAAAAAGAAGAAGACCGGCTGCGGTTTGTACAACAACGACTCAGCGAAGAGGAAGAAAAGTGCATCCGCTTAGAAAAAGAACTCCGCAAAGAACGTAAAGACTACGAGCGATTAACCCACCTCAGTATACAGTCATTGTTTTATACGCTGCTACAAAGTGCCGAGAAGCAAAAGGGAAAAGAACTGCAGGAATATCTCGCTGCTGAATTGAAATGGCAGCAAAGCCGGGACGCAATCACCCGTCTCCAGGAAGATGGGCAACAACTCGACCATCATATCCGTCAGCTACAGGAAGATACAGCAGACTATCCCGCTATCTTCAAACAAAAAGAACAATTATTACTTGAAGATAAAGATGGTAAAGCCCTTTCGCTGATCCGTCAATCGGAACAAATCACCTCACTCAAAAATCAAAGCCGCGAAATACAGGAAGCCCTGGAATTGGGTGTATTACTGGAAAAAAAGTTGAACAGTGTTATTGATTACCTGCAAAGCGCTTCCGGTTGGGGTACCTGGGATATGCTTGGCGGCGGACTGATTTCCACGGCAATAAAAAGAGGCTATATGGACGATGCCCGCGAAGCTGCATCAGAAGCCCAGCACCTGTTGCATTCATTCAATAAAGAATTAGGCGATATCAAAAAGTCGGTGGATCAGCAACTCAATATGAATGGATTTACCGGATTCGCGGATTATTTCTTCGACGGATTGATCGTGGACTGGATGGTAAAAAAATCGATCAATGATTCCCATGAAACTACCCTCAATTTATTGAAGAATGTACGATCCATTATACAGGAACTTACATTGAATGCATCATTAAAAAAAGAAGAGGTAAAAAATGCGGAAAAGGTCTATGTTCAAATTGTCGAAACCTGTTGAACCGTTTATTTATCGTCAGGCAAATACTATTTGTTTTCACCAACCGTACAACAGGGATAATGCCCCCACTTTATGACCCGCATAATTCGGATAATCCGGTGTAAAGAATTGCTGTGTAAAGGAAAAGCTCCATTTCCGAAGGGAAACCTGAATTCCGGTCTCCAATCTTGCCTGTATTTTTTTCCGGTGCAGTAATGAACCGGATGTTGCCTGATCATCATTTAATGGGGAATGCCGGTTGAATAATCCACCATCCAGCAAGGCATAATAGGGTATCCAATCAACCGAAGGCCGTATATGGAATACAAAACCGGCACGCTTGTTTGCGGTTGTTAATGATTGGCGCTGCCATCCTGAAAAATAATCCAGATTTTTTTGAAACCTCCAGATTGAAAACAGAGAAAGGCCGTTTGTACAGGTACCTGCATACCCGGATGCGCCGGCAATGATGATTGCTTTTTGTTTGCCTGCCAGTTTCTTTTCATACGTAATGTTATAATTCAACAGCAGGTCAGTGGGTAACTGGTAGCTCCATCCATTGGGGCGTGGATCGCCGATGATCCGGTGCAGAAATACCTGTGCCTCTTCAGCGAAGGAAGGAGGCCCCATCCATCCTGCTGTCCATGTCATAGCGAGATTCACGGAGCGTAAGGGATCCGCTTTATGACGTGTATGATTCACCAGCAGAGCGCCCGCATAGGGATAATCGTTTTTGTCGGGAATGGCAGGCTTTGTTTTTTGCGGCGTGATCATGATCTGCTTAATGCCCCATCCCGTAACGGTAAAAGCCGGTGAGAATCGCCTGATCTTTTGATGCAATTTTCTGTTCTTTTTTTCAGCTACCCGAAAGCAGTTGATCGACAACCCATTGGTATAGCCCCAGTCGGTACCCTGCAACCAGGCATTGATCCCGTCGTTTTCGATACTGAACCGGAGAAAATGAGTGGCTTTTTCCCCGGTTTGAGCGGTAGAAAGCAGGTACATCTGTATTAAGCAGGTGAAAACGATCCAATTTTTCATATCAGGGGTAAAATCGGTGGCTTAACCTCTAAGTTAGTCTATTATTAAAATGAAAGGATATGGGCCTTTTTTGCGAACTTTGCATGCTGCATGAAGACAAAAACATTAAAGAAAGACAAGGTCAATATCATCACCCTCGGGTGCAGTAAAAACATGGTGGACAGTGAAGTGCTCAGTGGGCAATTACTGGCCAATGATATTGATGTGGTGCATGAAAATAAAAAGAGCGATCACAATATTGTGGTGGTGAACACCTGCGGCTTTATCGACAAGGCCAAAGAGGAAAGTATCAATACCATCCTCCGCCAGGTGGAACTGAAACAAAAAGGCAAGCTCGATAAAGTATACGTAACGGGTTGCCTCAGCGAACGGTACAAGAATAACCTGGAGGCAGAAATACCCGAAGTGGATGCCTACTTTGGCACCATGGAGCTGCCATTGATCTTAAAACAATTTGAAGCAGACTATAAGGCAGAACTGGTGGGTGAGCGGCTGCTTGCTACGCCGAAGCATTATGCCTATATGAAAATTTCGGAAGGTTGTAACCGAACCTGTTCTTTCTGTGCGATTCCCCTGATGCGTGGCCAGCATGTGAGCAAACCTATAGAAGCACTCGTAAAAGAAGCGGAATCACTCGTACGAAAAGGCGTGAAGGAGATCATGCTCATTGCTCAGGAGCTTACTTACTACGGCCTCGATATTTATAAAAAAAGAATGTTGCCCGATCTGTTGCATCGTCTTGCTGATGTGAAAGGGCTCGAATGGATACGATTACACTATGCATATCCTTCTAAATTTCCATTGGAAATACTGGATGCGATGCGTGAGCGGGAGAATATCTGCAACTATCTCGATATGCCATTGCAGCATGCGGCCAATAATATGCTGAAGGCAATGAAGCGGCAGATCACCCGGGAAGAAATGGAAGAGCTTACCATCGCCATCCGGGAGAAAGTACCGGGCATTTGTTTGCGCACCACATTGATAGCCGGTTTCCCCGGCGAAACGCAGGATGATGTGGAAGAACTGAAAGGCTTCCTGCAACGCCAGCGATTTGACCGGGTGGGTATCTTCACCTATTCGCACGAAGAAAATACTTCGGCCTATGAACTTACGGATGATGTGCCTGCAGATGAAAAAGAGCGAAGAGCACAGGAGATCATGGAAGTGCAGCAGGAAATATCGTATGAACTCAATCAGGAAAAAGTAGGTAAGACCTTTAAAGTACTTATTGATAAAAAAGAAGCAGGCCGCTACCTGGGCCGCACCGAATTTGACTCGGTGGAAGTGGACAATGAAGTGGTGATACCTGCTGACAAGAAGTTGCCCATTGGCGAATTTGTACAGGTAAAAATCACCAAAGCGTATGACTACGACCTCGAAGGAGAGGTAATCTGAGTTTACCACGCACAGCTTTCATTGCTTCCGCAGATATATACTCAGCATAACCGGTTATTTACTGAATTCAATCAGTTGGAAATCTCCCCATAAGCGCATTGCAGGATGCGATAGTTTCATTGAAAATATTTCAAGCTATGATTTGTACAATGAAACGCATGCTGCCGGCCATTCTTCTATCCGGGTTATCAATTATTTTATTTTCCTGTGGATCTGGTTCAGCGGATAAAAAAGTGCCTGAACTGGCCAATGATATGTGCGGGTGTTTTGATAAATTTCAGCAGGGCCTTACATCCGAAGGCAAAGAACTGATGAAAGAAGTAGCCGTATCCGGCGATCCGCAGGCTACCATGGTGGCCGGTATGTCGAAACTGAAGCCGGAGGATGTACTGGAATTTGGAAAGAAAATGAGTTCGATCGGCGACCGTTCTTCGGAGGTATATAAATGTATGGAAGCCTTCGACAAAAAGCATGGCAAAGAAACTACAAAAGACAAGAAAGCACTGACGGAAAAATTACTCACTGAAATGCAGGGAAAAACGAATTGTCCTATCGGTGCAGCCATTGTTAATCTGAGCCTGGCCAAAGAACGGGCACAATAAACCTAATCCGATTTTTTTGCGATAGCCGTACTGCTTTCCATTCAATGTCAGGAGTTCGGCTATTTTATTTGCGTAATGAAGTATTCGGCTTATGTTTAGTCTCCTGAAATTACTTTTTCTATGTTCCGGTCTGGCATCAGCCACATGATGGCCACCAGTATGATGATGCCACCGGCGATCCATGTACTCACAAAAGCAAACGGTATCGCCAGCGTATAGAAAATATTTGAAATCAGTCCTTTTCTGGTTTGTTGTTTCAATACTTTTTGCAAGGCATGATTTCCCGGATTGCATTTACGGATTACGAGCAATAAAATATAATACGCAAGTCCGCAAAGCTCAGCGAGAATGGCATAGAAGATCACGGGGTTTTGCGCAAAATTGGTTTCGCCCATCCAGGCAGTGGCAAAGGGCACCAGCGATAACCAGAACAGTAAATGCATATTGGCCCACAGGATTCCTCCCCGTACTTCTTTGATGGTGTGAATGAGGTGATGATGATTTCCCCAGTAAATTCCCAGGTTTAGAAAGCTCAGCGCATAGCTTACAAAATATTCCCAATCATGGCCCAGATCGGCCCAACTGCTTCCATGAGGAATTTTTAATTCCAGCACCATGATGGTGATGATGATTGCAATAACGGCATCACTGAATGCCTCCAGCCTGGTTTTTGTCATAGCGCAATATTAAAATTATTTTGATAATAAAGATACATACCAAATGGTGCGTACGGAAATGCTGATTCAACAGGCGCTTACTATTCTGAAAACGTATCTGTCTGTGTATGTTGAGATACAGGCTCCCGTGTAAGGAGAAAATACTTGTCACACCTGATATGCTGAGGAAATGGGTAAGGGTAGTGTTGCGGCTTGTATAAAAATCGGTGTTTGCCAGCCGGACCGTTCTGTTTACGTTTCGTCGCAGTGCTAATATGATGCAAAAAGTTAGTACGTTTCGATGTAACCGGTACTTGCTACCCTCCTGAATCGATGGCTGAAAGTGGATTTTGGAAAATAAAAACCGGCAGCGTCAGAAGTATAACTTCTCCCTGCCGGTATGTATAATCCTTAGTTCTGTTTAGTCATCGTCTTTTTCCTTGCCAACTTCTTTTCCATTCGTGGCTTCTTTGCCTTCATTGGTTGCGTTTTCTGACTGGTTGGAGGCTCCCTGTTGTATCTCGCTATGGCGGATGAGCCCACCCTGATGAGCTGTTTGCGCCATGGTGATAAATGAAGCCAGTGAAAGCAAGAGGGTGAATATCGTTGCCCAACGGGCCACCATCTTGTTTTGTTTCAACCATAAGGCCAGTAAGGAAATAACTCCCATGATGCCTATGATGATGAACGAAAGGGTCGCCAATTGTTCATGTTTTTCAATGGCCGATTCCTGTACACCAGGAAGATTTTCCACCAGTTCTTCGGTGCCTTCGCCGGTAAAATATACCGGTATGGTGCAGATGGCGGCGGCCACCAGCATCCACAGTGATAATGAACGGATCGTATTATTTGAGCGGATCGCGCTCCAGCCAAGTAACAGGCCACCGATAAGTGACAGGAATAAAGGCGCATGGTTCAGCGCCAGATGAATTTGTGCTGCATTCATAGTATTTTTTTTATTAAATAAGGTAATGCCCGTTTATCGCAACGGGTGTTGAACTGATCAGGAAAGAATGAATGCTGCACGGGGGGGATGAAAAATCGCATAGGCGCGGTGTTGAGGAACACCTTCCGCATACCAGGCAGGTAAAGTATCTACTTGAAATACATACATGAGCGTGACGGATCCCAGCCAGAGGGAATTGGTGATATCGGATTGCGTATTTACTGTACCTGATTTAAAAGGCAATTGCTGGTCTTCGCTGTCGTCATTATCAACCGGATGGTTGATGCGGTAATGCAATTCAATAAAGTCGCCCAAAGTTAGTGACGGATCTTCCTGCTGATGATGTATATAATGCAAAAAAAGCCGGGGCAGGCGTGCAAATTCATGCAATTCGGTAGAACTGATCAGAAATAGCAGGCTTATAAATATGGTAAATTTTCTGTGCATTACAATGCCTGTAAACTACCGGATTCGCCGCTAAAAGCGTATGACTTTTATCACTTTGTGGTATTCCTACTTATTAAAAATGCATTATCTTGAGCAACAGAACCAACCATAAACCATGACCGACGATAAATACCTTTTCCTGAACCGGGACCTTAGCTGGCTTTCCTTTAATCACCGCGTATTGCTGGAGGCCGGTGACCCCAATGTACCGCTGTATAACCGTATATCATTTCTGTCCATTTTCTCTTCCAACCTCGATGAGTTTTTCCGGGTTCGGATGCCCTCTATTTTCGCCTTCAGCGCTATTGAAGGTAAAAAAATCGGTATTCGGGATGAATATCCCAAGGGACTCGTACAACAGGTTCAGAAAATGGTGTATGAACAACAGGAAGAATATGGTACCATTCTGACTCAACAGATCATTCCTGAATTATATAAGAATCATATTTGCCTGTATTACAACATACCCATTCGGGAAGAGCATAAAGAAACGGTGCGGGAGTATTTTCTTTCCAGGGTCTTATCCTTTTTACAGCCGGTGATGCTGCAAAAAGAGAACCAGCGGGTCGTGTTTCTCGAAAACAATGCCTTGTATTTTATTGCCGATCTGGAACTGGCCGAACAACCCGGTAAGCATCAGTATGCGATATTAAATATCCCATCTTCAAACCTGCCCCGGTTTTCCGAATTGCCCATGCTGGGTGATGATTATTACCTGCTGTTCCTCGATGATGTGATTCGCGAAAATCTGTCGGAGGTATTTCCAGGTTATACCATTCATGGAGCCTGGTCGGTAAAACTTACCCGTGACGCGGAAATGAATATCGGGGATGAATTCATCGGGGATCTGGCAGAAAAGATTGAAAAGCAACTGGAGAAGCGGGAGGTAGGCTTGGCCACCCGTTTACTGTATGATAAATGCTTGCCGGAAGAGGTCAGGTCTTTCATGGAGAAATACCTGTCCATACCTGCTGATGAGTTTGTCCAGGGAGGCCGTTATCACAACCTGAAAGATCTGGGCAGCCTGCCCAATCCCACCCGTACCAAACTCAGTTACAGTAATTGGCAGGCCGTGCCGCATAAAGAGTTTGCGGTAACACAGTCTGTTTTCCAAAGTATTGCGGAAAAAGAAAAATTGTTACATCTGCCGTATCATTCCTATAATTATATTCTCCGTTTTTTTAATGAAGCGGCGATTGATCCACATGTAACGGAAATATTTGTAACCCTGTACCGGGTGGCAGCAGACTCTCATATTGTGAATGCACTGATCAGTGCGGCCAAGAATGGAAAGAAAGTAACGGTGTTTGTGGAACTGAAAGCCCGTTTTGATGAAGCCAATAACCTGAAATGGAGTAAGAAGATGAAGGCCGCCGGAATAAAGATCATCAACAGTATTCCTGGGTTGAAAGTACATGCAAAAGTAGCGCTGGTAAAAAGGCAGGAACAAAAAATGCAGCAATGTTATTCCTTTATGGCTACCGGCAATTTCAATGAAGCCACCGGCCGCTTTTATACGGACCATGTATTCTTTACCTCCAAGCCCGAGTTCGGAGAAGAATTGGATGGGTTGTTCACGTACCTTCAATCGCGGGTACAGCCGGATATGTATCCGAAAATTGAATTCAAACACCTGCTGGTGTCACAATTCAATATGATCAAACAGTTCAACAAACTTATTGACCGGGAGATTAAAAATGCAAAAGAGGGCAAGCCGGCAGGTATTATCATTAAGCTCAACAACCTGCAGGAACGCAATATGATCGTCCGCCTGTATGATGCCAGTAAAGCCGGCGTGAAAGTGCAACTGATCGTACGAAGTATTTGTTGCCTCGCTCCGGGAGTGCCCGGTCAGAGTGAGCACATCACCGTACACCGCATTGTGGACCGCTATCTCGAACATGCAAGGATCTTTGTATTTTACAATAACGGCGATCCGGAATATTATATGGGCAGTGCCGATTGGATGAACCGCAACCTGCACAGCCGTATCGAAGTGGTGTTTCCGGTGTATGATAAAGCACTCGGCGCACAACTGGGCCATATCCTCGAACTGCAATTGAAAGACAATCAAAAAGCGGTTATACTTACCAGTGATACTACGACCGGTGCCTGCAACAACCTGCGTGTACTAAGCTCCGGCCAAACGCCGCTTGCGGCACAACAAGCGATTTATGATTATGTGAAAAGTGAATAGTGAATAGTGAATGGTCAATAGAGAGACTATTAATTCAGGATTGTTTATAGTTAACAAGGATTTCCTAATGTAAAGTAAAGGGAATTCTGCTCGCAGTTCACCGCTTGTAGCTTGTAGCCATTATTGTCCGGGGAAAGTTTTTGCAAAACCCTGAAACATTGCCCCAGAGCGGGTTCTAGCCCCTCTCCTTTGGGGAGGGGTCTGAATTGATTTTCAAACTAATAAATAGTTTTACCGGACAACAATAGCTTGTAGCTCGTAGCTTGCAGCTCAAAACTCGCAGCTCATTTCACTGCTTTCCTGATTCTTATCAGTTGTTCCAGCAATGGTTCCAACAGGTCCAGTTGCAGCATATTGGCGCCGTCGCTTAATGCTTTGGCGGGTTCGGGATGTGTTTCTATAAAGAGTCCGTCGGCACCTGCAGCGATGGCGGCTTTGGCAATGGTACCAATCAATTGTGGATTTCCGCCGGTAACGCCACTCGTTTGGTTGGGTTGCTGCAAAGAATGTGTTACGTCCATCACCACTGGTACACCATGTGATTGCATAATGGGAATATTGCGGTAGTCCACCACCAGGTCCTGGTAGCCAAATGTGGTGCCTCTTTCTGTAAGCATGACCTTATCATTGCCGGCTTTACGGATTTTATCAACGGCAAATTTCATTGCTTCCCCGCTTACGAACTGTCCTTTTTTTACATTCACAATCTTACCGGTTTGCGCAGCAGCCACCAGCAGATCGGTTTGCCGGCAAAGAAAGGCCGGTATTTGCAATACATCCACATAGGATGCAGCTTTTGCCGCTTCTTCCGGTGAATGAATATCGGTAACAACAGGTAATGCATATTTTTCACCGGTGCGTTGCAGCATTTGCATGGCTGTTTCATCGCCCAGTCCGGTAAACGAATTGCCACTGGTGCGGTTGGCTTTCCGGTACGATGCTTTGAAAATATAGGGGATACCCAGGCGTTTACAGATACCCGATACTTTATCGGCTATGAGCATAATCAGTTCTTCATTTTCCACCACACAGGGGCCGGCCATCAGGAAGAAATTATCTTTTTCGTATGCCTGTCCGGCAAAGAGGTCGTCTAAAAATGATTGCATGGTGCAAAGATAAATGCTTCCGGGCTGCCATGCTACAGCGCGGCTTTTTTACCGGCATCAATAAACCCTGCGGCCAGAGAAAAATGAATAGCGTACAGCACCGGAATTGCCCAGAATAGTTTGAATGATGCCGGAGTCCTGGTTGGCATAAAGTCCCACCCGCTGACCGCTAGTCAGTTTCAGGTCAAAGCTCAGCGATTGGGTGCGGTAACGGGATCCGCTTCCACCGGGCACTTGCAGCACGTCTGCATGTTTATCGGATCCATCCACCGTAGCAGCGATCACGTATTGCGTATTGAAGGCAACACCAGTGATATCCCAGGTAATGAGGGCATCGAAATGATACAGCCCGGTAGCAGGGGCAAAAAATTCGGTACTGAAAAAGGCGGAAGGATCATCATAATCTTCTCCCGTAAAAATAATGGGTGTGTTTGCCGAAGAACTAACGTTGAATCCGCCACTGCCTATGGTAGCTTTGAAGGCACTGCCAAGTTCTGCCGGCATTTGCCAGGTGGCCAGACCGTTCACATCACTGCTAAGAACTTTTCCCGCTCCGGGAATTCCGCCCCGGATTTTAATAAGTCCGTTGATGTCAAGCTTTGCATCCGGTACAAGGATACCGATACCCACGTTACCATCATCCGTAATTGACATTCTTTCCTGCAATCCGTTGGGATCGGCAGTCGCAAAAGTGAAGAATCCCATGCGTGCAAAAACAGCCCCGGTGCCGATAGCTTTAACTGCTCCGGTGTAGTAAACCCCGTTCTTAAAATACATACCGGAATTGGTATTTACTCCAAGTATGTTGGTGTTTTCCAGCATCAGTAAATTGGTATCGGTATTACTGCTGATTTGTAATTTCATAGCTGGGGCCGGTGTTCCGATCCCTATGTTTTGCGACAAAAGGAGGGCTGGGCTGAACAGAAATAACAGCATCAGCACCGGGAAATGTTTGGGTTTCATATATGACAGGTTTTGTAAAAGGTACATTTTTTTTCAATATTTGAAACTGACTTTTACCCATCATAGAAAATACAGCTTCCGGAATGGAAATGTCGAATATTTCCTTTTCTTCATTACATTTGGCCAACTAATGCTTGTTCATGCAAAAAGAAAAAATACTGGTAATTGGCGCTTCCGGACAGATTGGTGTGGAACTGACCATGGCTCTCCGAAAGATATATGGTAATGCGAACGTAGTGGCCTCCGATCTCCGGGAGCAGAATCCGCTGTTGGAAGGCACAGGCCCCTATGTATCACTCGATGTCATGAACAAAGAAATGCTGCATGTGCAGGTGATCCGTCAGAATATTACCCAGGTATATTTATTGGCTGCCATATTATCAGCCACCGGCGAGAAAAACCCCGGCCTGGCCTGGAATCTCAATATGCAGGGGCTGTTGAACGTACTTGATATTGCCCGGGAAGAAAAAATGCATAAAGTGTACTGGCCTTCTTCTATTGCGGTATTTGGGCCTACCAGTCCCAGGCAAAATTGTCCGCAGCAAACGATCATCGAACCCATTACGGTATACGGTATCAGTAAATATGCCGGTGAATTCTGGTGCAATTATTTTTTCCAGCGTTTCGGAGTGGATGTAAGAAGTATTCGTTATCCCGGTCTTATTTCCTATAAGTCTGCACCAGGTGGCGGAACCACGGATTATGCAGTAGAAATATTTCATGATGCAATGTCAGATAAAAGTTATGAATGTTTCTTATCAGAGGATACCTACCTGCCCATGATGTATATGCCGGATGCCATACGGGCTACCATTGAATTGATGGAGGCACCTGCCGACCGTATCAAAGTGCGTACGTCATATAATGTGTCGGGTATGAGTTTTTCTCCCAAAGAGATCGCGGCAGAAATACAAAAGAGCATTCCTGATTTTAAAATGAGCTATAAACCAGATTACCGGCAGCATATTGCCGACAGTTGGCCGCAAAGTATTGATGATTCGGTGGCCCGTTCTGACTGGGGTTGGAAAGAGGAGTTCAGTCTGGCAGCTATGTCGAAGGATATGCTGGATAATCTCCGTCAGCAAAAATAAATTACTCAGTTACCAATCCTTTTACCAGGGCATACATGATCAGCCCTGCGGTATTACGCACGCCGGTTTTTCGCATCAACTCTTTTCTCACTTCTGCATTGATCAGTTCACCAGATGGATGCTTACTCAGTATACGCAACCATTTTATATCATCTTCCGTGAGTGGTGAATCCTGAAAGGTAGGAGAGAGGTTATTTTTCAGGATCAGTTCCCGCAACAGGTTATTGGCAATGGGTTCATTGAAATAATAACCATTTTCTGTTACGGCATAAATGGCTCGTCGGATATCTTCCGGCTCTGCATTTTTGAGCAAGTATCCATTGGCCCCTGTTTTTACCAGGTGACTGATAAACACTTCATCTTCATACATACTGATCACCAGCACTTTTATTTGTGGGTATCTTTCGCGTACCAGTTTTGTAGCTTCCATGCCACCCATTACCGGCATCTTCAGGTCCATTAGAATTATATCCGGCAGGCAGGTGGGAAGTGCATCAAGCAGTTCGGCTCCGTTATCGGCTTCCAGTATCACAGAAATATCAGGTGCAGAAGAAAGTATCGCTTTTAAACCATCCCTGAATACAGGATAATCATCGGCTATGGCGATCTTTATGGTATTCATGCCGTAGCTGGTTTTACGGGTACATCAATATGTATCCTGTATCCATCATCGTCTTTCGTAAATTGAATCTCTCCTTTCAACAGGATGATCCGGTTGCGTATATTTTTCAGTCCCAGTCCCTCTTTTTTAAAGGTAAGGTCTTCAAATTCTTTTTGGGTAAGACCTTCTCCGTTGTGATAAATTACCAGATGGAGTGTATCATTTTTTAAGGTGGAACTGATCAGGATCCGGCTGGCATTGGCATATTTAAGAATATTGTTTACCAGTTCCTGTACCATCCGGTAAGTGCTAATATCGGTATCGTGGCCGGAAGAAGTATAGGCTTCATCGAGTGCTGTTTCTGCTTCAATGGCAGAACTGTTTACCGTCTTTTTAATAAAATCACGAACTGCTTCATTGAGGCCGAATTCTTTCAGGATATTTGAGTGCAGGTTGTGGGAGATGCCTCTCACTTTTTGGATCACTTCATTCATAAGTGTCCGCCCTTTTTCATGCAACTGCTGGTCGCCCGAATCGAGGGTCTCCGCTTTGATACCCAGCAAATGCAATTTGGCAGATGATAAAATGGCACCAACTTCATCATGGAGTGTTTCTGCGATGCGGTGGCGTTCGGTCTCTTCACTTTTTACAGCTGCTTCTATCAGTTGGTTTTGCTGCTCTTCGCGGAGCTTTTGCATATTTTGCTGATACTTCAGTTTTTTTCGCTGGCTGAATATTAGCAGGATCAGAAATCCGGCAAACAGCACCAGCATTACTGAAATGCCAGCCACCACGAGGTACTTAATGTCTATATCTGAATTCATCAGGAAGGTTAATACTTTAAGGTACGGTTTTTATTTGTTTTTTCAAGGGTCTGTTACGGTAAAGGGCCACGGCGATCATTATGCAAAAAATTATGAACAGGCTCGAACTGATGATCATAGTTATTGTGCCAAATTTCCTGTTCACATTCGCGATTGGATGAAAAAAGAGAAATATGAAAAAATTCAATGCTTCATAGAGTACCAGTGCCGTACAGATCAGGAAAAGCGGTTTTCCCATCCAGTTAATTTCACTTTCATCACGTATGGTGTGAAAAAAGAACAGGATACAGAAACATAACAGCAGTGTACACTCTGCAATCGTGAGTATGGTACTCAGGGCCATTGGGTTTTCCCAGAATGTCATATCAAGGATTACCAGCAGCAGGTAGATGGGCAAAATAAATTTCAGTGGCTTTATGTTTTTCAGCAATTCACTGTTGAGGATCAGCCATCCGAAGAGTAGCACCCGGCAAATCGAATTGATATTGTAAAGAGGGTGATTTGACTTTAAAAAATGCGGAAGTTTATGGGCCAATTTTGCCTGATACATCAATGAGACACCTCTCCCGGTACTGAATATCAGCAGGGCTACAATCAGATAAATAACAAGGGGTGTCATCTCCTTTTTTTTGTAGCCCCAGATAATAATAATGGCAAGAGGTATGAGCAATGCCCATACCTCTGACCATACGATAATTTTATAAAACATCTGCTGTTTGTTTTCAGCTATTTAATATTAATCACAGTAAGGGGGGCAGGGCCATGTGTCGGTGCCGGAGCCTTCGTCCACTCTGCCATCCCTGTATACTTCCACTTTAAAGGTAACATATTCTGAGTCGCGGGAAAACTTTACCGGGGTGAAAAGGATATAATCAAATTTGTTCAGCGTGCCATCCGGATTGAAGATTTTGAGCGCAGAAAGGCTCATGGTATTGTCGCTGAAGATGACCGGACCCGTTACCGTAAGACCTTTACAGGTAGTGTCGATAGTGAGGATGGATTTGCCTCCCAGCTTTACATTGTTGATGGTTTGGCCGGGATAGGCTACCAGACCCATGTTGCCCATAACACCCGATGCATCTTTGCTGTAAGGCTGCAGCAGTAATTGTTTAATGCTGGTCTGTGAGTCTTTGGTCCATCCGCTATCCACCCAGGCTTGCACCTGTGCTCTGGAAAGGGATACACAATTTAATTTTAATTCTTTGGGATCTCCGCCACCGCTATTATCGTCACCGTTTTTACACGACATAATAATAAGTGAAGCGGACACGAGCAGAAGCAGGAATAGCTTGGCTATGCGGCCATTCCCGGTGAGAGTGGTTGTTTTTTTCATAAACTTGGTTTTAGATGAATTGAAAAGGCTTGATGTTTTCACACGGCAGGATAGGACACTAATTTAAGCGTAACTTCTGTATTTTCAAAGCATTCTGTTAATAAAGGGGGAAATAACCCCCTTTGCAAACGTTAGTGGTGAATAGAAAATAATCTCTTCTACCAGTTATATGTATGCGCTTTTAGTGTTGGCTAAAGGTGGTGTTGTGGGAAACCGTACGGGTACACCATAAGTATTTCGTTGTTTTATTAACGGTCAATGGTAAATGTTGTGTATTCGATAAATGCTTCATCTTTTACAATGATACCTGTTACTCTTGCAGCCGGCGGTCCTTCTTTGCACCAGTTTATCAATTCGTCCAGGTTCGTTTGTGTACCGGTGGCGCTGATCAATACAGATCCGTCCCGCTGATTTTTTACAAAGCCGGTCAGACCAAGTGACAGGGCTTTCTCCCGGGTATACCGGCGATAATTTACTCCCTGCACTTTTCCCTCCACGTGTATGGAAATTGTTTGTAGCACGATCATACCCATTGCAGCATTCCGGTGATTTGCCCAAGATAATGCTGATCCGTTTCATCAAATTGGTTGTACTCGTTGCTGTCCACGTCGAGCACCGCCACTACTTTTTGTTCGTGAAGTATTGGTATCACGATCTCCGATTTAGAGAGGCTGCTGCAAGCGATATGTCCGGGAAATTTTTCCACGTCCGGAACAATGAGCGTTTCGGCATTGGCCCAACTGCTGCCACATACACCGCGCCCTTTTTTAATTCGGGTACAGGCCACGGGTCCCTGAAACGGACCGAGTACCAGTTCTTCCCCTGCAGGTGCAGGCTTTACGATATAAAAGCCTACCCACAACCAACCGAATTGTTCTTTCAGGGCGGCGGCGATATTGGCCATATTTGCGATCAAATCGGGTTCTCCTTCCAGCAACGCTTTTACCTGGGGTAATAAGGATGCATATTGCTCCTGTTTGCTGCCGGTAATTATGCTAAGATCTTCTGCCATGCAGCAAAGATACAAATCCGGCTGTCACCTTTCCGGATTGACATCTATACCGTAACTTTCCCCAAATTATCCGATTTATGCGCAAATGCATTGTATTGATTCTTCTCATGGTTTGTTCCTTTTATTCCAACGCCCAGGAGTTTGGCGGACATCCCCCCTCGCACAAATGGAAACAACTGAATACCGATACCGCCCGTATTATTTTCCCTCCCGGTCTCGACAGCCAGGCCAATCGCGTGGCATCGATCGTGCATTATCTGGCCCAGCAGAAACCGGTTTCATTGGGCAACCAACTGAAGAAGATCAACATCGTTCTGCAAAATCACACGATCATCCCGAATGCCTATGTGGGACTGGGCCCCTTTCGGAGTGAGTTTTTCCTGACACCTGACCTGAATAATTTCAGCAATGGCAGTATCGGATGGGCCGACCAACTGGCCGTGCATGAATACCGGCATGTGCAGCAATTCAATAATTTCAATAATGGTGTCAGCAAGTTCATGAAGATCATTTCCGGTGAGGACGGCTACAATGTAGCGATCAATGCGGCCATACCGGATTGGTTTTATGAAGGGGATGCTGTATATAATGAAACAGCGCTCACACAACAAGGCAGAGGCCGCTTGCCGTTATTCTTAAACAGTTATCCCTCCCTCTGGCAGGCTGGTAAGAAATATAGCTGGATGAAACTTCGCAACGGATCGCTGAAAGATTATGTGCCCAATCATTATTACCTGGGATACTTGCTCGTCAATTATGGCCGGAATAAATATGGTGCCGATTTCTGGACTAAGGTCACCACGGATGCAACGGCATACAAAGGGCTCATCTATCCGTTTCAGGCGGCCATAAAAAGGCATGCGGGAGTGGATTACAAAACATTCCGTGAAGAGGCACTCGCATCCTACAAGAAAGATGTACCACGTGTATCCAGCAACCGCGATGAATTTGTAATGCCTGTACGCAAAGGATATGTTACCAATTATTTATTCCCGTATCAGGCGGGTGCGGATTCATTGTTGTTTCTGCGTACCAGCTACCGCCATCGCCCGGCATTCTATATCCGGGATAAGAACGGGGTGCATAAATTGCGCATCCGGGATATTTCTGCCGATGAGCAATACAGCTACCGCAATGGAAAGATCGTGTACACCGCTTATGAAAAAGATCCCCGTTGGGGATGGCGTGATTACAGTGTGATCAAAGTACTCGATGTAAAATCGGGCCAGCAGCAGAACCTTACCACTCGTTCAAAATATTTTACACCCGATATTTCTGCAGACGGTTCGAAAGTAGCTGCGGTACAGGTATCCATTGAAGGAAAAAGTGAATTGCATATTCTGAATGCTACCAACGGAGAAGTGTTACAGCGTATCCATTCCGCAGAGATCGGACTGTTTACCGATCCGAAATTTATGGATGATAATAATCTCGTTACGGCGGTACGTCTTACCAATGGTAAAATGGCACTGGCTACTGCCGAGATCAGTACCGGAAACACTGTTCGCCTTACACCGCCCTCTTACAATGTGGTGGGCTATCCCTGTGTGAATAACGGGGTGGTCTATTTTACCGCCAATTACGGGGGCAATGATGATGTATTTGCCATCCGTATGAGCGACCGGAAGATCTACAAACTGAGTAATGGCCCCCTGGGAAATTATTTTGTAAATGCCAGTGATGGAAAGATCACCTGGTCTGTATTTACGGCGGAAGGTTATCAACTTCGTCAAACCGATGAGAAAAATATTGAATGGAAAGAAGTAAGTGCAGCGGCAACGGAATCACTCAATGGAAAATTCGCTGTAAGTGAGGGGCCGGAGACTGGCGATGTGTTGCTGCAGAAAGTGGGTTCGCGCAATTTTGCAGCCACTGATTATAGGAAGGGAAAGGGCATGCTGAATATTCATAGCTGGCGTCCGTATTATGAGGATCCTATTTTTACCTATTCGCTTTACGGACAAAATGTGCTGAATACATTACAAACAGAATTTTATTATTCCTACAACCAGAATGACCGAAATAGTTCGGTGGGTTTCAATGCAATCTATGGACGGTGGTTTCCTTATCTCAATATCGGAAGCGAATACACGTTCGACCGCCAGTTAGTGACCGGAAATAAGATCCGTCATTTTGATCAGTTGGATAACCTGATAGGGTTAAGTATTCCGTTGAGTACAATCAAAGGCCGTACCTTCCGTAATTTTAATGCGAGTGTATTTTATGTATTACGGCATGAATACAATAAAGGGTTCTTCAAAGATTCAATGGGAAATAGTTCGTTCAGCTATTTACAGCATAGCTTGTCCTGGAGTCAGCAGGTGCAGCGTGCAGTACAGGATTTTTATCCGAAATGGGGTTATGCTGCATCCGGAAGTTTCCGGCATGCTATCTCCAGTGTTACGGCCCGTCAATTCATCACCAATGGTACGCTCTATCTTCCAGGATTTCTTACCACCCATAATATCGTGTTGAGTGGTTCCTTCCAGGAAATAGATACGTTGCGTCAGCTTACCTTCTCCAACCGGTTCCCTTATTCAAGAGGCTATACCGGCCGTTATTTTTCCCGTATGTGGCGCTTGTCCGGAAATTATCACCTGCCTTTGTTGTATCCCGATTGGGGTTTTGGCAATATCCTTTACCTGCAGCGGGTAAGGGGCAATTTGTTTTATGATTTTACGAAAGTGTATTCCCGTGATAAAACGCAGACCCGCAACCAGCGCAGTGTGGGAGGGGAAGTCTTCATCGATACCAAATGGTGGAATCAGTACCCGCTTACTTTCGGATTCAGGTACAGCCGTTTGCTCGACCAGGATCAGTTTGACGGATTTAAGGGAAATTTTTATGAGTTTATTTTACCAGTTAGTATCATACCCAGATAAAGCCGGAAGCCCGGATGCCTGAAATAGTAAAAGGGTTATCGTTGCTGAAACGATAACCCTTTTTTAATGCTCGTTGATCTTTTACTTATAACAGAGAGATCATAATTGCTGTAAACTTTCTTCGATTACTTTTATTTTATCTTCTGCATCTGCTTTTTTCTTTCGTTCGATATCCACTACTTCCGGCTTCGCATTCTGAACAAAGCGTTCATTGCTCAGTTTCTTTTCTACTGAAAGCAGGAACCCTTTCAGGTAAGCCAGGTCTTTCTCCAGTTGTTCTTTTTGTAACGAACTGGTGGCAGCAGCATCGGATGTTTCGATATAGAATTTATCTTTTTGTACGACAGCCGTAATGGAGCCGCTCACCGGTGTATCGGTAAACGAAATGGATGAGGCATTTACCTGTTTTTGCAAGAGCGGTAATATGGCTTCATACACATTCCTGTCTGTTGTGTTGATGTGAAGGCGGATGGTATCCTTGGGTTTCAACTTGTTTTTGTTGCGTGCATCCCGCAATGCAGTAATCACTTCTTTGAGTAAAGAGCCCGTAGCTACAATGGTTGAATTAGTATCTGCCTTTTCCGGATACAGTTTTACCGTCAGGTCATCAGGTTGTTCTTTGAGCTGGTGATAAACCTCTTCAGTAATGAATGGCATAAAAGGGTGGAGTAACTGCATGAGTTGTTCAAAAAAGGAAACGGTCTTTTCATATACATCCTTCTCAATAGCCACTCCAAAGGGTGGCTTCACCCATTCCAGGTACCAACTGCAGAAATCATCCCATATCAGCGAATAGATGGTTTTCAATGCTTCGCTCAACCTGAATTCCCGGAATTGTTCATCGAGTTCCTGACGTACTTCATGCAACCTGTTTTGAAACCACTGTACTGCAAAGGACGGACTAGTTGATGTTGCGTCCGCTGGATGTTGATTGCCTTCCCACATTTTTACCAGCTTCAGAGCGTTCCACATTTTATTAATGAAGAAACGTCCCTGTTCATTACCGGTCGGGTTCCACATGAGGTCATTACCCGCAGGAGAGGAGATCATGATGCCAAAGCGAACGGCATCGGCGCCTTCATTGTCGATCATCTCAAGGAGGTCGGGTGAGTTGCCAAATTGCTTACTCATCTTGCGGCCATCTTTATCCCGAACGATGCCGGTGAAGTATACTTCGCTGAATGGTTTTTGTCCTTTGTATTCGAAGCCGGCCATTACCATCCGTGCCACCCAAAAGAAAATGATCTCCGGGGCGGTTACGAGTGTGTTAGTCGGATAATAGTATTCCACTTCTTTATTTCCGGGATGGCTGTAGCCTTTGAATACTTCGAAGGGCCAGAGCCAACTTGAGAACCAGGTATCGAGACAATCTTCATCCTGTTTTAATTCGGGATCATTGGTCGCGTACTTTTCAGTGAAGCTTTTTTTTGCTTCTGCTTCCGTAGCGGCTACAACAAAGCGGCCTTCATTATCGTACCAGGCGGGAATACGATGCCCCCACCAGAGCTGGCGGGAGATACACCAGTCTTTGATGTTCTCCATCCAATGGCGGTAAAGGTTCTTGTATTTATTCGGGTACAGTTTGATATCATCATTTACTACTGCATCGAGTGCCGGGCCGCTGATCTTTTTCATATCCACCCACCATTGAAGTGAGAGCCGGGGCTCCACCACTTCATTGGTACGTTCTGAGTGGCCTACGTTGCTGGTATATACTTCTGTTTTTACCAGGAATCCTTTTGTCTCCAGTTCTTCGGCAATTTTTTTACGGGCTACAAAGCGGTCTTCGCCCACATAGATTTGTGCAGCTTCACTCAGCGTTCCATCATCGTTGAGTACATCTACGGTTTCCAGGTTATGTTTTTGTCCCAGTTGATTATCGTTCATATCATGGGCTGGTGTAACCTTGAGGGCGCCGGTACCAAAGTCCATTGTTACATATTCATCAGTAATGATGGGTATGCGGCGATTGATAAGGGGTACTAATGCAAACTTTCCATGCAACGCAGTATATCGTTCATCATCGGGGTGTACGCATATGGCAGTATCTCCCATAATGGTTTCAGGACGAACGGTAGCGATCACGATATGCTGATCGGTACCTTCTATGGCGTAGCAGATATAGTATAATTTCTGAACTGTTTCTTTGGGAATTACTTCTTCATCGCTCAGCGCGGTCTTGGCCTTTACATCCCAGTTGATCATTCGTTTACCCCGGTAGATATAGCCTTTATTATAGAGGTCAATGAACACCCCGATCACGGATTGATAATAATCGGGGTCCATGGTAAAACTGGTGCGGTCCCAATCGGCACTGCAACCCATTTTCTTGAGTTGTTGTAAAATGATGCCGCCGTATTTCTCTTTCCATTCCCATGCATATTTTAAAAATTCGTCCCGGCTGAGGGAGGATTTGGCAATGCCCTGTTCACGGAGCATTTGCACCACTTTGGCTTCGGTGGCAATGGATGCATGATCGGTACCGGGCACCCAGCAGGTATTTTTTCCCTGCATACGGGCACGGCGCACCAGTATATCCTGAATGGTATTATTGAGACAGTGGCCCATGTGCAGCACACCGGTCACGTTGGGAGGGGGGATGACCACGGTATACGGTTCCCGGTCATCGGGTTCACTGTGGAAATAGCGTTTGTCCAGCCAGTGCTGGTACCATTTTTTTTCGGCTGATTGATGATCAAAATTTTTGCTCAGTTCCATACGTTGCCTGCCTTGTATTTTAAACCCCGGTGATTCGGATTACCGGGGCAGATAAGGCGGCAAATTTACCAAAAAGCGACGAGACCTCCGGTAAGATATTTGCGACGAGCTCACTTATACGAGCAGGTATTTTTTTAATTCATCGCATACGTAGGTTTCACCCTGGTATACCTGAAGGATGCCACGATGAATTTCTTCCAGGGAAGTATTTTTAGTGAGATAGCCACGCGTACCCAACGACATCATCTGGTGTACGAATTGACTGCCTTTTTTTATAGAAAGGCAGATCAGTTTAATGTCCGGATAGGCAAGGGTAAGTTTCTCTGCAAAACTAAATCCGTCATGCGGTTTATTATTGAAATCGGCCAGTATGATATCGGGGTGCAAGGCATCCACTTTTTCCAATACTTTCTCATCGGCACTGCATTCGCCAATCACGGAAATAGATGGGTTGCCTTCCAATAACATTCGCCAGGAACGCCGGACCAATTGATGATCATCAATGATCATAATGCGGATAATTGTACTACTCATCAGCCTGTTTAAATAAATACACAAATAAGGGCCTTAGCCCCGGTTAGCGCTTATGGTCTTACATTTTTCAACAGGAAATGGGACGGATTACGGGAGTGTTTATTGGTAATTCTGGAAATGCTTAGTAAAAATACTGAAATCTAAAGTAGTATTACTAGGTCAAAATACCAAGAATATTTACCAAAATACCGAAATATTTTTATTTCCCGGCTGTTTTTATTTTCACATAGAAGCAGTCCGGAAACCAGATTTCAAATTATATTCGTGTACCCGACTGCCGGTATATATTGAAAATCACGGGTTATGGATGTTTCATCACCGGAGGTTCTTTCAGCGTTTCCCGGCAGCGATCGGATTATTACAAAACCCCCATTTTTTTGCTTATGAAAAGAGAATTAGCCTCCTGGTACAGTCCATCACTCAATAAAGAGATGCCGATTGCGGCTTATGGAGATTATGGCTTTGCCTTACTGCTGGTGCCCACTGCTGCAGCGGATTACCTCGAGTACGAACGTTTTCAATTGATGGATTATATTGCCCCCTTTATCGATGCCGGCAAGGTCCGTGTATTTTCCATCGATAGTATCAACAATGAAAGCTGGCTCAATAATAATATGGACCCCAGGGCCAAAGCAATTCGTCATCAGCAATGGAATGATTATGTATTCAATGAAGTAGTGCCTTTTATCCGTACTAATACCAGCCGGGAAACGCCCATCATTACCTGTGGTGCATCATTCGGTGCATTGCATAGTATGAACCTTTTTCTGAAACGTCCGGATCTTATTAATGGGGTGATAGCCATGAGTGGTGTGTACGACCTCTCTGAATATACCAAAGGTTATTTCGATGAAGATGTATATTTCAACAGCCCCTGGCATTATATGCAGAATCTTACGGATCATGGTATTCTTGAACAGATCCGTCAGAGCCGCCATATTCATGTGCTTACCGGCAGCGGCAGCTATGAAGACCCTGGTGCCAGTGGCCGTTTTGCAAAAGTATTGTACGATAAAGGCATCTGGTACGAACTGGATGTATGGGGACAAGAGTGGCCGCACGACTGGAATACCTGGCGTGCCATGCTTCCGCATTATCTGGGGTCAAGGTTTTGAGGAGGTTGCATAGGTTACATAGGTTACATAGGTTCAAAAGGTTCCATAGGTTGAATAGGTTCAAGACGTTTAATAGGTTGAATACAGTTGCTGGTTAATCGTTGCTGGTTTCTCGTTGCAGGTTTCTTTCAGCTTTTCACTGGCTGTTCAAGGCTTGCAGCTTGAGGCTTGTAGCTTGCAGCTTTTCACTGGCTGTTTAAAGCTCGTGGCTCGAAGCTCGCGGCTGGTAGCTGGCTGCTAAGGAATCAACTCTTTTAATCGTAGCAGAAATTCTTCCCGGTCGATCATGCGGGCACCCATGCTTTCGAGGTAATCGGTTTGCACCTGGCAATCAATGAGGGCCACGCCTTCTTTTTTTAATAGCTGTACATATTGTATAAAGGCAAAACGGGATGCATTGGAAACAAGGCTGAACATACTTTCGCCAAAAAATACCCGACCCATACGAATACCATACAAGCCACCTACCAATTCATCGTCTTTCCAAACCTCCGCGCTGTGGGCATGTCCCAGTGAATGCATGCGGATATAAGCGCGTTCCACTTCATCGGTAATCCAGGTGGATTCCTGTCCGGGGCGAAGCACTGTTTTGCAAGCATGTATCACTTGTGCAAAAGCAGTATTGACAGAAAATCGAAAGCCTTCTGTTGTACCCGCTTTATTGAATATGGGCCGCATACTTTTACTGATCTTCAATTCATCGGGAAATAACACCATTCTCGGATCGGGGCACCACCATACGATGGGGCCATCTTCATACCAGGGAAAAATGCCGTGGCGATAAGCCAGCAATAAACGCCCGGGCGTAAGATCACCACCGATCGCCAATACACCATCCGGTTCTGCAAGATGGGGCGGCGGAAACCACAGGTCTTTGTCCAATGCAAAAATGGGCATGGGGTAAAGATACGGTGGAAGGGGTTTGATGTACGATGTTTGATGTACGATGTACGCTGTATCATTTTAGATTTTCGGTTTTCGATTTTAGGTTTGCCGTTAACGCACGGATTCTGCTTTTATTTCACCGCTTACTGACTTAGGGTCTTTCTGTCTTCCGGTCTTTCGTCTTTCTGTCTTCCGGTCTTTCTGTCTTTCGGTCTTTCGTCTTACTGTCTTTCAGTCTTTCCGTCTTCCGGACTTTCCGACTCACGGACTTTCTGTCTCCCCAACTACAAAAATAAAAGGCCGCCTTGCGGCAGCCTTTTATTTCATTGTATAAGGGACGATTAATCCTTTACAAATTTCTGCTGGTACAATTCTTTTCCACTTGCACCAGTTATTTTCAGGAAGTAAATACCTCCGGAAAGCTGACGAATATCCATGGAAGTGGTAACAGGAGATGCCTGACGGGTCATCACCAGTTTACCATTTACATCAAACACATTTATCGTTTTCACTTCGTCATTGCCTGCGATATTGATATTAATACTGTTGGTAGCAGGGTTGGGATACAGGTTCACTTTGAGCTGATTATTCGTAACCAGATCACCCGGACGGGTAGCCGTACCCAATGCTACACGCAATGTATAGCACACCGTAGAACTGTTCGCGCCATTGAATCCGAACACTTGTGCATAGTAAGTGCCCGGTGTTACGGTTGCGTTGATGGTTTCGCTGGTTGTTCCGCCTGCCTGTGAAATAGCGATCTGTGTACCCGCACTGTTGAGCAGTCTCAAATCGTAGTCTGCCGGAAGTGTGGTCAGTGTAAGCGTGATTGTACCACCCGTAGTGATTACAAAACGGTAATGGTCAATATCTCCAGTCGGGCTGATCAGACCTGTAGTATTGGTATTGAACGGAATCGTAGCAGCGCCTGCAGTAGTACCATTGGTGGTATTATCCAAAGGACTTGCACAGCCTGTAGAAACAGGTGTAACGGTAGCGCGTATTGTATAACAAGATGCACTGAGCGCACCATTGAAACCAAAGATGCGGATAGTATATGTGCCCGCAGCCTGGTTATTCAATGTTACGGTTTCAGTGGCCGTAGATCCGGTACCAGATCCGATAGACGTACCGGCACTGTTCAGGATAGTCATATCAAAGTCTACACCGGCAGGGCCTACAAGACTATAGGTGATATTATTTGTACCGGTAGTGGTGATTTTGAAATAATCATTATCGGTGGCGGTAGTGATAGCCGCAGAATTGGTTACACCTGCAGTAATGGTAGCAGCAGTGGCCTGTGTTTCATTCGGCTCAAAGGCAGTACCACAACCTGAGGCAGCCAGTGTAGTGAATTGCGACTGTACATAGGCACTGCTTCCTCCGGAGCAATTAGTACGTACTCTCCAATCGTAAAGCGTTGAGGCGCTGAGTCCACTTATATTTACTGCTGTAAGGGTAGTGCCGGTGGCAGCATTTACCCAGATGGTGCTTGAATTGGGTTTGTAATCCACATCATAAGAAACTGCACCGCTTACAGGACTCCAGCTTAACGCAGCAGCGGAGCTGGTAACACCAGTGGCCGCCGTATTAGTGGGTGCGCTGCAGGTTACAATTGCTTGCGTGGTGAACTGTGCTTGTGCATAAGCACTGCTTCCACCCGTACAATTGGCCCTGACTCTCCAATCGTAAAGTGAACCTTGTGTGAGGCCACCGATATTTACAGAGGTTGTTGCTGTACCGGTAGCTGCATTGGTCCAGGTTGGTGAAGTACTCAGTTTATAATCCACATCATACGTTGAAGCACCAGACACAGCTGCCCAGTTGAGAGTAGCACTGTTGGTGGTGATATTATTCGTGATCAGTGTAGCAGGGCTTCCGCAGCTAACACCACTGGTAATAGTAAAATTGGTATTGGAAATATCAAAGAAGATATTGCCTACTGCTTCGATCCTAACCCTTGCAGTTGTGCTGGGTGTATTGGGGATGGTCACTACTTCCGTACCATCATTGGGTGTACTGGCCACCAGTGTGGTGAAAGTATTACCACCATCGGTAGAGATTGAAATGCGCACATTCGCACAGCTTACCGGTGCAGCAGTAGTATTGGCCACAGCCCAGGTAATAGTTTGTGCTGAATTACCCGCCCATGATACAGCAGTGTTGGGAGATGTAACGCTGAACGGACCAGAGGTATTGGTAACAGTCACCACCATATCATCGAACTGTGTTTGGCCTACTGATACAGGTGCAGTAGCACTATAAGGTGCGTTATCGCGAACCGTCAAACGGAAATTCAATGTACGGGATACAGAGCTCAATGCTTCTGTATTGGCACCTGCATCACCACCGGTAAGCGGACCGGACACATTGCTTCCTGCAAGGATCGTAGCCAGCTTGGGGAATAAGCGGGTGGGTGAAGTAACAGGTGAATTAGATATCCAGTTGGGGCCGGTAGCCTTTGTAGGACTGGCCACACTGCTGGCACCGGTTTGTGTAGAACCTGCATTATCATTTTGTTCCCAGCTATAGGTAAGCACATCACCGGTATTGGCATCGGTGGCAGAACCAGTCAATGCAAAAGGTGTACTGATAGGAATAGTAAAGTCTGCACCTGCATTTACAACAGGTGTGGCATTAGTAGCAGTGATGCTGGTGGTAACCGGACATGTTTTAGTAGCCAGGTTTGCCTGTATCTGTGCAATGGATGCCTGGTGGAAAAAAGCGATCGAATGGGGAGCCAGATCCTGTGCAGTAATACCGGCATAACCCATGATAGTAATACCAGATCCGGGTTCTTTATTTACACCGGTTCCTTCATTACTCATAGAGAAGGTATGGTTGCCACCCAACTGATGTCCAACTTCGTGTGCTACATAGTCAATATCAAAATTATCACCCTGAGGAATACCATCATTGGGAGATGTGATACCACTTCCTTTAGAACCATTTACACATACACAACCGATACAGCCTGCATTACCACCGCCACCGGATGCACCGAACATATGTCCGATATCGTAGTTGGCTTCACCGATCACTGATGTGAGGGTGGACTGCAACTGTGCATTCCACTGACTGAGAGTGGTGGAGTAGGGGTCTGTAGCAGGGTTATAATAAATAACACTGGTTGTATTTGCGATCAGGTTCAGGTGAAGAGCCAGGTCTTTTTCATATACACCATTACAACGGGTAAGCGTAGCATTGTATGCAGCCAGTACCAATGAAACCTGTGCAGCACTGGTAGCGCCAAAGAAGTTGGCATATTCACCATTACAGGATTGTGCGAGGCGCATGGTTTTCAGATCACCACCGGAGCGGTTGGTGATGCCGGTATTGTGAACCTGATTATCCAGGCCATCAATCATACGCTGTTCAGGAGTAGAGCAACGCCAGTTGTACGAACCGGTTTGACGTTGTGCTTTATATACCGCATACACCGTACGGTCCTGCGAGTATACTTCCATGAATTCATCCGCCTGACCGGGCCTCATCACCATGGTTTGAATACCCTGTGGGGAAAGACTCAGCTTCAGTGTAGCGGATCTGTCATTGATGCCGCGGCCGGAGAAGGCACGAATTTCAGGAAATCTATCCTGAAGGGCGGGCTCAAAGTTGGAAGCTTCGAACACTTCGAATTGCTGCATACGACCATCTGCATCAGGAAGCGCGATCACTGTAGTATGTGAAGCTGCGCGATTGCCTGTTACTGACATCAGTTGTTGTTTCAGCGGCTGAAGGTTCAGGTCAAACAGTTTGAATGTAGTGGGAAAAGAAAGTCTTGCTACAGCTTTATCGGTAGTAATCCTGCCGGCATCTGTATGCGAAGACCAGTAATCCTGTGCTGTCGCCACATAAGTTAATGAAAGCGACAGTACAAATAGTACAAGTTTTCTCATAAATGTAGTTTGAAGTGAATGGATAATAAATGTGAATTCAATTTAAGTTTTTTAAACTAACAGGTATTAGTATTTATACGATTTTATATTTCATGTGGATAAATATTTATGCATTTGACAATGAATAAGTAAGCACGTTAGGGGTTAGTTCTTACGGGTGGTTATTTAAAATATACGGTAAAACAAAAGCCCCGGATTTCGGGGCTTTTGCAAATGCTGTTTTATCTGATTATTCTTTGATAAATTTCTGTTGACCCAATAGTGTACCATCAGCCGCACTCACCTTCAGCAGGTAAATGCCGGATACCAGGTTGTTCAAACGCAGGGATGTATTGTTTTGCGATACATTTTCTGCGAGTACTTTCTTTCCGTTAAGGTCATATACTTCTATTGTCTTGGAATCATTGTATCCGTTCATAGATATATTCAGTACCTGTCTGGCCGGATTCGGATATACATCCATTTTGATTTTATCGACTGTGGTAATTGGCATATCCGGCATGGTGGCGGTACCCAGTGCTACACGCAATGTATAACATAATGTGGCGCTGTTGGCCCCATTGAATCCAAACACCTGCACGTAATACGTGCCAGCAGTGTATGTACGTGAAATGGTTTCACTGGTAGTGCCACCGTTTTGCGAAATGGCCAGTTGGGTGGTACCGTTGCTGCTGTACAACCGTACATCGTAATCAAAAGGCAGCGTGGTAAGGGTGATAGTGGCGGTACCTCCGGTGGTGATTACAAATTTATAATAGTCGTTATCACCGGTCGGGCTGATCAACCCTTTCACATCCGTATTGAAAGGTATCGTTGCAGCACCTGCGGCAGTTCCATTGGTAGATATATCGAGTGCATTGGGACATGTATTTACCGCAGCCGTGGTGAATTGTGCCTGCGCATAAGCACCGGTAGCACCTGTACAATTTGCACGAACCCTCCAATCGTATAAAGTACTTGCAGAAAGACCACTCAATACCACAGATGTGGATGCAGTGCCGGTAGCCGCATTGATCCAGGTGGCGGAGGCATTTGTCTTATAATCCACATCATAGTTCAGCGCACCGCTGAGTGCTGTCCAGCTTACAGTGGCACCCGATGTGGTGATGGACGAAGAGACAAGTCCTGTGACCGTACCGCAAGTGGGAGTGGATGAGAGCGTGGTGAATTGTGCCTGTGTATAGGAACCGGTAGCGCCGGTACAATTGGCCCGTACTCTCCAGTCGTACAGTGAATTTTGTGTGAGACCAGCAAGGTTTACCGACGTGGAAGCAGTGGCAGTGGCCGCATTGATCCAGGTGGCGGAAGAAGCCAGTTTATAATCCACATCATAATTCAATGCACCACCTAATGCAGTCCAACTGATGGTGGCCGATGAAGTAGTAATGGCAGAGGACGCCAGACCGCTCACGGTACCACAGGAAGGAGCAGCACCAATAATGGTGGTGAATATTCCGCGGCCATGTGTGGAAGCAGTTAATAATCCATCGCTGGCCCGGTATTGCAACATATCAGTACGCACATTGGGAAAACCAGTCTCCGGATCCCAGATAGTAGCAGCACCATTGATGAGTTCTGTTTGCCAGATACCTGTTTCAGTAGCTATAATAGCTTTGGTATTACTGCCGGGATAAAACATGGCCCAACGTACAGGCATATCGGGCAGGTTGCCATCAATAGCAGACCAGGTGGTACCGCCATCTGCAGTTACCCATACATTGTTAATGCCATAATTGGAGAACGCTACTATGATATTTTGTTCTGAAGATCCAAGTTCAATACTTGAAATATTTGCACTGGCAATTTGCATGCCAGCTGCGATGATATTAGTGAATGTGGGTGTGGCATTGGCATTGGTGGCTTTGATAAGCGTGGGTACTACCGTACTGCGACCACCGCCAAAGAACACGGTATGATTGGTATAGGGGGATACTTTTACTGCCGATACCGTGCCTGTGTTTAGCCCGGTCATGCTTACTGATGTAAAGGTGGCACCGGATTGCGGATTGCTCCAGCGTACAAAAGCATTCTGAGCACCGCTGCAATACATAATATTATTTACATCATCATAATCTGTGGGGTTAATAAAACGTCCTGCTGTGCTGGAAAAATTTACCGAACTCCAGGAAGAACCACTGTTGGTGCTTCTCCGGTATTGATTAAATACATAGGAGCCCCATTGAAATTGTGGCTGATCCTGATCGATATGAACGAATGCGCCATCGCCACCGGTTACTTCTACCGAAGCGCCGAGGCCGGCTGAGTTCATCTGGTGTACCCCGTTATCCTGCGCACCGGCGAGAAAATAATTGGTGGAGGTGGGGTGAACGGCCACAGAATAAAATTGTTTGATTCGGAGTCCGGTGTTTTTATCGGTAATAGTGGTGCCGCCATTAGCGGAGTAATGTACACCGCCATCGCTGCCGAAAAGCACCTGGTTATTATTTCGCCAGGTAATGATCTGCTGATCGGCATGCACGTACTGACCGGTGGTACCCACCCATTCAGATATTTTGGTCCAGGAGGTACCCCCGTTGGTGGATTTATAACAGTCAAGGCTTCCCACGATCACGTTGTTGGCATTGTTGGGGTCTACGGCCACGGCCAAACAATACCAGCCTTGTCCGCTGGTGAATGCCGGTGTGGTGGTAGTGGCAGCCCAGTTGGCACCTCCATTGGTGGATTTATAAATTGTGGGAACCTGATAACTGGTATTGGATGGCAAAGCGTACAGGGTATTACCATTGCTGGCCAGGTCTACGTTTACATTTACGGGAGTAAAGGAAACGGCAGGCGACGTCCAGGTGGCGGGGGTTACAGTTGCGGGATTATCCGTATAACGATAACCGGCACTGGCAGCAGCGGTATTGAAATAACCGCATACTATATGAAGTCGGCCCGTGCTGCTGAGTTCGATATCGGGAACACGCGCATCGAGACCGGAAGGTGTAATATTGGTCCACGTGGAAGTGGCTTTGGTAAAGCGTTGTATACCGGCCGCATTGGAGGTGGAATTACAACCTACATATAAATTACCGGTAGCATCGCAAACCATTTTGCTCACGTTCCAGAAACTTGATGTACCCGCCATTACAGACCAGGTAACGCCATGGTCGGTACTCATCCATATACCGGCACCGCGTACGGCATCGGCATTGATGGCTTTTTCTCCGGTACCAAAATACATGATGTTTACATCGGTGGGATCCTGGCAGATACTGGCGATAGCCAGGTTGCCGAAGAAATCATTGATGGGCGTCCAGGTAGGGGTGGCTAACGTAATATCATTTGTTTTCCAGAGACCGCCGGAAACACTACCCACCCAAACGGTTTTACCGGTGGCATCGCCGAGGTCTTCCCAGATAGCACGCACTCTTCCGGAGGTTTTACCGTTGCCGGGCCGGCTATTACCATTGCTGGGGCCTACAGCATCTGTATTGGGCCCCCGTTCGGTCCAGGTAAAAAGGGGGGCTCTGCTAGCCTGCAATTGCTGGATGCGTGCTTTACGCTGTTCGTAAGCAGCCACCAGTCTGTGCATGGGTACATAACCTACAGCGGGGTCTTTGGTATTATCAATTTCCTGCTGAAGACGGGCAGAGATACCTGCACCTTCTTCTTTTTCTTTATTTACCTGCGAGTGGGCATAAAAAGATACTGCCAGGAAGAGCAGCAGAAGGGAAGCTGATTTTTGGAGCATGTTGATTGAGGTTTGATGTATAGTAAAAAGAGCCACTGAATATATTACTCTTTTATGAATACCTAACCGTGTTTTTACTTAGTAAGTTGCTCTGTGGAAAAATAAAATGCTGAAATAAAGGAATTCGTGGGAGGTGTGTAGGGGTTTCCGATTAACGGTATCAGTTGGTGGTCACTTCAATAGTGGCATTGATACCGCGTTCGGTGATGGCATCGCAGAGTGGTTTGAGATCGTCGTAAATGCCGTTCTTCACGGCGTATTTTCCATGAAAATGGATGATATAGGCGCATTGTTCTGCTTGTTCATGGGAGTGGCCGCATACTTCCATCAGGGTTTCGATTACCCATTCGAAGGTATTCACATCATCATTCCACACGAGGAGGTGACAGGGGTCCTCGGTGAGGGTGAGGACGTCTGTTTCTTCGTGGGTGTCTGTTTGTGTATAGTCTTTAAGGGCGTTCATACGGGGGCAAATTTACATTTTTGTTTTTGAAAATCTAAACCCAAATTTTAACCTGGTAAAAACCCTTTTTGGGGTGTGTATACCGGCTTTGCGAAAGCGATTTCGGCAGAAAGAAGAAGGTAAACAGGGCCAGTGATTTTATTTAGTATATTGTACAACAAAAAATCAAAATAGCAGCATATGGAACGAGTAATCGGGTTGGGCGGCCCCTTCATCAAAGCCCGGGATCCCAAGGCGCTGGCCGCCTGGTATGAAAAACATTTGGGAATAGCATTTGGTGGCGGCACCTATGCGGTAATGAAGCCCGAAGCTGAATCAAAGGGCTATAATATTCTTACGTTTTTCAAAGAAGACAGCGATTATTTTGCCCCTTCGGAAAAGGCGGTGATGGTGAACCTGATGGTGCGCGATCTGTTTGCTCTCATCGAAGTACTGAGGGAAGAGGGCGTTACGATCGTGGGCGACCCCATATCCGAAGAGTATGGAAAATTCGGCTGGATCATGGACCCGGAAGGGAACAAAATTGAGCTGTGGGAGGCTGTATAAAAGGCAAATCCCAAATAAATAAAATAAAAAAGCCCAGCATTTGCGGGGCTTTTTTGTGGGAGTTGACGGGATCGAACCGCCGACCCTCTGCTTGTAAGGCAGATGCTCTAAACCAGCTGAGCTAAACTCCCTGTTTTGGGAGTGCAAAGATAGGGGTACAGGTGTTTTCAGACAAAATATTTTTAAACTATTTTCCGCCAAAATTAGCTGTCAGACAACCGGATATTGAGATTCTTGGCTTTTTTTCTTTGTAAGTAATCCCAGAAATTGTGTACAACACATTGTCTGAAATTTGACCGAAGCCGGATAGGATGGGAATAAATCAAATTCAATTTTAGACAACCCGAAATAAATTATATAGTTTTCAGCATGAGTAATTTTAAATATAAAGTTCACGAACTATACAACCCCACTTTAGCAGCTTTACACGATTTGGGTGGTTCTGCATCTGTATCAGAAATTGAAGATTTTGTAATCGAACACATGAAACTATCTGAAAAAGAGGTTAGTTATATACATCGTGGTACTGCAACCATGTTAAATTACAGATTAAGATGGGCCCGGAATCATTTGAAACATTTTGGGCTATTAGAAAATAGTAGCCGTGGGGTATGGTCTCTTACGGCTTTAGGTTCCAAATCCACTTCTGTTTCCCCCAATGATGTTTTAAAAGTGGCTGCCAACGTTTCAAAAAAGAACCCTAATGTGACACCGCTAATTGTTGAAGAAAATAGCATGCATAATTCTGACATTTTTTATACTGATTCTATTGATGATGAAATATCGTGGCAAGAAGAGGCGTTAAATGTTATTAAAAAGATTCATCCAGCTGCATTTGAAAGATTATGTCAAAGGTTACTTCGGGAATTAGGGTTTAAAAATGTTGAAGTAACTGGAAAGCCAAATGATGGTGGTATTGATGGAAAAGGAATTTTGCGATTAGGCGGTATATTATCATTTCATGTGGTGTTTCAAGCAAAAAGGTTCAAGGATACAGTTGGAAGTGAAATTGTTCGAAATTTTCGGGGCTCATTAAGCGCAAAAGTGGATAAAGGGCTGATCATATCGACTGGTCGTTATACCGTAGAGGCAAAGAAAGAGGCGCAGCGCGATGGAGCAATTCCTATTGATTTAATTGATGGAGAAGAATTGGTTGAGAAATTAAAGGAACTTCAACTTGGTGTAAATATCACTTTGGTGGAGAAAGTTATCGTTGATTCAAAATGGTTTGATTCAATTTGAACTATATATTAATGTATTTGGGTAATTTGAGTTTTTAATAGTTGTCTTTTAGATCGCTATCCGGCATTATTCACCGGCTACCGCCAATTTTTAAACCCATATTAATCCATTCACAACAACTGCTTCCTGTCAAACTCCTTACCCAACTTAAACTTTCCAAATGCAGTCTCTGCAAATTCCTTATCCACTTTCAGAATAGCTTTTTTAGCGATCATCTCTGACCGGCTGATTTTTAGAAAATCATTTTTATACTGGGCTGGCACCATGTCCTGCATCACCTGCTTCAACGAATCTCTTATCAATACCGGCGCGGGCTGACCATTGCTCCTGATCTTTACATAGTTTTTTATGGATTCCATATGTACCACATCTTTCCAGCATATTTTAAGCATGGTGTTTCCCTGCTTCACAAAAAAGTAATCAGGTGCTTCTTCGCTATCGTCCGGCAAACCTTTTTTAGAAATAAAATTATTCACCGCCAGTTGGATGGCTGCGAAAAGGTTGGCCGCATTGACCGGTTTTACCAGAAATGCGGATGGTAATGTTGCTGCCGCTTTTTTTATCGTATCCTTATCATTGTAGGCTGTGAGAAAAATAACGGGGCAGTCTTTTTGTTGCTTTACCTGACTGGCAACCTGGATACCGCTTTGCTGATCGATGCCATGGCCCAGGTCGATATCCGTAATCAGCAGGTCAAACGCCAGCTCGGATACAGCCGCCGCCGCTTTCTGATAACTGTAACAAGTACCTGCAGTAGAATAGCCAAACCCCTCCAGCAGCGTTTTGATATGATGGGCGATCAACCCTTCATCCTCCACAATTAATATACTGATCTCATTATCCATGAATCAAAGGTATAGTTAGATTATACGCGTACTTGTTGTCGGGCCCGGTTTCCAGCTTGCCTTCCAACTGTTCGATAAGGATATGCACTATTTCCAGCCCCAGCGATTTGTTGCCGTTCGCTTCGGATTGTTTCCTTCCGTTATCGCGGTAGCGTACCTGGATACCGTTATTATTGATGATGCTCACCGAGATTTCCAACGATCCGTCAGCAGGTACAGCATATTTTATAGAGTTGGTCACCCATTCATTGATGATCAGTCCCAACGGAAAACTGATTTTCTGCGGCACCCGGATCGACTCCACATTCAAATGCGTAATCACTTTCCGGCTGTCAGCCATCAGGTTAGACGCATTGCTTACCAGGTATTGTATATACTTCCTTAAATCCACCACATCGGTTTGTTCCATCAGTTGCTGGTGCAATTTGGCAATGCTCTCGATCCGTAACCGGATGTTTTGCATATTCTCCTTTACCTCTTCGGTATCGGTATTTTTTTCCTGCATATACACCAGGCTCATGATCATTTGCAGGTTGTTTTTCACCCGGTGATGAATTTCTTTATTGAGTAATTCGTTCTGCAGATTTTTCTGATACAACTGCTGGTTGATGTCCACCACTTCATTTCTCTTCCGGCGTATTTCTTTATTCCGGCGTACCAGAAAGATTGCCAGCAAGGAAATAACCACAACCAACCCCGCCAGAATATAGATAAAGCGTTTCCGGATTTCTGCTTTTTCCAGTTCCGCCAGCCGCTTTGCCTCCACCGTTGCAATTTCCATTTTGGCCAGCTTGTCCCGCACTTCCCGTACCGTTTCCGGTGTATTGAATTTATTATATACTTTATTATTCAGATGAAGGTAATAAGCCTCTTTTGCTTTATTTCCGGTAACCCGGTTCAGTTCCCATAGTTCATTACTGTAATACACACTATCGTTCAGGTTCGGGCTTTTTGCAAAAATGGTCTCCAGACTGTCTAAATAGGGAGACTGAAAATTGTGATTATACCGTACATCGGTACGTGCTTTTACAATGATGTAATGATTCAGGTAATCGTATTCCGTACTGTCATTCTTTATCCATTCCCTGCGCGTAAGAAATTTCAATATCGAATCGGCCAGGGTGTAATTTTTTACGGTAGTGCTGATCACTGCCATCTCCACGGTGAAGGATAATTCCTTTTTGATGCTGTCGGGTTTGGTAAGAATCTCATTATATAACTCCGAAAGTATTTGAATGCAATGGGCACTGTCCATTACTTTATCATAACTGTGCGCCACGAGGTGTTTGATATAAAGGGCTTTTTTTTGTTCACGGGGTATGGTAGCATACAAGCGGGCCGCTTCGCTGTAAAAATCGATGGTCATCTGCGGATTATTATTGATGGCATCGTAAGCCCTCCCTTTGGCAAAAACAGCCCGGGCTAGCAATAGGGTATCATTGGCTCCGGAAGCTACTTGCCAGGCACTGTCGTAGAGTTCAAGGCTTTTTGCAAAATTATTATAGCTGTTCTTTATCTTATAGATACTGTCTCCCTGATTAATGTAATGGGCAACCTGTATACTGTCTTTTCTGTATTGCTCAGGACTTCTTTTTCCCTGGTTATTGCATGAAAAGAGCAACGGGATGAACAGGTATAAGATAAGGAACGGCTTTTTCAACTGGTTATTTTTACAAAGATACCGCCGGTGTATCAGGAAATTCACTTTTTCAACCTCAAAAAAAAGGCTTTCACGCTCAATGTGCTGAAGTATAAAAAACAGCGGATTATTTTCGTCAGATATAACTATAGGTTATTGAAGTTAAAGCCCTTTTGTTTCTACAAAGGGGTATTTTTTTTATTTATCAGCCTGTTTATTCTGCTTCAGCCTCAAAAAACAGTTCTTTCAGCCTCAAACGTACTCAGATATTACGTCAAAGCAAAACTATCCTTTTCTTTTGTATCACTAAATCCAATTTTAATGAAAAGAATCAAACTGGTTAAGGCATTTGCCTTTTTGTTTTTTGCTGTTAGTGGCAATGCACAGCATAATGTGGGCATTGGCACCGCCTCTCCGGATGCAAGTGCTGTACTGGATATCAGCAGCAACACAAAGGGATTCTTAACGCCACGGATGACACTGGCGCAGAAGAATGCTATATCGGCTCCTGCTACCGGACTACTGGTTTATCAAACGGATGGCACCACCGGGTTTTATTACTACAACGGCTCCCAATGGATTTTGCTATCTGAACTGCCGGGCTTTTTTAACATAAGCAGTACCAATCCCAATACCATTCATTATACTGATGCAGCAAACTATGGAAAGAACTTTGTCGTGAATGCAGATGATGTGAATTACATTCCCGGTGATCCCACCATTGCCAAGATACTGCTCCATCCTCCAAAGTATGCTTTCAGAGCAGGCAGTATTGATAACAATAACTGGGATATGGACAGCCTGGGGTACTCAAGTTTTGCCGGCGGGTACAATAACCTGGCAAAAGGAGTGGGCACTGCCGCATTCGGTTTGCAAAATAAAGCCAATGGCGATCAGAGTGTGGCCATGGGTTATTTTACCGTGGCCGATGGCTGGTACGGACTGTCGCATGGTTTTCAAACCACCGCACCCACGTATGGGGAAGTTACCATTGGAAGTTTTAATACCACCTATACACCAGCGGTTGCAGGCAGTGGCCCCGGCAGCAGTGCCAGGCTTCCATATAGTGCAGACAGGGCATTTACCATCGGCACAGGTACATCCACTTTTAACCGCAACGATGCTTTGATCGTATTTAAAGACGGTACCATTGAGCTGGACAGCCTTTCATTTAATCCGGCTAAAACGGTGAATCGCTTATATGCTTACAATAATAATTTATACTTCAGCGGCAGATCTGCCAGTGCAGTAACGGGTACACAGAATATTGGCGCCAATGCCACGAATAAAATGACCATCACGGTTACGCATAATAAAAACATTACCGGCACACAGGTTATACAGCTTACTGTGCGGGGAGATGCAACCGCTGGGCTGAGTGAAGTTTTTACGGCCACCGTTATTGGTAACAGTGTTACTGCCAATTCATTTCAGGCAGTGATCTATCGGGTGGATGGCGCATCGTGGACACAGAACCCTTCGCTGATGTATTCCATTGCAGTGCAATAGACTTCAACATTCAAACTAAAAATCCAAATATGAAAGACAGACTACTTGTTTTGTTCATCCTGATTACGGGGATGACACTTCACCTGAATGCCCAAAATAATCTGGGTATTGGTACCGCCACACCGGCTGCGAGCGCTAAACTGGATGTGAGCAGCAGCACACAAGGCATTTTAATCCCCCGAATGACCACTGCTGCACGCAATGCGATCGTTTCACCTGCGAAGGGTTTAATGGTGTACGATAGCACCCTGAAAACTTTTTATTACCACGATGGTACGGCCTGGGGAGCCGTAGGTGGTGGGAGCGGAGCCAGTTTGCAATTATTTGTTTCTAAAAATGCCACGCAAACCACACAACTGGGAAGTAGTGCCGTTTTTGTACCCGATTCAGTAAGCTTTCAAACGGTCAATACCGGGACATTAATGGGGGGCAATACCTGGAATATACCAGCGAATTCTTTTGCATTTAAAGTAGGGCCAACGGGTGCCGGCCTTTATTTAATTGATGTTCGGATATCCAGTTCAAATATTCATGCAATACCGATGCTGGATTTTGGGGGAGTGTATGCTGGTACCAGTGTATATGGTCTTGGAGTTAATTATTCTGCATCCGGTATTAATCCCATTATGCCGTCTGCTGCCATTCCATATTCTAAAAGGGGGCTTTTACAAACAGTCATGTATTTAAATGCCGGTGATTCCTTTAAAGTAAGGGCTCAATCCAGTTCACAGGTTGTTGGTGCTGACTTAACAGGTGATGCAGGGTGCCGGTTAACGGTGGTAAAATTGAATTAGTCATGTATCAAATAGTAAAAAGTAAAAAACAATAAAATGAAAAAAATAATAACACTTTTAGTAATCTGCCTTATTGGTAAAATGACTCAGGCACAAAACAATCTCGGCATTGGCACCGCCACGCCGGCCGCCAGTGCCAAACTGGATGTATCCGCCACCGACAAAGGCATACTCATTCCCCGTATGACACTGGCACAACGGAATGCCATAGCAAGCCCGGCAATATCGTTACTGATCTATCAGACGGATAATACACCCGGGTATTATTATTACAATGGTAGCACATGGACCACTTTGGGCGGTAGTGTTTCCAGCACCCAATTGCCCAATGCGATGTTTGGACACAATACCACCAATACGCAAAATGTGGTGTATATCACTCCGTTTTCAGCAGCAAGTTCACCCAGCCTTAATCATACCAATACATTTCTCATTCCGGCTGGCACCACTATTACACTTACCTTTTATTCATACGAGAATGAAGCAATCACGTATGAATTGTTTAATGTAACACCAACTGCCGGATCAGCAACTTTTACTGTGGTTCCCGGAGCTTTGGCAAGCACCTCAACCGCCACCTATACATCAGGGGCTCCTGTGCCGGGTACATTCACATATACCGCCACAACCGGACAATTATTAACAATAGGAATGCGGCCGACGGCAGGCGGGGGATTTACTGGCGGGGGAATTGTTTATTCAATGTTTTCAGCAAATTAATATAATTATAAAAACACTTTAAAATTTAAAACTATGGAAGGAACTATTGGTGAAATAAGAATGTTTTCAGGAAGTTTTCCGCCGGCAAACTGGGCCAGATGCGATGGAAGTCAGCTGAAGGTTTTGGAACATCAGGCGCTATATACAATTATCGGCAATATGTTTGGGGGCACTGCAACTACATTTAATCTGCCCGACCTGAGAGACAAATTTCCGGTTGGGACCGGGACTAATTTCATGTTTGGTGCAACGGGCGGAGCTAATATGGTTGAAATAAAAGCAAACAATCTGCCTGCCCATAATCACTCGTTTGAATTTAAACCCAGTAGTTTAACTGCCAATGCCGTAACAAAAATTTATATGGCCAATCAGGCTGCGGATGGCACACTTGATGGGGCCGGAAAACTATTAAGCAGTGCGTTCGGAGGTGGTGATAACTTTGTCAATGACGGAAGTACACGGATAGCATTATCTCCAAAAACAGCAGAAACAACCGTAAATGTAACGATGACGCCACAATCGGGGTTCACCAATACAATCGGTGCCGGAGAAAAGTTGAATATAACCCCTCCTTATCAGGTGGTTAATTTTATAATATGCATAAAGGGAGATTATCCTTCAAGAGATCGCAGAAGGATACTGGTGCCAGGTCTGAATTTCGAGATCAGGTCGTTTAGGTTATTAACCCAGGATATATTTATCGGAAACAGCTCCAGTAAGAAAAAAATTGTAAGGGTGAACAATCCATTTTATAACACCGGCTTTAGAATCCAGCCAACTATACAAATAAGAAACACAGAAAAATATGCTGATGTATTTGCAACATCCATGATGGGTCATTTCGATGCTGAATATTTTGAAGTGGCGATTATCAGAATTGATGGTGATAGCTGGGCGCAGGAATTATTCATGACCGTCCATTTCAATTTTTATGATGAACAAACGGTATAGTACTAAATGTTAAGTTGTCTGATAGTAACAGGGAGCTTTGGAACAAATAGTTTTCAGCTTTTGTATCTATCAGAAAAAAATCAATAAAATATCTGTATGAAAAAAACAATCCTGATACTGGCCGTTTTTCTCTTTATGAAAACAGTCTCCGCTCAAAACGAATTGTACAGCAATGGTACCACGTTACAGATCAACCCAAGTTGTATCGTGCAGGTGAATGGTGCAATGGTGATAAAAACCGGCAGCACACTTACCAACAACGGCACCATCACCGTAACCGGAAACATGACCAACGAAGTGGCCGGCGCTTTTAACAGCGGCACCCTGGAGTTCAAAGGCAGTACAGCTCAAACACTGAGTGGTACTGCAACCTACAGTGCAAAAAATGTACTGATCAATAATGCAGCCGGTGTTACGTTGAACACCCGCCTGAGCGTAGATGGTGTATGCACATTTACCAACGGTATTGTGACTGCCAGCACGCCTGCCACCCCTTTATTGTTTACTGCCACCGGCTTTCATACCGGTGCAGCAGATGCCAGCCATGTAAATGGGTATGTTGTGAAAGAAGGAACCGGCACATTTACCTACCCGGTGGGTAATGGTATCCGGTATCAGAAAACGGATGTCAATCTCACGGCCAATGGTACCGGGATGCAGGTGCGGTATAACGCAGGCAATGCAGGTACGGGCACTTTTACAGCTGGAGGTTCAGAGCCAACACAATTGGTAAGTTATAATACAAATGAGTATTGGGACATTACGCCGCTGAGTAGTGCAACAGGCACCGTAACCATTTTCTGGGATGGCTACAGGGACAGCTATCCAAATATGCTTTCCAATCGAAAAGTGGCCCACAAAACCGGCGGTACCTGGCTCAACGAGGGTACGGCTGCCACAGGATCCATCGCAGCTGGTAGTGTAACGAGCAACAGCATCAGCACCTGGAGTCCCTTTGCATTGGGCAGTATTGGCACTGTATTGCCGCTGCAATGGTTAGCGATGAGCGGTGCAATCAACAGCAACAAACAGGCGGTGCTATGCTTTAAAGTGCAGGAATCAAATGTGGCCGGCTATATGATTGAAAAAAGCAGTGATGGCAGAAACTTTACATCCATCGCCACCATCAGCAGCAAAGGCAATGGCGAAAACGCTTATCAGTTTACCGATGCGGTTGCCCTTATTGGTAAACAATACTATCGTATCCGGCAAACAGATCAGGATGGCAGGTACAGTTATTCATCCATTATCACATTATCAAATCAGCACATTATCACATTGGCTGTTTACCCCAATCCGGCGCATGATCTTCTGACTATCAGCGGTGCAATAGCCGGCACACAAATCACGCTTACGGATATCAGTGGGAGGGTGTTGCAACAAATGAATGTTACACAACAGGTATTTACGTTGGATATCAGCCGCTACAGCAATGGCGTGTATCTGTTAACAACCAGCGATGGAATGCGTCAACGAATAGTTAAGGAATAAAGGAGGTTCACTTTTGATTTAATGGTTTATTAGGTGCCGCCCTGTTTTTACAGGGCGGTTTTTTTATGATGGTACTGAAGCGATAAATGAAGTCTCTACCCTTGTGAGGTAAAGCCTGTATAGTAGAACTGCTGCGGATGGAGCCTTTTTTTGTTTGGGTGCAACGATGCAGCATTAATGGTTGTCAATAAAAAAAAATTGCCATGAAAGCTCGTATGATCAGTTTGTCCGTAATTGCCATCCTGCTCTTTTCCTGCGAAAGGGATATAAAAATAGGCGACAAATATGTTACCCTTTCCCGTAAGCAAACCTATTGCGCCGACCCCTGGCCCATGGCAGCCAGCGACAGCCTCACGCTGGAGAATGTAAAAGCCTATATCAATGCAAACAACCTCTATATCGCAGACCTGACCATCCGGCTTGATACTGCCCCCGATCTATGCGCGGCCTGCTTCTGCAAAACGGGTAAGACCATTTATGTAAGCACCCTATATTCCGATACGATGGTGGCCCGGTATGGGCGGATTGGGTTTACGCAGTAAGGTGAGAGGTTGCATAGGTTTCATAGGTTTAATAGGTTCCATAGGTTATTGGGACCCGCTGCCTGAGCGTAGCCGAAGGCAGGTTGCATAGGTTCAATAGGTTCAATAAGTTCCATAGGTTATTGGAACCCGCTGCCTGAGCGTAGCCGAAGTCTGCTGCCTGAGCGTAGCCGAAGGCAGCTCCCGCTGTGCGGGACTTGCAGTCCCGCACGAATATTCTATTGCCTTTGGCAATGGAAACAATCCCCTCACTATCTGCGTTTTTGATCTTGCATTACTTGCAAATAAGGGAAGCACAGTAGCATTTTCAGGTATGGGGAAAATGAAGACCGGTTACGCTTTTGCTATATTTGTCAGTAAAGGATGTTCAGGTCAATCATTATAGCTGTATTGTTAATTCCGCTTTTGCAGGTGAATGCATTTGCACAGGCGGGTAATCTGTTGCAGAAAGGGCAGAAACTTTATATTGGTGAGATTCGCGGTATGACAGAAGGAGAATTCAAAAAGCAACCATTCTATGGGAATGATTTCGGGTTGCCACCCATTACGAAAAGCAGTAACCTTATTGAGATACGGTGTTATGAGTCCAGTGTAAATCTCGTCAATCATTGTACCATCCTTAGGTACGATACGGCTTTTTCCATATCCCGAAAAGTAATACAGTATCGTCCTTATGATACATCGAAATATGTATTAACAGAGTTGCAGCCTGTTGCAGCCATGAACCCGGATACGATTTTCCGAAAAATGGTGGAGTTGGGTGTATTTTCTTTTTTGCCGGAGAAATACCGGGATAAAAAGCGGATGATCATAAACAGTAGAAACCAATTAGAGCCTTCCAGTAGATTGATAGGGGTCACCGATGGTATCAGCTACCGTATTGATATCAAAATAGGAGATACTTACAAATCTATATATACCAATAGTACAGAAAAAGTACAGGCTCCCGTTTTCCCGGATGATACCAACCTGCAGCGGAATGTAAAAGTAGCACTCATGCTGGAAGCAAAACCTGCGTTATTGGTAAAATAAGTAAGGCCAGCCCTGAGCCGCCTGCCCCTTTGGGGCGAGCTAACAGCTACAAGCTGCAAGAGACAAGCTGCGAGCCTTGAGCCGCCTGCCCCTTTGGGGCGAGCTGCTAGCAACAAGCTGCAAGAGACAAGCTGCAAGTAACCTACCTTCGCTAAAGCTACGGTTTACCTGCCATAATGAAATGAAGGTAGGCAGGCAGGCAAGAAACCAGCATCGAGTAACTAAGCAACCCGCAACTGTATTCAACCTACCTCCACTTCGTTACGGCAGGCAAGCCTATTAAACGTCTTGAACCTATTGAACCTATGGAACTTCTTCAACCTTTGGAACCTTTTGAACCCGGCTGCTCTACGGTTTCCCGTACTACAACAATTTCCAAAACGCTTATTTTCCGTTCTGTACCGGGGGTGGCGTGATGGCCTCCAGCATACGCGCATAAAACAGGAATCGTTTTTCCAGTTCGAAGAGGGCGTATTTGCCATCGGCATCCAGTTTGCCACGTTGGGCTACATAAATGATGGCTTTACCGGTAGAGATGAGGTTGTCTACGATAAATAGGTCTTCATTGCCATCGAGCAGGGCTTCCATTACCTGTGCAGGGGTGGGGCGGGTCATAGTGTAAGGGTATTTAACGGCAGAAAAAAATACGGTCCTGCCTGTCCCGTTGCGTTACACCTACAGAGGCAGCAAGCCCATTACAGACTTGCACGGGGGTGCAGAACCGTATTATCGGTAAAAAGTTGCAGGCATAAAAAAGCCCGCAACTTTGAGATGCAGGTACTACCTGTCTCTGTAGGAAATAACGCGATGTAAATGTAGAGAATTAATTTATTCGGAATATAAAACTACGTAGAGAGATTTTGAAGAAATTTTTGGGGGTGAAAAATACCATGTTTTTGGTATTTAGCTAGTGGGAATGAAGGATTACTTTGAGTAAGTGTAAGATACCATCTCATCGTTGATAGAATAAATTAATGAAGCATATTAAGCAACCTAAATCTTAAACAAATGGCATTACACAAAAAGAAAGTAGAGGTATTTGAATTAAGTATAACTTCAGATGAAGATTATCTTTTTGAAGATATACTTACAAGCGAAGATGTTGTTGAAATAGAACAATTTGTTGTAGGTAAGATCTCGTCTATAAAAATCTTAAAGAACGGGCAAAATGTTATAGTCGGGTTAGTCGAAACAACAAGAGATAAAAATATTCCTCCCAAAAAGAACAGGCGGAGTAAAAAAGTTCAATCGCTGGGTTTAACAAGTGAAGAAGGTCTTGCCTATGCGAATGTTTTTTTGTATGAAAAAAAAAGAAAGTTATTGATGTATGAGGTAAATAAATTTGGATGTTATGTAAATCATTTTTTGGAGTTAATTTACAAGTGCTGCCGGGATGGAGAGACCTATTCTAACTTTAACCTTGAAATTAATGCCTTGTTAAAAGCAAATGAGTATAAGCGTTTTTTACAGATGCGTTTTCATAAATCCTTAGAGGTTCAGATAGCTTATCCATCTGAAATAATTAAGGAGTATAAGCACAAAAAAGACGCCCTATGGAACCTTTGCAGTGAAGGTAAGGCAATGCATTCCGAAAGGGTGCATGCAAAATTTGAAGTAATGGTTCACGGAGGTGGAAATGGTTTAGCATCAAATAATCTAAAATCCTTAGTTGATCGAATAAGGGATGTAGCCAATGGGCCGAATAGTCGTAATGTGGAGAAGCTAATTGTTGTTGGTTACGAGCGTGATAGCGATGACGGAGGCCTGCAGCCTATTGACTTAATAGCGGACAGGATGTTGAAGGAGATTGAACTTGACGAACCCAGGGATAATTCCGACCTATTAGAATGGCAAAGACAAAATCAAATCGAAAAGTTATATAAATCTTGTCTTGACGAATTTAAAGTTTTGAAAGGTAAGTTGTGAAGACTCCAGCCTATTATATTGAAAAATTCATTGGCTTAGCAATTGGTATTTGTGGGATTTTGTTTGCATATAAATATTGGGGCTTTTTTTCTTTTTTATGTAAGCCCAATTTTTTTGATAAGGTTATAACAATTTCTACAACTCTATTTGGCTTCCTTCTCACCGTTCTTACTTTGATCGTTCAAAGTTCTAGCCCAATAATACAGGCAATGAAGCAATATGGAAGTTACAAGCGGTTAATTTTGTATAATAAAAGCATAGTACTACTTTCTGCAGTCATTTGTATAATCTCTTTGGTATTAAATTCTGCTGCTGAAATGATGATTGTCAACCATCCCGTTAGTTTAAAAACTTTCGCTATGATAAACTACGGCCTTTTTCTTTGGGCTATAGTTGATACCTTTATCTTTGTGATCATTTTTTATCGCATATTAATTTCAGAAACTAAGTCATGAATTTCAGTAACGCAACATTAGACAAAATGTTTGTTCATTTTGTCGGGAATAAAGTTCATAACGAAAATCTTGTTATTTCAAAGAAACAAGTAAATCTCAACGATTTACTTAGAGATAAATTGACAAGTTACTTCCTTGGCAAGTTTAATACAATAAATGAGCAATATTCGTTTGCTCATCCATCAGGTTTGAAGTACAACGAAGTTTATGGTTTTTGCAAAGAAATTTTTTCTGGAGAAATTTCATTTCAAGCCGGTGCTACTGAGATCGCTAAGCATCTTTATGAGCAATCGGTTCATCCTAAGATTAATGCTGGTGAACTTTATATATGTTTTTTTAACAACTGTACAATTGATGAAGCTAAAGTAGATGGGATTGGTATTTTTAAGACAGAGAATAAAGCAGGCTTTTTCGAAGTAACTACAGGACGTGAGAATTCCTCCGTCTTATATAAGGAAGGGGTAGATTTGAATAAGTTAGACAAGGGTTGTATTATATTGAACAAACATATTAGGGAAGGTTATATTGTTTCAATTATCGATAACCAATCCAGAGGTGAACTTGCTCAATACTGGAAAGATGATTTTTTAAAAATAAAAGAAAGGTCAGATGAGTATCATTTTACCAAAAATTATTTGACTGTAGCAAAAGATTTTATTGTCAATCACATTGAAGGTGAGTTTGAAATTTCAAAGGCTGATAAATCGGATTTACTGAATAAATCCCTTAACTACTTTAAGGAAAATTCAGAGTTTAATTCAAGTGACTTTGAATCTAAAGTTTTTGGAGATACTGCAATAATTGAATCTTTTCAAAAATTCGGATCGACTTATTTGGAAGATAAAAGTATTGAAATAGCAGACACTTTTAGCATTTCTCCGACTGCCGTTCGTAAACAATCAAGGATTTTTAAAAGCGTAATTAAATTGGATAATAATTTTCATATTTATATACATGGGGATCGACAGTTAATAGAGCAAGGGTTTGATAAAAATTTGGGGAAAAAGTATTATAAGATTTATTTTGATGCCGAATCATAAGCTTTGACACTTTTCTATACAGTAAAAATTAATTTCTACTGAAATTTCAGAAGAAATTCAAAATGCAGTAGTAATAGAGTGTCTTTTTGCGTTAATTTTTAAATGTGATATACCAGTTCAGAATTTTGGCAATATCTCATTTAAATCTTCTAAATTTAGACAATTATTTCCTCGAACTTTAGGCACATTCATTATTCAAAAGTGATGGCTCCAGTTTCTATTTACCTTGACAATTCGCGTAATTCAAAATCTATTGAAGTGTGGTCCCTAATCAATAAATAAAAAAATCATATTGAAAGACGCTTATTTTTCCTTAGCTTAGTATAATCCAATTTTATAACATGTCTTCAGATAATATTTGTACTCAAGTACAACATAAAGCATTAACCTATCTCCCCGATACTATACGTATACGAAGGCATTTGCATATGTATCCAGAACTGAGCTATAAAGAAAAAGAAACATGTTTGTATATTGGAAAGCAACTGGAAGATTGGGGAATTCCCTTTAAAACAGTGGATGGAATTGGTATAATTGCGGATATAGGTTCAGGTGTTGATAAAAGTCGGACATTTGTTTTTAGGAGTGATCATGATGGTTTACCTATTCAAGAAAGAAACTTATTAGATTTTCGGAGTACAATTTCTGGAGTATCTCATATGTGTGGCCATGATGCCCATACTGCATGCAACCTTACTAGTGCACGTATTTTAAATGATTTAAAGAACCAGATTCCTGGTTTAGTCCGGTTTGTTTTTCAGCCGGGTGAAGAATTGGTACTTCCTGACGGTACAAGCGGAGCCGGCATTATGATTGAGGCCGGTGCATTAGAAAACCCTCAGGTTCGTGGGGCAATTGCACAGCATGTGAATCCAATGATACCTTCTGGTAAGATAGCAGTACCTATGGGTCAGGCAATGGCTTCTGTTGATAAGCTCATTATTCAAATTAAAGGGAAAGGTGGCCATGCTGCCATGCCAGAGAACTGTATTGACCCAATAGCTATTTCTTCCTTTCTGCTTAATTCGTTCATGTCGATAAAAGCAAGAATGATCTCTTCTCAAGAGGCTTTTGTACTCTCTTTTGGTAAAATTGCAGGTGGTGATCAATATAATATTATTCCGGATTCAGTCGAAATTTTAGGCACTTTGCGAACTTTAAATGAACAAGTACGCCAGGATGTAAAAAGACTCATCCATCAAATTGCTGGAGGGATAGCATCTTCCTTCAGCGCAAGTATTACCGTTGAATTTGAAAAGGGCCCACCATCATTAATCAACGACACTTCTTTAAGCTCTTTTGTTCGGGATTCAGCAAGAGATTACATGGGAGATGATAATGTAATGGAAGTTGGCCCCGCTATGACAGGGGAGGACTTTGCTTTCTTTTCAAACAAGATAAGTTCCTGTTTTTATTGGTTAGGAGTAAGAAATGAATCAAAAGGAATCGTAAATGGTTTGCATAGTGATGTTATGGATATAGATGAAGCATCACTTGAGATTGGCTCTGGGTTATTTGCTTATTTGGCATTTAAGTTACAGCATACCACATTGTAGTCATCTATACAAAACAAAACAAACATGAGTTCTAAAAGCGTTAAAGTTGGAGCAAAAACATTTGTCTGGTCAATGGCTATAGGAATTACAGTTATCCTTATTGTTGAAAACCTTGCCATGGATTGGTTGAACAATTTTCTAGGTGCTTACTTAGGTAGGTACTATCCAGTAATCATAATCGCTTTTGTATTGGCTGTGATTCGATTGTTTTCACTTATTCATACCTATTTGCTTGATGTAAACAATCTAGAATTCGCTAAAGTTATCAGCCGGAAAACATTCGATACGCTTCTTCCTGTTAGGGATGATATTTTAGCCGATAAAAAGCTACATCAGTTTTCTGATGCTATACTTTCTGAGGCGGCAATTGTTATTCGGGATTTGGGCACCATTGCAAAGGATACGGCACTACCAATTCATGACGAGTTTCAAAGAATACAAATAATCAGACATTTGTTTCTTTCTAAGCCTGATAAGGAAATATTTGCTTTAACATATGACACTCGTGATTATTTCATGAATTTCTGGAATCCTGTTTTGTCAAACGGATTTCTAGAAGCCAATGAAAAAGCTGCTGAAAAGGCAAAAATCATTCGGGTTTTTATTTTTAATAAGAAGGATTTCGAGTCTAATCAAGAGAAAAGAGAACGATTTGAAATGATAAAAGATAGCCTGGAAGAGATTAATAAATCAAAGAGAATACAAACTCATTTACTTTGGGAGGATCAATTGCCAAGTAGTTTTCCCAAGCAAAGTTTTTTAATTATTGATCATCGTATCACTTCAGCTAGTCAGCATAATGATAATTTGGCTTACGTTTCCTTTGGGGATAAAGGAAAGCTCAATGAGCTTTCCAGAAGGCGTAAAATTCTCGTTGAGAAATTAAAAAATTATGAGAGTAGTAATTCTTCCAATTAATCCGCCCATCACCTTCACATACACTTAGTTCACTCTAGTCCTCTATAATTTTTCTTTTGAGTCGAGCATATTTTTTTTTAAACAACAATGAGCTTTTGTATCTTTAATCAGCATCGGTATCCCGCAGTCGGAACACATAATACCGCCACATCGCCAATGCTTTTAAGTTTGCAGCTATACTATGGCAACACTTCAACAACTTCGTGATGAATATTTGAGGTTATCTCAACCCGATAATATTGAAGATTGTATTGATGCATTAGATAGATATTGTAACTTTTTTCTTTCTGCTATCAAAAATCATCAGACGGAAAATAATACTTCAGCTCAAGACATTGATGCTAAGATTATTATGCAAATGATGATGACCAAAGCACTTCACATTAAAAGTGCAATAAATGGGGTTGAATTTGATACTAAAAAAGGGGTCAAACTCAATAAAATTATTGATCCGACTATTATAGCTTCCTTAATCAGGAATGTGTACGAAATGGCGGCTATGTTTAATTTAATATATCGTACTAATAAGCAGGGTGATGAAAGGGATATTGTATATAAGTTATGGGTTATTTCAGGGCTCAAGTATCGACAACGCTTTTCTGTTCATATTACTACTCAGGAGAACCAAGTAAAACTTAAAAGCGAAGATGAGATTATTAAAGATTATATAAGGGAAATAGAAGCCACATATTTGTATAAAAGTATTAGTGAAAAGGATAAGGTTAAAATAAAGAGACTAATAGATGATAATTATTATTTAATGCAATTCGAAGGTAATCGTGTAAAAGTTTTACATTGGCAGGCTTTAATTGAAACAATGAAGTGTAAGCAAGATTTCTTTCAAAGAATTTATACATATTTTTCTCTTTATTCACACCCATCGAATGTAAGTGTATTTCAGTTTAGAGATATGTTCATGCCAGATGAAAATTCATTTATTTTCACGACAACTTTTAATATGAAGTATGTATTTATGCTGTTGAGTATTTTTATTGCTGATTACATTACTTTATTTCCACAAGTATTAAAGACGTTCAACAATCTTGATTTGATGGATCAATTAATTATTAATAACAATAACATTTTTGCAAGGGATTATTTTTATTCAATAAACGACTCATGGAAAGAACTCGGTTAGGATAAAAAATTAATATTGGTTTAGATAATAGTTGACTTGACTTTGGAAGAATCAGCAAAAGCAATTCTGCTGTTCTTAACTTAATGGCTTGACAATTTCCGCAAGTGGGAGGCTTATTATTAGAATCTTAATTGACTCAAAGTGAATATGCTATTGTTTATATTCCAATCATTTAAAAAAATAAAGTTTATAGATCTAAAGAAAAATCCCTAAAATAGATAAATGAGAAGATTTAAAAAAGTAACAACTGTCACTCCCAAAAGAAATTGGGAGTTTTATTTTGGAATAATAGGAATTACAATAGGGCTTGTAGGCCTGGTTGTTAGTTATAAATCATGTACATCTGCCAGAGATATTGCTGCTGATTCTGGTAGTTTCGACAGGCCGAATTTAGTTTTAGGGATTGCGAATTATATCTTACCTAATAATAATAGCCAAGATACTACAGCACTGATTTTTTGCAGAACCAATAATGACAGTTCAGTTAATATTTGCAATCTCCCTTTTCAAATAAGCAATTTTGGGAAAAAGACTGCTCAGGATATTAAAGCCCTTATTGAATTCCCAAAGATCACTTCGCTGGCAGTAATGGATACAAGCGCTTTGGTATATTCAGCTCCAAAAGTAACTAGTTTTATTAGATCAATAAACGAGAACAAAGAATCAAATTTCATTACTTATAGTATTGGGGAAATTAACCCCGGACTTATGGTTGAGTTTAATGAGCCTTTCAATTTCCATAAGACTGAAGTAAAAACAAGCGTTCCGATTAATGACACTTTTTCCTTCAATGTGAATGTGAGTTATTCTCTTCCATTCAATATATCACTTACGGCTAAGGATATTCCAAGTCAAAGGCAACATTTTTCAATAACAACTGTGCTTGATACAAGCGTAAAAAGTGTTGTAAATTTATTTGTTAAGAACACTCCTCGAATTAAAAATGGCAGTAAATCTTTTTTAGTTTTTACTCCACAAAAAGAGATTGAGAGCAGGTATGATAGCCTTAAATTAGTTCAGTATAACATTTGTAAAGCATGTTATTTTTTAGTAGGTATTAAGGATACTTCTCCAAATCAGGATATGATTGTTGTATTTTATGATCATGAAAATAAATTATCTAAGATTTATGTATATGACGAAAACAGTATTTTTAAGCAGGAATTAGTAATAGATAAATGAGATTTATGTTTTCTCCGCCAGACTTCAATTGTTCCCACCATTTGCAATTTAGGAACAATTCTTTTTGCTTCTCACTGAGAAATTTGGTTTTATTGATTTCTCCTTAGCTTTTAAAACATCTTCGTAGCCCCACCACTCCCGCATATTTGTCACCCATCACCCAATATTTCCCTCTCTTCCAACCATAGGAACGGCCCAACTACAAAATGGCAGCACCCCAATATGCGCTAGGAGTCAGCAAAAATCACGTTTTACGGTTAAAGCAATATTTCAGGTATTTGCCTGATCAGCATTTCGGAACAATACAGTAATATTGCTTTAGAAATAATAACATAGTAAATGAATAAAGTCCGTTCGTAATTTACGGTATTGCTAATACAAAATAGTGGCGGATGATTTTGAAAAGGGTTTCAAAAGTCGCTCATACGGTTTCGGCACTTCATTGAAATGTTTGTTAGTTCGGCAATGAATTTTTTAAAAATACAGATATGGCATCAAAAAAAGCAATCTGGATATCTTACGATTTTGGAATTAAAGGCGATTATACAGGCCTTTTTACCTGGCTTGATAATCATAAGGCGGTGGAGTGTGGGGCAGGTTTGGCATTCGTCCGTTTTGAGAATACCACTATTACGGATGATGGAAAGGCTTTGATTGAGATAATCAGCAATGATATAAAAGAGTATGTAAAGTTGTCAAAGTCGGACAGGTTGTATCTCATCTGGAAGGATGATCAGACAGGAAGAGTAAAAGGCGAGTTTATCAACGGCAGCCGGAAGCAATCGCCCTGGGAGGGATATGGGAAAATTAAGACGGATAACTTTACAGACACTGACGAATGAAATTGAAGATTGTTATAGATACTGGCTTCTGGATAGCATTATTCGACCCTGCAAAAGACCCGAAAAATAGCCTGGAGGCTGAGCGGATCGCGGATGAAATAGAGGATGAAGAGTTGATTATTCCATTTCCTACACTCTATGAATTTCTGAATTCACGACTATCAAGACGTGAAGCTAAAATTCAATTAGAACGATTATTAAGTCGTCCTAATGTTATCAAACTTCCCGACACAAAATATAAAGAGCTGGCACTTGAAAATTTTTTTCTGAAAAGCAAGTCTTTTTATTCCGACATTAGCCTTGCAGATGAAGTGATAAAACTCATGCTGGCAGATAAGAGTTTGAAAATTGATTATATCGCAGCATTCGATCAGGGCCTGATAAATGATGCGATGGCTCAGGGTATTAAAAAATTGTAGGGGGAACGGTTAGGTTTTATACAGCCTAAACAATAAGTACACTTGAGAATCCTGCGGACTCCGCCAAAAATGGCTGCACCCTTTTTGAAGATTTGGAAAAGAGATTATTGGGTTTTTTGCAAGTACAACACATTTCATAATATTGAATCTTCTGTCATATGCTCGTTTCAATCCAATTGCATAACCATCTATTCCACTAATCATTTATCACCCGCATCAACTAAGGGTTTACCCTCATTGTCCTTTCCAACATTTCTTTTACCAACATCAATATCAACTATTAAATACAGTGCATGATGTTGCAACCAATTCATCTGTTATAAATACCCTGTTTTTGGTATTGCAGTACTGCGTAGCGGGGTGTAAGTTCGGGTTATAAAACAATATGTACGCAGCGCCGGATATTACAAGCCATCTTCCGGAGTTCGTATACAACAGTGAAGCAGCACTCACTTTAAAAAACGGGCGTAATCCGAAAAGCCAGATGAGTAGGAAAACTTTATACCTTATCTATGTCAAATTGGACAAAACAGGGGTCGCAGATTTTTAAAGACGGTACCCCCACCTTTCTCAAAGGCGTTTGTTATTCGCCCACACCCATCGGTGCAGCCACCTTTACACCGGGCATTGGTGATTGGTTTACCAGCCCCTGGAACGCTATCTGGGAACGCGATTTTCCACTGATGAAAGCTGCGGGCATCAATAATATCCGCACCTATTTTTTCTGGGCCTGGACGCCCCCGAACGATATGTCGGGATGGAATCCGGTACCCAATCCACTGCCAGCCGTAACATTCGATCACAAACCTTTTTTGGATAGTGCGGCAAAGCATGGTATTTCTGTTACGATCGGATTGGCATTAGACGGTGGAAATATTTTTGATAACGGTGTGCCGGCATTAGCCACCGCTTATTTCAACTTTTATAATCAAACGCTGCAGCAATTGGTTACCCTTTACGGTACGCATCCTGCGGTGATGGGTTTTTGCCTGGGTAATGAACAGAACAACCGGCCCCGCATTGTACGAAAAGATTTTTGGGACAAATTAGCCGATATGGCCACCGCTGCAAGAGGCCTATTGAAAAGTCAGCAATCGCAGAAACTGCTGCTCTTTGCCATGCAGAATGATGATCCGTATATGTTTCAGGCTGTGATAAATGATACGGGTGGTGTAACTGTTCCGCAGCGCTTTGCACAAATATTTGATGCCTGGGGGCTCAATATATATGCCGGTATGAGTACTACGCTGCAGGATTATAAAAACTATGTGGTGAATGGCACCGGTACCATATTGCCCGCCATCATTACCGAATGGGGCATACCCGGCGGTAAGAATGATGCGAGCCTGCCCCCGCCTCCCTCGCCAGTTCCTTCCGGTACGCCCGCTGCAAGGCAATTGACAGATGCTGAATTTGCCGCCAACATCAGCAATATTGTAGTGCCTGATCAGCAGGCGATAATTGCTAACCTGAGTTTTGTGGCAGGCGCACAATGGTTTGAGTGGACGGATGAATGGTGGAAAAACGGTTGGTGGGAGAGTTTGAAACCGCAGGCTACCCCTTGTATTCAGGTGGGCAGCCCCAGTGCCGATTGGCCGGATGATTGGTGGGGATTGAATGGCGTAGCGCCCGATCCCAGCCGAACCGCCTGCGAAGGTCCCTGGAATCAGGGAGCCAATCAACCCTATCCGCCGGATGTGATCACCGCACGCCCGACACTGGCGAATCTGACAGCGTTTTATGGTACGATAAGTTAATAAATATAGCTTGTGTAAACGCTTCCTATTCCATTTCATGGACCCTGGGAAGCGTTTACTTATTGTACCGGGTGCGACAATAGATTTCATTGGAAATCTTATTCATATTAAATCAAGTAGAAACGAAAACCCGGCATGGATTTTCAGAAGGGGAGTGGGGTAAGGTGGGCCGGATAATTAGTGAGGGTTGAAGGATGATAAGTTTTTATTTAGTTGAACGCTTAGTGTTCAATGATCAATAGAAAAAATAAGTAATCCCCTGGAGCCGGAATAAACCTCCAAAACAACTTTTAGCATACTGCATACCTTCTCAGCCAGCGGGCAGCCATTTTTTTACTTGTTTTTTTGTATTATTTTCAACTTCAATTGTGGGCAGATAGTTGGTCAACTACTGTCTTCACAAAGCCCCGTACGATAACTGTTATTTTGTTTTACATATCTCAAATGCTATGGACTATCTTCAAAAAATAGTAGGCGATTTTGAAATCCACTCCGCGGAGGGAATTAAGGAATGTTTTGTAAATGGAATGGACCCGAATCAGATGCATAAGGGCAAGCCACTTGTTTATGAAATGATAAATATGTATCTGCGAAGCCCGAAGTTTAAAGACTGCATCAGGGTATTCGTTGATTTCGGATTGGTATTTGACGAGCAGGTTCTGCTCGCTGTGTTACTGGATGATGAGGTTTCGCTTGACAGGATGCTGACAGAGAACAAGGAACTGAAAGATAAAAGATATTCGTTAGAGTGTACGTTTACTCCACTATTTGAGGCAACGCTTCTGCATATTTGTGCCGAATATAATCACCTGAACTGTGCGAAAATTCTTTTGAAGCACGGGGCGGATATCAATGCAAAAGCAGGTGTTGACAGCAACGGATTTGGCGGGCAAACTCCGGTGTTTCATACCGTCAATCAACATAATAATGTCTGTATGGACGTGTTGAAATTTCTCGTTTCGCAAAAGGCAGATCTTTCGCTGACTGTAAGCGGGCTTATTTGGGGAAAAGGCTACGAGTGGGAAACATTTATCCCGTCTGTCAACCCGATCAGTTATGCTATGATGGGCTTCCTTCGGCAATTTCAGCGAACCGAAAATGATATTTACAAAGTAGTGCATATGTTGATGAAAGCCGCTTACGATATTGACTACAAATCGGAAAACATTCCTAATAAATACCTTTATCAATGAACAGTTATAAAGCATTGTATCTAAGTCCGATGATACCTTCCTATGATTTGAAAGAAACAGGTTTGTTTTTCAAAGAGGTTTTGGGTTTTTCACCGGTAATGGATACCGACACGTATGCAATTTACCAGAAAGACAATCTGACAATTCATATTTTGCGTGCCGGCGAAGACATCGGACAAATGGATTTTTATTTAGCAATTGATGATGTCGACGGACTTTGGGCATCAATAAAGGACAAAGTAACCGGATTGAAAGTAAGAGCCCCGTTTGACCGTGACTATGGAATGAGAGAACTGCATATTGAAGTACCTCACACAAAGACCCTTTTGTTAATCGGCCAAGAGATTAAAAAATAGGAAACAAACGCCAGGCAGCGGCTCACAACCCAGGGTATCATTTCAAACAATATTCCCTTCTGTATTACGTTCAAAGGCGAGCCAGTCTTAATTAATAGCCATCTCTACGTATGATACGAACTTTTTTTATTTCAATTCTTATTTTCCAATCAATAGTACTGTGTGCACAGGGATATATTCCTTTAGCAATCACTGAAAGAATGTCTCCCGGGCAGGAGCAGCAGGATAAGATCCCTTTATTTGACCGGCATGAATTGAAGGTGCGAAAAGCGGATTCGGCTTATATTATTTACCATCCGGCCAGTTGGGCAGAATATCACCCAACATTAAATCCCTGCAATTGTCCCTATAGTGATACAGTGGCGATTTATGTGTTCGATAAGGAGGGAAGAGTAGTTCAGGAAATTAATTTTGTACAATTGGGCGATTATGGCTCAGGATTTCAATACGACAGTACAGGAAAGTCGATCGCAAGAATTTCATTCAGAAAAGAGGGAGCCAGACGGGGCTATGTATATGCCCCTTATCTGCAGGTTACTGATAGCAATGCAAATGATTTCAGAACTACGATTGTCCGGCAGAAAGATGGTACAGACAGCCTGATTACCCATATTCACTTCAGCAGGTTTCAACATGGCTCGGATACGGCTTTTGTGACGGTACGCCGCTACAATGCCGGGGGGCAGTTAATCGCTATCCAGAGTTCGGTGAATGCCCGCAATAAACGGGAACTGTGTGATGATACCGGGGAATTTACTTATCATTTTACCTATGCCTATGATAGTGCAGGTCGCCTTACATATAAACGAAATATGCGTGAAGATAAGTACACTACCTATTCTTATTTCCCCTGGGGCAGAATTTCAGAAAGCAGGACAGCGGCCACCGGGGAACTGCTGTCCAGCTATTATTCGCTCCGGGAAGATCATAAAGGCGGAAAAACGATCACGGATAACAACCGTCTACTGATTCTTTCGCCCCTGGAAAAGAACAGTAAATTATTTGGTTTGAAAACGGTTGTAACTTCTGGGGAAGTGCCGCTGGTGGAGTATTATGAGATCGTGTATAAGTACCGGTAAATTTTGTGCAATTCTTTCATTTTCCTCATCTGGAAGTCATGATGAAACTTATAAGCCTTTGCATTTTTTTGCTTTTTTCGGGTATTCACTACGGGCAACCCCAAATAAAGTTTGACAGCACAACTTATCGGCTTAGATCCCTGCGGGTTGGCATTCCGGTAGTATTAAAAATTCCTTTTCAGAATATTGGCAATCAGCCGTTGATCATTACGGGGGCAAATGGTACGGGTCCCCCTTCGGTGGAAAAACCTCTGGATCCGGTACGGCCCAATGAAAAGGGATATATTAACGTATCACTTTTTACAAGTGCCATTGGAAAATCCCGGCAACCTATTTTTATCACTACTAATCGTAACGATTCCGCTACCGTAATCGATATTCAATTGGAAGTGGTGGGAACTAATGGGGAAAGGAGAATAAGCGGAATGGTGAAAGATACTGCTGGTCAGGCCATTCCGGGTGCCAGCATCAGATTACTTAATTCCAGTGTTGGCACCTCCGCTTCGTTTACGGGCTATTATTCTTTGCTGGCCAGGCCCACCGACACCATAGTCTGCAGTGCGGTATCTTTTTTTGAACAAAGCGTTAGCGCCGCTGCGGAGGAACTGGATATCGTTTTATTACCGCGCCCACATCTGGAAGTGGAATTTTGGCATCCGGGCATAAAGCGCAGAACAGAACAGAGTCCAATCTCTGTAGTTACGGTAAAGGAACTAGAAAAATCAGTAAACCCGAAATATTATTTCAGCAAATATGCTAAGCAAAACACGTTCATTTTATACCTGGATACTGCATTTACATTGAATGAAACCGACTCCCTGTTTCAGCGGACATATCATGTCTATTATTCCTGGGGAGCTAATGCGGATTTTGCCAGAAAATTCAACCGGCTAACCATTAAGCATTTAAATAAAATGTTTCAAAGGGATTGGCAAAATGCGGTAAGAAAAGAGGTGATTGGATTAAAAGTGCGGGGGAGATAAAGTTTTGGAGGTTGTGGGGATCAGGTATGAAGGACGTAATTTCTTGGATAGATAGGATTTATCTGGTTCTCTTCACAGAGACTTTCCCTATAATCACGTTTTTCGTTTAAATCACTTTTTGTTTCTATCCCTCTTTTATATTTTACTGCTATGCAGTAATTTAGCAGAAAGCAAGATAATCAAGTATATGAAAATGAAATCCTTGCTATTCTATTAGCAAGTTTTCTGGTTATGAGAAATAATCGATTACCGGAATAGCGAAAATGGGACGCCAATTAATTTATTGTCTTTTTATCGAAATGCTTATCTTTGTCGTTAGTATCTTAATACGTTAGTATGATAATTTCTTTTCGTAATGATGAAACCGAACAGGTTTGGCAGGGAAATCGGGTAAAGATATGGCCAACTGAGGTGCAGCATATTGGAAGAAGAAAACTGAGAATGTTAAATAATGGTGTTAGTTTAGTGGATTTAAGAATTCCGCCTGCCAACAGATTAGAGAAATTAGCCGGAAAGTTGAAGGAGTATTATAGTATCCGTATAAATGATCAGTGGCGCATTATATTTAAATGGGAAAAAGGTAATGCCTCTGATGTTGAAATCATTGATTATCACTAAATATATTCTTATGGGCAAACTAAAAAATATACATCCCGGTGAAATTCTTTCAGAAGAGTTTCTCCTGCCTCTTAACATCAGTGCATACAGACTGGCGAAGGATATTGACATTCCTCAAACTCGTATATCGGAAATACTCAAAGGTAATCGAAGAATCACGGCCGATACGGCCCTCCGGCTGAGTAAGTATTTTGGCAATTCTGCTAAGTTCTGGCTTGGTCTGCAGGATGATTTTGATATTGAAGAAGAACTGTTGCTGAAGCGTACTTCACTTAAAGCTATCAAGACAATTGTTGTAAAAGTCGCTTAATTCGGCCTTGGTATAATCTTTCACTTCACCTATTCCCAGCCTGTAAGGAACTCGGGCGCCAGTCGAAATTTTTTTCTGCAATAGCTTTTAGTTTTGTTTCTTGCTCAATGCTTTCGCAAATATCATTTTTTTGTTTAAAGTACTTTTTTTACCTAATATCTCCATGCCACTTCCTTGCTTAGTTTTTTGCGGAGAAGAGATACCTTCCTAAGCCAATTTCTTTGAAAATAACAAAATACTTAACTTTCGGTACGCTAAGTGAGCACCCACAATAAACAATCAATGTATGGGTTATTACATTCGGGTACTAGGTTCACAGGATCCCGATATTCATATAGATGAATTCATCGAAGCTTTGCAGGAGGATGGGCTGACGGCCAAATTTGCTTATGACCAACGGGAACAACCTAATCAATGGTCCGTGCTAAATATTTTAAACAATGAAGGTGAAGCCCTGGCACAACTCGAACGGAATCCGGTAGTGGAGGGTGAACTTGCTGGGGATGAGCTCGATGAATTCAGGGAAATTATCCTGGACTATAAGCCGGTATCAGCAGTTGAATGGCTAACCAAATATTTTGACTCAGTGAAAGTGATTTATGCATTTCAAATGTTAAACGCCGCTTTTCAGGACTCTAATTTTGAAATCATTAGCTCTATAAAGAACCGGATTTGGAACAGGACGAAAGGAATTTTGCAGGCCGACCATGAAGGCTTTTCAAATGAGCATGGGTTTCATATCCTTTGGCAATTCCCCGATGACGTAACGGGCGAATGGAGTTGTGCGGTGTTGAATGCTTCCGGACAATGGGAAAATTTTGTGATGGATCTGGACGATACAATCCAGCGAAAAGAATTTCAAGATGGAGGCATTCCAAAAGGTGCCAGGCGTATTTAGTATGTTTATTTTCAAGCCACCATCTTTCCTGTTATAGATGAGGTGATGTACAGCTTTGCATCGGAAAACAAGCTATCTCGTTTGATTAATTTCCTAATTTCTGTATCGTGAATTTTACGGATTTCAATAGACTCTTTGACCAAAAGGTTCATTCCCTTTCCCGGATTAAGCAACTCGATCTGGCTATTGCAGTTTGTAAGCAATTATTCCCTGATTATCAGCAATTCTATTTGGATGAACAATGGGGTGATCCGGATCTCTTGTTGGATGGAATTGCATATTGTGAACACCATTTAGAACAGTCACCGGAACATGCAACTGTGAAACGGATGCAGGACCAACTGCTTAGCGTTGTTCCATATACGGATGATTTTGACAATGCCACCTATGCACTGAAGGCAGGTGTGGCAGTGCTGGAGACGTTAGATTTTTTGAGTGATGACGATGCGGCACAAATTCTTGCCGTAGGTACCTGCCTTACTGATACAATTGATTTTAAGATTCAGGAAGAAATGGAATTGACTGAAGCACAAATCAACATTCACCCCATGATGGTGGAAGCCAGGCGGTTTTTGCTCGGAAAGTAAAGGGGATCGTTGAAAGAGGATAGTTCGGTTTTATGAAATGGTGCTTTTTTTTTAGATATAACGCCCGGCTTATGTTAGTAGGGAAATGGGTACTGTTATACATTTAAAACTAAATGAATTTCACCTATTTTTGTATGCTATGCAACTTCAAGTGAAATATTTAACTTTAGTTTTTTTCATGCTCGTGATATTGGCATCTTGTGGTGATAATAAAAACAAAAGCAGAAAACGAGCTGGTAACGTTAAAGAACATCCTTGGGATAATGTGACAGACTCTATGATGATGCAACATTGCCAATGTGTTTTCACTACAATGCGGAAGAATAAGCCCTCTACTACGGAAGATTCTTGTTGGAAGATAGTATCTGCGAAATTTGAGGATACATTGAAAGCCTTGGGTTATTATGATCAGACAAGTATTCGAGATTACAGAAGCTCACCTGTACTCAAGATGAAACCATGCAAAGAGATGTATGCCTTGATTGCAAAGGAAAGCGAGGAGGAGCGAGCCAAAAAATTAATTTTTAGTGGAGAAATTGTTTCACAAAAGCAACGCCCAAACGGGGAAGTGGAGATTGTTTTGATTAATAAAATTAAACACGAAACTAAAACCTTTATCAGTAAAACATTTTTTGAGAACCCTGCTGAAGCCAATAAAAAAGTGTCAAGCTACGAAATTATTATTGAGTACGAAGTAAGGCGTAATCCCACGACTAAACAGGAAGAGTATTTTGTAAAGAAACAGGATCAGATAATGTTAATTGAGGCCGTCCGTAGCGGTGACTAATAAATGTTAAATTACTCGTCTTTCCTTCAAAACTTGATAAGTAGCCACCTGTCATTATAGAAACTGAAATGCGTATATTTTATAAATGAGTTAACCCATCAGTTTTTTATGTACTCTATTTTATATTAGCTTGATGCACCCTTCAGCCAACTCGTTTGATGCAAGGAACTCCAGAATGATTTTGATATTGAAGAAGAGTTTTTGTTGAAACGAGCTTCACTCAAAGCCATCAAACCTATGTCGGTAAAAGTGGCACGACCGACTGGCTGTAGGCTAATAGGTCAGTAATTAGTTCAGTTAAAAGTTTCGACCTGCATAGCTATATCAACTTTACTCAAAGAAGTTAAAAATCTACATGCCCCAACCAAAAAAAGAAAATCAGCGATACAGCGGACCGGCCAGCGTGAAACAATCTTTCATGAATGAATTCCTCGTGGAATGCCCCAAATGTAAGAAAGATGCATTGGTACAAACCAATGGCTGGTACTTGTCCGGGGATGCAAAACTGAACTGTACGCATTGTTTGTTTTTTGAAACTACCGCCTCGAGGATCCGCTACCAGGCATTGGTTAAACGCAATTGTGACCATTGTGGCAAGGCCATTAGAAAAAAGATTCCCAATCTTAAAAAACCGGCGGTGAGAGTGAAATCGCCCTGCCCGCATTGCGGTACAGTGCGGGTGATGAAGCCCAATAACGAGCCCTATCTGCTCCTGTATAAGGATTCAGGTAGCGCCGCAGATCCGGTATTTAATTTGCCGCTTTGTCTGCAAACCAACGTAAAAGGTCATCCCTTTTGGGCATACAACCGGCGACACCTGCAGGCAATCAAACAGTATACAACAGCCAAATTGCGGGAGCGGCAGGCAATAGGATATACCACCATGGTGGAAAAGCTGCCGCAGTTCATTAAAGATGCTAAAAACCGGCGGGCGATACTGAAAGCTATCGCCGGATTGGAATAATTGTAACCAGGTGTATTGACTAGAGACAGAATACAGGATAAAAAAATCTCTATTTTTACAACGGTGTAAAACGCCAACAAGCCATGCGAAAACTAGCTATCTTTTTTTCCTTTCTTTCACTACATGCAGCAGGGCAGGATTTGCCCGACAGCCTGGTGGTAATCCATAATACTTATATCAATCGTTATTTCGATGTTGATTCACTCTACCGGTCGGAACGATACACTATTATTCGGAAGGGAAATAAGTATAGATTGAATCATCGCAATATTTCTACTGCACTAATCAACCGTTTTCTGACAGCAGTGAATAACCCGGATAATACCGATCATTCCCTAGCCCGCTACCAACTGGATACAAACCTGATCAGGAAGAATCCGGAAAAATTGCTTGGGTTGTATGATAGCCGGATACAGGTGGATTGGAATCAGCAACAGAAGGACTATATTTTCACCAAACTATCCGATCCCGCCCTTTATTGGGAAAACCTGAACTACCATCTTTCATCAGGGGCTTCCTATAGTATGCATCAAGATAGCAGAAATGAATACCGGGTATCCGTTTATCATAAGGGCAGCCCGACCCATCAATTTCGTTCCAGAAAATTCGTTTGGGGTTACTTAATGCCCTGGGTCAACCAGGCCGGGGATTCGCTTTATAATTATCATATTGAAGGCGCCTTTAAAAAGATGCTCAATATCAGGAAGGGTGCTTCTCCTCCGCTTACAGGTGATACGTTGTTGAAAATACTCGTGAATGATATCGTATCCAATGATATCAGGGCATTGTATAAGTTGGCTCCCTATACCTATCAGAAGGAATTGGATGAATTGCGTACTGATTTTTCCATCATCTCAGAAGAAGAAGTATATGGGAGAGGGAGGTATATCTGGAACGAACCGGCTACCTATAAAATCGGATTGAAAAATAATCTGATGTATGAGAATGTGATACTGTATTTTTTGGTTTCCAAAACAGGCAATACGATTTATTCCCGTGATAGCATCAAAAAGGATTATGCGGATTATATAAAACGGGTACAATCCATAACTTTCATTTCCGATTATATTAAACAAAACCCGGGGTCCAGGCTCGATATATATTATTTTAACAATAAAGGGATTAATACCTATAATATTGACGGCGTTAATACAAACCCAGACGAATGGAAGAAGCATGACCGGTGGGTGCTGGGGTTGGCAGAGGATACAATCCGTGGAATAAAAAATAAGTTCGATATCGAAAAATCCATCAAGACCTCGGAGCGCGTTAATTGCGGTTGTAATTTCCGTTTTGAACAGTCTTACCTTGAAAAAGCGATCTTCTTTGAACTGCACGATGCGAATGACCATACCTCCATCTGGTTTTTGCTGCCGGATAATAAAGTATTGCTATATATCATGGACAATCAATCGGCCATGCATTTCAAACGCTCTGATCTTGTGTCAGATCATCAAAACTCGCTGCTTTTTACCTGTGTACTGTTTGATGTGAATGGCAATCTGTTGAGCCGGTAAAGAAATAATTTTATGGAAAATTTGTATGACGGTCTCCTATTAGAAATGCCAGTCAATAATGAATTGCTTACACTGTCTCTGGGGAATAGTTTTTAGTTGCCTGATCGCTTCAACTTCAGGATGCCGTAAAGATTCCGATATCTCCGGTGATGAAGTGTGCCGTATTCTCAATGAGATCATTCGTGACGACAGCCTGTCCAATTATATTGTTTGCAGCAAGCCCTATCATTTGTTGATAAAGGAGGAGTATGGCTTTTCTAAATCAGAACAGACCTTTTTGGAACGTCAGCAACAGCGTTTTAAAAAGTTCAGGTTTGAGCCGCGTAAATTAAAATGTTACTCAAAGCGGGATCATCGGTTTGTCTTTATGGATGTGGACACTTCCTGTGCTAAGGGTATAATTTTACATTTGTCTTTTCCGCTAATATCTCCCGACAGGCAGCGGGTTTTACTTGAGATAACGGAAGATTGTAACTGTATGCTCGGAGGATACGGAACAAAAAATTTATATAGCCGGGAAAATGGTAAATGGATTTTAAAAAAGTCTTTCGATAGTTGGATCAGCCAGATTAAGCGGAGCATCCTTTCAAATACCACTGCTACAAAAATCTAGTAGTATACACAAACATCCTTTCCTTTTTCTTACAATATATAAAGTAAAATTTTTCTGGCTGCAGAATTTTCCTATTTTTATTTTACCTAAACATCTCCACTAATTATTTTTTACCATTCACTTCCCGTGTAGGTATGAGGCTGTTTGCTCAGGCAGATTCCTGTCCATGAAGCAAGCCGTTGTTCATAGCAGTACGCGTTTACGTTTATTCACTAAACAAACACTATATGCGAAAAATTTACATGGGGATTTTATTTGTATGCCTGACGGCTTATGCATCGGCTGCCGATCGTTATTGGGTGGGTGGCACCTCTGGCAACTGGAACAGTACTGCCAACTGGTCGGCCACTTCTGGCGGTACCAGCGGCGCATCCGTACCGGGAGCCAATGACAACGTAATATTTGATAACGGCCTTACCGTATCCGTTACCTACGATCTGGCATCAAACGATGTGGGCTTTTCCGGTTTCTCAGTTATCAATAATTCAACTATCACCCTGACCAATACAGTCAGCTCCACCCGCAGTCTCACGATCAATAATAACGGGAGTACTTACTATACGGTAGTGGCTACCGGCTCCACACTTATTTTGAAGAGCAATACCAATTCCGTATTTAACTTCGGCAGTTCCACCCTCAGCAATGGCCGCATGGTGATTAATGGCACTATCCGGTGTGAGAACCAATCGGTGAATACCAGCAGTGGCCCCAGGCTCAACGCGCAGGATTCCATTATTATCAATGGTACCTATTATGCAGGGCCAGCCATTACGCAAAATGGGTCAAACCCTACGGGTTCAAAATTCCGGTTCAGCAGCGGGTCTTTATATCAATTGGATAAAAATGGTGGCGTAGTGCCGGGTGGTAAATGGGAGAGAGGGTCCCTTATCAAAATTACGGGCACCACCAGTGCTTTTCCGGCCACCTGGCTGGGCAGCGGCATCTATGGCTCTGTGGAAATTGATGCACCGGGTGCAAACGGTACTGTCTCTACCATGTCCTTGCCGACCAATACCACATTTCAGGGCGATTTTAAAGTGACCAATACAGGAACCATTGCCGCCCTTCGCTTTGCTACCACTGCTAATAATATTACAATCGACGGGAATTTTATTGTTAATAGTGGTACTGTAAGCCTGGCCAACAGCGCAAGTACCTCCACAGTTACAGTCAATGGCGATTTCATTCAGGGAACTGGTACAACGCTTGATCTTCAGGCTTCAACGGGTACCACCACCTTCACCGTAAAAGGTGCAGTCAACACAGTCGGTACGATCACCGAACTGGGAAGCAGTACTACTTCCACGGTAGTGCTTGGTGGTACCAACAGCCAGACCTTATCCTTTGGCAGTACTTCTATTGCCAATGACGTTCGTTTTCAACTGAACAATGCGGCGGGAGCAGTGGCAACGACTGATTGGAATATGCCTTCTTCGTCCAACAGCCAACTCACTCTTACACTCGGTAATATCAATATGGGGGCCAATACACTCTATCTGCAAAATCCCGCTGCTACTGCTCTCTCCGGTGGTACTGTTAATTCCCATATTATCGGGAAATTGCGCAGGGCCACCAATACCACGGCATCGGCCTATAGCTTTCCGGTATCGGATATTGCCACTGAGTTTGCTACAGTAAATATCACTCCTGCTACGGCCAGTTCTAACTATACCGTATCTTTTACAAGGCCCAATCCCTACAACAGAAATGCGGTACCGGCAGGTATTCTTCAAGCAGGAAACTATCTATGGGATATCACACAGAACACCGGCACCGGTGCCAATCTGAATTTCGACTTTGGCAATTTTGCCAATGGCGGTATCACCGATGTGAATGCCGTACGTGCCTTGCATTGGAATGGCGCTTCCTGGGATAACCTGGGAGGAACGTATGTGGCAACCAATACCCTCGATGTAACGGGTGTAACCAGCTTCAGCCCCTTTACACTGGGCTCTGTCGTAGATCTGTTGCCGGTACGCTTTGCCCATATCAAAGCCACGCTGCAGGGAGGTATTGTAAAAGTAGACTGGAGTAATCTTACTGAAACCAATGTAAAAAATTATACGGTAGAGCGATCTGCTGATGGCATCCATTTCTCTTCCTTGCAACTGATACCCGCCGCTGGTAATACGAATTCCCGCGTGGATTATACTGCAACCGATGGGGCTCCTTTCAATGGAGTAAACTATTATCGCATTCGTGCCACTGAACAGAACGGGTCATTTTTCTTTAGCACCATCGTGCGGGTACAAACTAATCAGGAGCATACAGATTTGCTTTTATACCCCAATCCTGCAGTAAGCGGTGGCCTGGTATCATTGCAGTCGGGCAATCTTCCCAAAGGCAGCTACCAGTTACTGCTGGTCAATGCCGCTGGTCAGGTGGTGCAGCGCCAAACCATCAACCATTCCGGAGGGGCCGTAACTCAAACCCTTCCTTTACCTGTATCCGTAAAGAGCGGCTACTATACGGTACAGGTAGTGAGTGAAACAATGAAATGGGTGCAACCATTGATGATAAAGTGATTGATGAATATTTTTTAAGCGAGGACCCCGGTTATGCCGGGGTTCTTTTTTTATCCGTGCTTATATGGAGCGCCTGCACAGTAAGAGGTGCTACTGGTTTTATTGTCAGGCCTATTTCAATAGAAAACACAAAGGGGGATTAACATAAAGGATTTGATCTAAAGGTTTGTACAACGTATTTATAATAGATCTGTGAAAGGCCAACCATTTATGATATGGTACAATGAATTACGAAATGAGTAGTGACTAACTGGGGCATCCGGCGAAAGGCATCAGGCAAATACAATTTCTTGTACACGAATCCCGTTAAAGTATAGCGTGTCTGCATCTGTGAGATAATGCTATCCATGTTTCAAACTGATTTCTGTAATTTCGATTATCCATCAGACACAACAAATAGCCATGTCTACGATACGCCTCAAACTGCTCTTCCTGCAATTACTGGTACTGATCAGTTCCCCGGCCCTTTTTGCACAGGCACCCGACCGCCGGGCCCCGTTGGATATTTACGGCCGTGTAAAAGAATTATCTGTTTCTCCCGATGAAAAAATATGGCTGGTTACGGCAACTGGATTTACTTATTTTACGCCTTCATTCGATTCCAACTGGCATACCGGAGTACTTCACCCGGAAGCTGGTCGTAAATACAGCATTTACAATCCGGATTTTGAGCGAATCCATTTTTTCAATAAGGATACCGCTATTCTTACGGGTTTGATTTCAACCGGAAAAGGAAGTGACCATAAAAATGGAGTTTATCGTACACCCGATGGGGGCAATAGCTGGCAACTGATCAATTTTGGTGGCGACACCTGGATTTACACCGTATGTACCCATCCCGATGGAAACGCCTGGATGGGTGGACAGTCGGGTAAAATATATTATTCCACGGATTTTGGTCAGTTATGGAAGGAAATTCGTTCTCCATTCAACAGAAAAATACAGGTAAATAGTATTTTTATGCGCACTGCTACCAATGGCATCGCAGCAGCCGTGGAAAATGATCTTTTTACCACGGCTGATAACTGGCAAACATGGGAAAAGATTCCTACTCCCCTTGATCAGGAAAAATTTACCAGCGAGTATTCCCACCGAGAGAGCCGCATTCTGAAAATTTTCATTTGGAAGGACTTTTATATTATCAACCAGGAAGGCCATTTCTTTTATACCAATACTACCAGCACAGACTGGAAGCCTTTTGGCCAACAAATTGTTGACGTAGAACCCGACCCGGATGGCTCCGCATTATTTGCAGTTACCCGAAGTGGAAAAGTGCTCCGTTTTCAAACACCGGAGCAATATGAATGGCTGAATACAGTTTCGCTCCCGAACAGGCTGACGGATATGAAGGTGATGAATCATGCCCTTTATATCCTGACTAATGAAAATGAACTATTGAAAGTGAAAAGAGGGGAGTTCAAGCGTACCATTCCCTATACGGTCGAACACCCCATTGAGACGCCCCGTGTAATAAAAGCTGCCACGCATTTCCAATGGGGTGCCACCGGACGGCATCTTTATATTACTGATGGTAAGAAAGGTGGGTGGTACCGGGAAAAAGCACTGGATTTTCCGATAAGCGATATCTCCCTGCTGCACGACAGTGCCGCAATTCTCTGGGATGGAAAGGGGCATAATTATTTGTATTCTCTCAAATACCATAATGTAAGCCCTTTCACTCCGGAAACTCCGTTGCAATCCTTTTTATCAGCACCTGTCCGGTCTTTCAGTATAGTAGCAAAAAGCAGCGGCTGTTTTTATCAGGCGCAAAACAGTATTCGCTATTCGAAGGTCAGTGATTCATTGTTTCGCTCCGGAAAGTATGAACAGATGGAGAATTTTGACTACAAGGATAGTATCGTAACCATTTCAATAAATGGGAATGAACTGCAGCATCTGTTAACGGCTATTAATCTCGCTCCATCAGCCATACCTGCTATCAGTGATTTTCAAATAACGGAAACAGATAAATTGAAGTACCTCTCGATGGCCGATGAAAATATCCGGGGGCGAAAAGACAGATATTTATATAACAATCGGGGCATAAGCAAATCTTTTTTTTACAGCGTACCGGATTTGCTAAACGAATTACGTAAAGAAGATATACAAACTATATTGACTGGCAGGGATATTTATTGGAGTACACAACAAAATGAGTTTGAAGTAATGTTCATTAATCAGCAGCAGGACACTCTTTTGCTAAAACAACATTACATGCTAAACCCCCAGCCCTGGCACCTGCCCTGGGAAATGGTATATAAAGGCATTCATTTTTATGTATATGATATAGGGCTTTCCCGGTTTATCAATGCCTGCATTCCACCCAGGTTCTTCGATAAAGAAGTTTTTGATAACTCCCGGTTCCTCATGGAAGCGGCTTTTTTCTTATTCGATCGCGAAAAAAGAAAACAGGAACCCCGCGAAGACTTACGCGATTTTTAGTAATATCGCACTATGTCATTTACCTACTGCTCCTTTGTACAAAACGCCGGTAAGGATACCGTACACCGGCATTATCACGATACGGAATATGGTTTTCCCATACAGGATGATAACCTGCTCTTTGCGAGGCTGATTCTTGAAATCAATCAGGCAGGACTGAGTTGGGAAACAATTCTCAAAAAGAAAGAAAACTTTTTTAAGGCTTTCGATGATTTCAATATTGCCAAAGTGGCCCGCTATACCGATAAGAAAAAGGAAAAACTGATGCAGGATGCCGGTATTATCCGCAACCGGCTGAAGATCGAAGCCACGATACACAACGCGCAACGTATTATTCAGATACAAAAAGAAGAGGGATCATTTAAGAACTGGCTCGATAAACACCACCCCAGGACCAAAGAAGAATGGGTAAAGCTTTTTAAACAATCTTTCCGGTTTACCGGCGGCGAGATCGTCAATGAATTTCTGATGAGCACCGGCTACCTCCCCGGTGCCCACGGCCCCGAATGTCCCGTATATGCAAAAGTGCTGAAGAAGAAACCCAAATGGAACCAATCCGGCACATCACGTCCTTAGTTTGGAGATCGTCTCTTATAACGAAAGAAGTGTATTTATCATGCGGCCTTCTTAATTTTGCATGCAAATTTTAACAGTTGTTGACCACAAACATAGAGCTGGCAAAGCAGGCACTGATGGCCGGATCGATCATTGCTATACCCACGGAGACCGTTTACGGGCTTGCAGGTAATGCATTTAGTGAAGAGGCAGTACACAAAATATTTGCTTTAAAAAAACGGCCTTTATACAATCCGCTTATTGTGCATATCCGGTCAGTTGATTATTTATCCCGGGTGGCCATGGACATTCCCCCTGCGGCCATTACGCTGGCCAATGCCTTCTGGCCGGGGCCACTCACCCTGATTTTGAAAAAGCAGCCCCATATACCGGCGCTCGTTACTGCCGGTAAAGACACCGTAGCGGTACGGGTGCCCGACCATCCGTTGACACTAAGTTTGCTGCAACAACTCGACTTTCCCCTGGCGGCACCGAGTGCCAACCCCTTTGGATCGGTAAGTCCCACCACGGCAGCGCATGTGGCCGGATATTTCAACGAGGAGCTTCCCATCATATTGGATGGTGGTCCCTGCCAGAAAGGGGTGGAGTCCACCATTATTGGTTTTGAAAATGATCAACCCGTACTTTATCGGCTGGGAGCTATTTCGGTGGAACGTATTGAAGCCGTATCCGGAAACTTGCTCTTTCATACCAAAGGGGAAGGCGAAGAAGTGGCGGCACCTGGTATGCTTTCCCGCCATTATTCACCCAATACAACAACCTTGCTGACTTCCGACATCCAGGGGATGCTTAATCGTTATCAGGGTAAACGTGTTGGACTATTATTGTTTTCAACTGCCATAGCCGGTAATGCTATTATTCATCAGGAGATTCTTTCGCCGTCCGGTGATTTAAATGAAGCCGCCAGCCATCTTTATGCTGCCCTTCACCGGCTGGATAAACTGAACCTCGATGTCATCATCGCCGAACGTTTTCCTGACAAGGGGTTGGGGATGACGATTAATGATCGGTTGCGACGAGCAGTGAATA
>JAPLEH010000062.1 GCA_026391455.1 Bacteroidota bacterium
ACTATGAGTCCCTTTTGAAATAATTTCCCGCAGATGATTCACTTCCTCTTTCGTCAAATGGATAGTATAATATTTCATGGTATTTGGTTTCCCAAATATAAAGAAATATTATACGTCATAATAAATTTAACTTAACACTAACAACTTGCAGCCGGCTGTTGTTCCTGGCTGTTTACTTGCAGCTTGTAGCTAACAACTTGCAGCCGGCTGTTAAAGGCTCATGGCTGATAGCTCGCGGCTCGAAGCTGGCTGTTGTTGCTGGCTGTTTACTTGCAGCTTGTAGCTAACAACTTGCAGCCGGCTGTTAAAGGCTCATGGCTGATAGCTCACGGCTCGAAGCTGGCTGTTTACTTGCAGCTTGTAGCTAACAACTTGCAGCCGGCTGTTTGAAGCTCATGGCATACTTCCGGTTCTGATCTTTGAAAAAGCCAAACAATTGTATCTTTCCTTACCAACTATACGATTATGAAATGCTTACTACTTTCCTTCGTACTATTTTGTGTTAGCATCGCCAATGGGCAAACCGCTTATACGCCTGCACCGGAAAATATTCAGGCACGAATACAATTCCAGGATGATAAATTCGGACTCTTCGTACATTGGGGACTCAGCAGTGTGTTGGGCAACGGAGAATGGGTAATGCAAAACCGGAAGATCCGTAAAGAAGATTACCAGCGATACCTGCGGGTATTAAATCCCATCGATTTTGATGCAGAAAAATGGGTGCTTGCCGCCAAAAATGCGGGCATGAATTATATCGTGTTCATCACCCGCCATCATGATGGATTTTCCAACTGGAATACTTCCTTTAGCGATTGGAAGATCACCAACACCCCTTACGGCAAAGACCCGTTGAAAATGCTAGCTGCTGCCTGTAAGAAACATAATATCAAACTCGGCTTATATTATTCCACCCTCGATTGGTACCGGGATGATTATCCCTATGAGACAGGACGCACCGGTCAGCACAGCGGCCGTACTGCCAAAAGCAATTATGCTTCTTATCTGACCTTTATGAAAAATCAACTGACTGAATTACTCACGAAATACGGGCCTATCATGAGTATTTGGCTGGATGGTCATTGGGACCAGACCAATCCCGAAGGTGATGCAGACCGCAGCTCGCGGATTGATTGGAAATACAATGAGCTCTACGGGCTGATACACCAGTTGCAACCGGCTTGTATCATTGGAAACAATCATCATCTCGATCCCATTGCCGGTGAAGATTTTCAGATGTTTGAAAGAGATCTGCCCGGTGAAAATAAAGCAGGCATGAGTTTTCAACAACCCTCTACTGCCATGCCACTGGAGACCTGCGAAACCATGAATGATTCATGGGGGTATAGTGTAACCGACCGCAATTATAAATCGGTGAAAACGATCATTCACCTGCTGGTAAATGCGGCCGGAAGAAATGCCAATCTCTTGCTGAATGTGGGGCCGATGCCCAATGGTGAAATACAACCTGAATTTACCGATACCCTGGCTGCAGCCGGCAAGTGGTTGTCGAAATATGGAAACACTATCTATGGTACCCGGGGTAAACTGATGCCACCTCAACCCTGGGGAGTAGCCACCCGAAAAGACAAGGAAATATTTGTACATCTGTTGCAACGCCCCGCGCAGCATAACATTGTACTGCCCGGCTTTACTGAAGCAGTGAGTGATGTGGAAATAATGGAAAGCGGAAAAAAATTAAAATGGAACAACTCATCCGAAGGTGTGGTTATTTTCCATGAATACCCGGAGAAGGAACCCATTGATCTGATCATTCGAATTACTGTAAAATAAGCAAGAGGACAAACAATTACCGGAATAGGCCGTGCGTATTACCCGCTATCCGGCAGGCCGCATATACCTGAAATGATACCCCCTCCCGATCTGTCTTTCAAATTTCCAAGCCTTCTTTAGTATACGTCCGGCGATATATAATCCGGCTGCCACCCCCATAGCACCCCAGGAAAACTGAACGGTATTGGTGACAAAACTGTTGAAGATATTGAGCGCCCCATAGCCTATTCCCAATATCCGGAATAACAATCCGCTTTTCACCCAAAAAAAATGTACATGTCCGGCTCCCCGGTTTACACGGAATTCACCGTCTTTATAATCGATCTTGATCCCCGGGCCCGGCAGGTACATTACATCACGAAGTGCATAGCGGGCAATTGGCAAATACTGGGTATCGCTCCCCATGAGGTAATAATGCACAATAGATGATTGCAGGTAGAAAGAATCATTATGTATTTTCTTGATGATGCCGGCCTGCCAGGGTCCATATTTTTCGCGGAAAGCGATATACGAGCCGGTATGATAGGTCGCTATCGTTTTGGTTCGCTTTTTCAGTATAAAGAAATCATGCTGAGCCCAGGAAGAAGAGTTTAACAGGAGCAGAAGAATAAACAGTGAATTTCGCATGTTTATAAAGCTAACCAAATGATGACCGTTAATTCTCAAAACTTACGTTAAAATAAAGTCGCGAATTCAAGAGAGCATCGCAACCTTTCCGGTTGACAAGCAGGATTCAGGTGCCGTTTACAAATTAAGGCTGGGGGTTCATTCTTATCTAAACTTCAGTTTGAGTAAAATGCATTCTATTACCTTTCAAACCGACATCCTGATAATCCGATAAAAAGTATTTTAAGATAAACAGTACCATATACAATTATACCATTTGGCAAACCACATTACCGTAAAAAGCTGTGGTGGAATTGTAATTTTTCAGTCAAAAAACAAGTGTATATGCGGCCAACTTTACATCACAAACCTGAGGTTTACATACCTGCTTCGTTGATGCTGATTAAAAAACTTAACATTGGGAATATTAAATTAATATTATTTTTACATTACTAAACTATTAATAAATATGAACGATACAACATTAACCACTTCTGAATCACTGTCTAAGAAGGATTTACAAAGACTTGTATTTGAAAAATTAGCCGGTGCGCTTGGAGAATACAAGGAAAATCTGAAGGAAAAAAAATTTACCCGCAATCTGAAAAAAGCCAGCAAGCTTTTTGCTGCGGATATTGCACGCACCATCGGCAAAAAATCAAAAATTAAGCAAGCGAAGAAGGCCGATAAGCATGCAATTGCAAAGACGGAGACTGCGGAAGAGTAGACTAGTTTATACCCCCCTTTAATTTACTGACCCATCACATATTAAATGAACCGGAATACTCGGGATAATTATCCCTGGCATTCCGGTCTTTTATTTTTCAAAGGGAAGGTGTAAACGCCTGGTTATGATTCCGACTTTTAATTCACCTTAAATATTTCCACCTTTTCTTCCATCCGGTACTGTACGGAAAAGGACTGTGTGAAAGAAAAAGATTTTCCGCTGATGGTAAAGCTTAAAGTACTGATATCGATCTCATCCTTTAAGATTTTATACCGCCGCATACGGGTATTGGCAGGGATCCTTTCTTCAAATAAAAGGTTTTTGTTATCATCGAATATCCGCAGCTTGTCTGCTTCCGGAAAACCATCCAGTTGAATATCAAACAACAACATATTTTCTTCTGTACCTGCAAATCTGATCATATTTCCCGTTTCCGGAATACGCAGAGATGTATGTTGCTGACCTATTCCCACACTGCTGGTTGTTACGAACAATACCACAGCTAAAAACGCTTTCATTAATAATTGTTTGCCTGATTTCATATTATGAGGTTTTGTTGACTTATTTAGAAAGCACAAAGATCCTCTTTGCATATTACCGTATGATGACCTCCAGATTAAACTGTTGTAACCACATTATTGTATTCCTATTAAACATTCCCTTTGTGATTTTTATAACAGATTTACTTAAAGTGGTGCTGTCCACATTTTTTTCAGTAACCTGCCGTTGACCTGACAACTGCAAATCTCCACAGTTGAAAATGCAGCACTGCAACTTCTTATTATCAATGATAATGAAGTTTATTCCGTATTATTTTAAAAATAAAACTTGTAACCAATAGCACATTGTATATGACCAAGGGGATCAGATTTCAAGGATACATCTGAGAATTTGACTTTCAGAAACAGAAACATATTTCCGTTGCGTTCAAAAAGGCAGTTTGTTGAAAAGGAAACGGTTAAATTTTGGCAAGCTGATTCTGGTCTGTTAACTAATTATGCATAGTGACATTTATTGCTTATACAAGAATGATTAATAGAACTTCCTGGGGGAAAACTGGGATTTTATTAATCAGTTAGTTCGCTGTATATGGTCGCTTTATAGTTTTACATCAGGTTATCTTAAAGTGATAAATTCACAAACAGGCGCACACAACCTTCTACCTGCTACATTGATCGCATAAGTGTAAAACAAAGCCGTCAAATTGATCTCACACCGGGTTAATTATTATATAGACTCTAGAAAGAGGCTTACAACTGTTTCAGCGCTTTTCGGAATGCTTCTTCCGGCAATGGTTGCAATTCAAGCTTTGCTTTGAGATTGGCACTTACGGTATATTCTTTTTTGGCCATAAAATAATCATCGCCTTTTCTTCCCAATGCAATCAACCAGATCTTTTCTCCTGTTGGTATACGCGGTGCCATATAATTACTTCCGGAGAGCATACTAAGCGGCAAATAGGCGCGGAGACTGCTCAGGTAAACAATCACATTGGCGCCTTCATAATCCGGGGTTGACACGTAGAGCTCTGTTGTGTTTGTGAATTTTAGTAACCGGTCACAATTGATCCAATTCAAATTACCGGTGGTTGCGATATACTGGGCCGGAAAATATTTCACATAAAAACTGGTATCGAACATCCGCTGCCCGTATTTCTTTACGCCTCTTTTGCGAAGTGTCACTTTTACAGTAGACCTTAATGTCATGGAATCGATTTTCTCTATTGTATTGGTCACATGGCGCAGTTCACTGCGGTTGCCAATTTGTATATCCAATAAGTGCCAGTTCGATTCATGCGCTTCGTATTCATCCGTATACTTATGCCCGGTCTTCCAGTTTTCAAAGCGTATTTCTGGTATCACCAGTTCCGCGAGTTTGCCGTCTTTCAACTGCGGCCATTGCCATACACCATAAGTACGGATAAATACATCGCCGGATCGATCCCACACACCATGACTGCCGGGTGTATTAGCCGTGTATACATTCATATCACCATAAAGAGATGCTGCAGCAGGCATTTTCATTTCCACTTTTTTAAGAGTCTTCGATGATAAAGTGTCCCCGTCTTTGATAACAAGCATTCGGAACATACCACCCGTTTGCAGTAATCCCTGCGGAGATGTAGTGGTTAATCCGCTTCGAATGATATCGCCGGGCTGGTAGTATTCCCGGATATGTATTTCTGCTTTACCGGTTACCGGTCGTCCCTGCTGGTCCTGCATACTGCCCGGTGAAATTTTCAATGTGGTTCCTTCTTTTGCTTTAATGAATACTGTGTCATCCAGGTTTACTGAATACCGCTGTAGTTCAACGTCTTCGAGGAATGGCTGCAGTTGTATGGCTGGTTTCGCCGGTTCGTCATTATAAAGGATAGTCACCACTACCCGCCTGTTAATGGCTTGTTTTTCTAATTCCTGAGTAACGGGTATTTCCTCCCCTTTGTAATGGCTGTTAATAATTGATGCGGGAAAATAAGTGGCCAGTATTTTCTGTACCGCTTCCGTTCTGGCTTTGGATAATCTTGTATTGTACTGATTGCTTCCGGAGATATCTGTATGACCTTCTATTTGTACGGAAACAACCTGTTGTTTACCTAATTTGGTGATGAACTGGTGCAATGCCTGTACGGAGGCTTCCTGGGGAACTGGCTGGTCAAAATCAAAATATATTTCGGTGCTGATCCGATGCTGACAATAGACCGTGCCAAAGAAAAAACAAAACAGCAGGGTTGAAAGTAGTCTCATGGCTATTTGTTTTGGTAATACCCGAAATTAAATGAAGCATCGTATGTTGTATACTACCGCGGCTGCATTTAACAGTATTTAAACAATAACCATGAGACACAAAATGAACGGAATTCCATTCTGCTTTACCGAAATTTTTAAGGATATTACTTCACACCAATAGCCTGGTGTCCTGATTAGTAACCGCAATGATAGTAGGAAAGGTCTGCTGCACGCTCCCATTTGCTGCCATTACGCTGGTACACATTATACCCTACTCCTTCGAACGACAATTGAGTAGTGAATATTTTTGCCACCCCGCTGTTGTCGGTATCCAGAATATCCAGCAGCATTTCCTGGTATATGCCATCATCCACATCGGAAATATTGCCGCTCATTACTTCATCCTTTTTTAACCGGTTGAATTCACTCACCTGGAGTTCATACACACCGGTTTCGTTTTTGGAGGCGATAAAAAAGAGTAATCCCCTTTCATTGCTACCGGGAGTAACGGTATAGGTGCCAACGATTTCGTTCTTCTTATCATTGTCTGCATCCAGTATGGTCAGTTTAACTGCCTTGAGTGATTTAACCGGGCAATTATTCTTTTTGAATTCCGCGCTGACCAGTTTATCGATCATAGCTTTTTCTGCGGGGGTAGCAGCCCGACGCAAACCGGAAGCCGTTTTAGCGGGGGTGATATTTGTGGCCAATGCCATTTCGAAACCTTTCAGGCGCACCTTGGGAGATGTGGTCATCACTTCCGCCATCATGGGCGTACATTCCCAGGAAGGGTCATTCTTTTTTATGAGGATGTTACCAGTGGATTTGCCACCAGTGATCAATGCATAGCTGGATTTGGGCTTATAGTACATGGCCGTAAAAGCCGGTAATGTCATCGCGTTCTCTTCATTACTGTATGCCGGAACCAGCTTTCCATCCACCACCCGTACGATGGGCTCAATCATTTTCCCATTATTGATCACTGCAAAGATCACTTTTTCCTGCGGGGCAGCTTTTGCTGTATCCGGGCTGTTATATGGCTTCGACAGACCAAAAAAGAAACAGGTAATAAAGGCGGAAGAAAATAGATAAGTATTAGTTTTCACTGTGATATATTTTGATTGATAAAACGAACTCGTATATATACCGTAAATATACTGCCAGAATAGGGATGTTTGCTATATATCCTGATTTAATTTACTTGTAATTTTCCGGGATAAAACTGAATAATTAAAATATCAATTGTATCAAATCTAACATGAAAATTTATCTCCCATTATTTTCAGCAATTATGCTGCTCGCCGGCTGTACAGCCAAAATCAAAAAGAAATCAGCTTTCGAATCGGAAGAACGGGAACGGACCGGCGCTGCAGAAGCCTTGAAACGCGATATTAAAATGATGAAAGACCCGGCCCTGGGCTATGTACCCGTAGACCGGTTGATAGATGCCAAAGCATATAAAGATCAACAACTCGCCCAGCGACCCGAAGCAGCACTCGCCGGTGTAAACTGGCGTTCATTGGGCCCCAAAAATCAGGGAGGCCGTTCGCGTACGGTATTGGTGGATGCCAATGATGCAACCGGTAATACAGTATTTGCCGGCAGTGTGGGTGGCGGACTCTGGAGAACCACCAATATTGGTTCTGCCACGCCTAACTGGGCTCCGGTGAATGACTTGCTGGGCAATCTGGCGATCACGTCCATTGCACAGGACCCTTCCAATCCGCTCATCATGTATTTCTGCACCGGAGAGGGATTTTTCAATGGAGATGCTATCCAGGGATTGGGTGTATGGAAGAGTACCAATGGCGGTGCTACCTGGAACCAGCTCGCTTCCACCAATAACTCCAATTTTTTCTATTGTCAGAAAATGGTGGTGAACAGTACCGGAGTGGTATTAGTGTCTACTTCCACCGGATTACGCCGTTCTGCCGACGGTGGTACCACATTTACCAAAGTGCTCGGATCCGGAATGGGCATTACCGGTGCCTCCTTCAATCATTGTTATGATGTGGAAATAGCATCTAACGGTGATGTATATGCGAGTTTGCTGGGTTCCGTTCACAAATCCACCAATGCGGGTGTCACTTTTGCTGCGGCCCAAACATTACCAATAGCAGCATCGAGGGTAGAACTTGCCTGTGCGCCTTCGGATGCCAACTATGTATATGCCGTGGTGGAGGATGCCAATGTGGTGGCCGGTGTATTAAGAACGACCAATGGTGGTACCACCTGGGTGTCACGTACAGAACCTGCTGATGCTGACCCGGGCGTAGGAGCCACAGATTTTTCCCGTAGCCAGGCCTGGTATGATCTTTCTCTTGCAGTAGATCCTGCCAACCGCGACCGTGTTTTTACCGGTGGCATTGATGTATTTGTATCCAATGATGGTGCAGGTACCTGGTCACAGATATCGCACTGGTATGGAGGATTTGGTTTTCAGTATATGCACGCTGACCAGCATGCGGCGTATTACCGTCCCGGCAGCAGTAGCGACATGTATTTTACTAATGATGGGGGTATATATCGTACCACCAATGCCAATACCGCATTGCCTACAGTGGCCGATAAAGGCACCGGTTATGTTACGGCTCAATTTTATGCCTGTGCTATGCACCCCACTGCACTTACTAATTATTTTCTGGCAGGTGCACAAGACAACGGCTCTCACCAGTTTACGGCAGGCAATGTACAAAACACGGTACAGGTGACCGGCGGTGATGGTGCGTTCTGTCATATAGATCAGGATCAGCCTCAATATCAGTTCACCGCCTATGTGTTCAATGATTATTACCGCTCTGCAGACGGTGGTGCATCCTGGACCAATATCACACATAGCAGCGCTGCAGGACAGTTCATCAATCCCACCGACTATGATGATGTAAACAACCGCTTATATGCCTGCCGCAATGCCAACCAGTATGTACGATGGGATAATCCGCAGACCGGCTCCACATTTACACAAGTAGCTGTGGCTTCATTTGGCGGACAAGTGAGTGCGATCAAAGTATCTCCCAATACAGCGAACCGTGTATTCTTCGGTATTGATAACGGGGATGTATTTCGTGTAGACAATGCCCATACCGGTGCGCCCACTGTAACCAATATCAGCACGGGATTACCCGCCGCCTACCTGAGTTGTATCGAGGTAGAGACCGGCAACGATAATCACCTGCTGGCCATGTATTCCAACTTTGGAGTGAACAGTATATGGGAAAGTATCAACGGCGGTACTACCTGGACCAGTGTGGAAGGTAACCTGCCCGATATGCCGGTACGCTGGGCTTTATTCAATCCAAACAACAGTGACCAGGCCATTATTGCAACGGAGTTGGGTGTATGGAGCACCGATGATCTCAATGGTGCCGCTACTGTATGGGGTGCCAGTAATTCTGGCCTGGCCAATGTACGTGTGGATATGCTTCAAATCAGAACATCTGATAAACTGGTGATCGCTGCCACCCATGGCCGTGGGCTTTTCTCATCGGATATTTTTACCAGCCCTACCGCTTTGTTTGATGCGAGTATAAAAACCACCTATACCGGAACAAGCATCAATTTCACCAGTACATCTTATAAAGGCAGTTCCTGGGCTTGGGATTTTGGAGATGGCACGAACTCCACTTCAGAGAATCCGGCAAAAACGTATTCCGTACCGGGCAAATACAATGTAACACTCACCATTAATGCCGGTGCATCTTCTTTATCAAAAACACAATTCATCCATATTCTTCCGAACCGGGGCACTCCTTACCTGATCGCCAATGGGGGTGGCTTTGAAACCAATACCAATGATTTTGGTGTGGATGCAGTAGCGGGTACACCCTGGGAAAGGGGTAATTCAGCCATTGCCGGTAAAAATGGTACTCATGCCGGCACGAATGCATGGGTGACCGGCGTGACTGCCAGTACCTACGCGGATAATAGCGAGACAAGCCTGATGACCCCGAATTATAATTTCACGCTTCCGGGTACGTATACCCTCACTTTCTGGGCCAGATACAATTCAGAAGCTGATTTTGATGGATTCAGAGTAGAGTATTCACTGAATAAAGGAACAACCTGGTTGCCGGTGGGTACCACTACAGCAGCCAGTTGGTATAATAATGCCAATACAAGTGGTAGCACCAGTTTCCCGGCTAATGAAGCATTCTTCGGAGGCAACTCTGCTGCTGCTTATACCTTACGTACACGTGACCTGTCATTCCTGGCGGGCAACAGTAATGTGGCATTCCGTATCCGGTTCCGTGCAGATGGTTCCGTGAACGGGCCCGGTGCGGCTATTGACGATTGGGAAATTACCGGACCAGCCAATACGTCCCTGCCATTGACACTCACCGGATTTACGGCATTCAAAAACAATGCGGATGTGATGGTGCAATGGAATACATCGAACGAACAAAATGTATCGCGCTTCATTATCGAACGCAGTACGGATGGCACCAACTTTACAGCTATCGGTACCGTGGCAGCACGCAATCAGCCACAGGATACCTATTCCTATCCGGACCTGATTTCACAAATGCCGGTACGCCCCTCAGGTTATTTGCATTACCGGTTGAAGATGGTGGATGCTGATGAACATTTCAGATACAGCAATATTGCACGGATTTCTATCGAAGCAGATGCCAACCTGGTGGTGGGTCCCAATCCATTCCGGGATCAACTGAATATCTATGCACAGGCAGAGATCAAAACCGTTACACTTACAGATATGAGCGGACGCGAAGTGTTCCGTTCATCCGGAGTAGTGGGCAATCGTATAACGATTCCCGGCAAACTGCCTTCCGGCGAATATCTGTTGAGAATACAGACAGTAAATGGTGTGATTACAAAGAAAGTTTATAGAGAATAATTAATAGACCAGCACATAGTTAAAGCCTTCCCTTTTGTGGAAGGCTTTTTTTTATTTCTGCATATTTTTTCATGTCCGGGTTTTATAAGGAGCTAATGAAACGACCCAAAAGAAAGACTTTGCTTAGGTGGATGCCAACCATCTTCTATTTCGTACTGTTCAGTACACCCACCTTGGGAGGTGTTGCGAACTAATAATATGAGGTGGTATGGGCATTTAGAGCGGAATCTCCGGGAGAGAAATAGAAAAGGGGAGTATTACAGCTAATGCATAGTCTTCCCTGACTTTAACTGTAGCTTTACCGAGATCACAGAAAAGCTTATCAAAGATTACGCGGAAACAGCCATTTTCCATTCATCGTAGAAAATACGGCAAAAAAATGAGGCAACACAGGTTGGTGTTGCCTCAAAATATTACTATTTTTCACTGTTCTGGATAGCACTACTTACCGTTTATTTATTTCCGCCGTTTGTACGAATTGGTGTGAACTGAAAAGTACGAACAGAATCTGACAAGGACTGTACGTTGGGTGTTTTACCACCTGGCTGATCTTTAACTACACTCCAGGCGATGAAGTAGGGTGTGATATTTGTTTCAGCATCATATATATGCGATTTGATCGATGCGACCGATTGTAGCGCTGTGCCAATAGAGGCTTGCGACAGGTCTGCTGTAACCGGAATTAACTCATTTATCTTTTGCGAATTGATACCATTGACCCGCACCTCCAGACTGCCGGAGATTTGATTCTTTCCAGCTGCTATTCCCAACCCATACAGGTTCGCAATATTAATTTTATTGCTCTTTGAGTTAATTTTTGCCACCATGCGCACACTTACCCCAATCAGTGCGTGATAGCTTGTTCCGTTTGCATCGGTGATATGAATGGTTTGAGTTTGTGTATAATCATAGATGACCACATATTTGGACCCCTTGGAAGAAAGCGAGTTTCCCAGTAATGATAATCCCCCTTCTTTATCTACCTGGTAAATAGTAACAGAAGAAACCAACGAAGGGAATGAGCCCAAATAGGATTTATCATGTTTTACCTCATCTGCATTTTTGGTTACCACCGTACCATCTGTCTGCAAATATTTGAGTTCTGAATGATATGCCTGGGGCACTTCCAATGACGTAAAAAGTTGCGTCGTTGTACCGGTATTCCCCTGTGCAAACAAACCGAAGGAAATCAGCAGAAATCCTAAAAAAAGTAGTCGGGATTTTGTATTCATAATGATAATTTTAAACACTAAAATAATACCTCCCAGATTAACCGGGCAAGGTATTTTAACGGTAAAATCTGTTTGTTATCATTACCGCAAGGTTTTCCTATACTTCGTCACGCTGTTCTATGCGGGTTTCCTGCTCATTCAGGTTTAGGTTCTCGGGTAAATTACAGGGGCCAGCTATGAGATGCCACCGATTTGAAGCGGCCGAAACGGCAAAGAGTTAGTCGCTGTTGATTTTTTACAAATTGGTAAAAGCACTTATTCCAATAATCCACACACTTGTGAGTTAGTTCCTTCCATCTGTTTGATAGCCGGAAAAGAAACCTGGTTACTTATTAGTATTACATCTCATTTAAAAACATTAAATCTTCCACCATGAAACGAATTTTTACGCTGTTTACCCTTGCAGCCCTTACCCTATCCTTTTCGAATGCCGGTGCTCAATGTGGTACACCGGTCAATCTGCAGTCTTCCTACAGCAACAATGTATCCACCTTTACCTGGGATCCGGTACCCGGAGCCACGGCTTATATTTTTGAATTAGACTGGGAAGGCGGCACCTGGGGCTTTGGCAGTATGCCGGCTACCACCAATTCCTATTCCATTAATGGACTGATGCAGGGAGGCCGTTTTCAATGGCATGTGAGTGCCGATTGCGGAGGCACACCCGGTGCTTTTTCTGCCACCGCCCTTTTTGAAACGCCTTGTGCGCAACCGATCAATCTTTCCACTACGAATATTGCGTTGAACAGCGCCACGCTTAACTGGGCCAATACTTCACCGCTCAATACGAATAATACCGGTTTTTCTGTATCGTATAAACCTGCCAGCTCCACCACCTGGATTCAATTGACCAATATTTACAATAACATTACTGCGACCACTTTCAACCTCACTGGTCTGATGCCCGGCACTACCTACGACTGGCGCGTGCGGAGGGTTTGTTCTTCTTCCAACAGCAATTACCTGACCAGCAGTTTTACCACTACTGGTTGCCTTTCTGCCGGCTACAATGCTTCCGAATGGATCAACCGATTTAGCGTAGGCACCATCAACCGTTTGTCGGGTAAAGAAACGGGAGGATACATTGGGACCAATCTTTCCACCAACCTGGTGATCGGTTCTTCGAATGCTGGTCAGATCAGTGCAGGTTTCTTTAGTATGGTTCGTAACCAGCGTTTTAATGTGTACATTGATCTGAACCGCAATGGCAGTTTCAACGATCCGGGTGAAGCCATGCTGAGCGGAAACAACAATACTACGATCAGCGGTACGAACATTAAAAACTTTACGCTGACTATACCTTCCACTTCCACAACCGGTGTATGTGCTATGCGCGTGGTGATGGTGCGAAGCAATCAAGTTCCAGTTGCTCCCTGTCTCAATAACCATCTGGGCGAAACAGAAGACTATTATGTAAACCTGGTTGCCTCTGGTAATAAAATGGGAGAAGTGGCCAAAACGGTTATAGCGACTGATAAACCAGTGGCCAGTGCAATAACGGCCAGCCCGAACCCCTCTTCCGGTCTGTTTCATATAACTACGCTGAGCGGTGAAGATATCATCAGCTATGAAGTAACAGATATGCAGGGTAAAACCATTATCCGGAAAAATATCAGTCCTTCAAACAGAACGGTAGTTGACCTGTCCGGAGGCTCCAAAGGTTTGTACCTGCTTCGGGTGACAGATAAAAATCAAAAAACGGAAATGATGAAACTCATTGTACAATAAGAAAAAATCAACTATTTTTCTTTCAAACCAACCAGCCCCGGTGTACACCGGGGCTGTTTCTTATTCACCATTGACAACTCACTATTGACTATTGACTATTCACTCTTCCCCGCTTTCTCTGCAATCTCATTCCGGAAGATCACCACATTGTCAAATACATCCACTACAACCGGTTTGGTCTTATCAATATCACCTGCGAGAATACGCTTGGATAGCTGGTTCACAATCTCTTTTTGTATCAGGCGCTTCAAGGGTCTTGCACCAAACTGCGGATCAAAACCCTGGTCGGCGAGGAACTCCAGAGCATAATCGCTGAACTGTAATTGTATGCCGCTCTCTGCCACCAGCTTCTTCAGTCCATTGAGCTGAATCTTCACAATACCCATAATCTCTTTTTTGAGCAGGGGTTGGAACATGATAATCTCATCCACCCGGTTGAGAAATTCAGGGCGTATTGTTTGCCGTAATAAATTCATCACTTCTACGCGGGCTTTTTCCGCTGCGATTTCAATATCGCGTTCTTTTACCACGCCTTCAAATGCATCCATAATGAGATGGCTGCCGATATTACTGGTCATAATGATGATGGTGTTTTTAAAGTTCACCATGCGGCCTTTGTTATCGGTCAGTCTTCCATCGTCGAGCACCTGCAGCATTACATTCCATACATCGGGGTGCGCCTTCTCAATTTCATCGAGTAGTACCACACTATACGGTTTGCGGCGTACGGCTTCGGTTAGTTGACCACCTTCATCATAGCCCACATAGCCGGGAGGTGCTCCCACCAATCTGGATACGGTGTGCTTTTCCTGATACTCGCTCATATCGATACGCGTCATCATGCTCTCATCATCGAATAAATATTCGGCGAGCGCTTTGGCCAATTCTGTTTTACCCACACCGGTAGTCCCGAGAAAGATGAATGAACCGATGGGTTTTTTCGGGTCCTGCAGTCCGGCCCGGCTCCGGCGGATGGCATCGGCTACGGCGGTGATCGCTTCTTCCTGTCCTACTACCCGTTCATGCAAATGCGCTTCGAGATGGAGCAATTTTTCTTTATCACTCTGTAGCATTTTGTTAACGGGTATGCCGGTGGCTTTGGCAACACTTTCTGCAATATCTTCTGCATCCACTTCTTCTTTCAGCAATCTTTTTTCGGTACTGCTGCTGAGTTCCTGTGTAAGCTGATTGATCAGTGTTTCCTGTTCTTTGATTTTTCCATAGCGGATCTCCGCTACTTTACCATAATCACCTTCGCGCTCTGCACGCTCCGCTTCCTGCTTCAGATTATCTATACCCGCTTTGGCATTTTGAATCTTTTCCACCATTTCTTTTTCCTGACTCCATTTCGCTTTGTAGGTATCGCGTGATACGGCCAGGTTGGCAATCTCGGTATTGAGTTCTTTCAGTTTTACTTCATCGTCTTCCCGTTTAATGGCCTCGCGTTCGATCTCCAGTTGGCGAATCTGACGTTCGAGCGTGTCCAGTTCTTCGGGCATACTGTTCATTTCGAGGCGTAGCTTGGCTGCGCTTTCATCTATGAGGTCGATGGCTTTATCCGGGAGAAAACGATCGGTGATATACCGGCTGGATAATTCCACTGCAGCAATAATGGCTTCGTCTTTTATGCGAACATGGTGGTGTGTTTCATACCGGTCTTTCAATCCGCGCAGAATGGATATGGCATCTTCCACAGATGGTTCATCAATCATTACTTTCTGAAAACGTCTTTCGAGTGCTTTATCTTTTTCAAAAAATTTCTGGTATTCATTGAGCGTGGTGGCTCCTACTGCGCGCAGATCGCCTTTGGCCAATGCGGGTTTTAAAATATTCGCCGCATCCATGGCTCCTTCTCCACCACCGGCTCCCACGAGGGTGTGTATCTCATCGATAAATAAAATGATCTCACCGTCGCTGGTGCTTACTTCTTTTACCACGGCTTTCAATCTTTCTTCAAATTCGCCTTTGTATTTGGCACCGGCAATGAGCAAGCCCATATCCAGCGCATAGATGATCTTTGATTTCAGGTTTTCGGGTACATCGCCATTTACAATACGATGGGCAATGCCTTCCGCTATTGCGGTTTTACCTACACCCGGTTCTCCTACCAGTATCGGGTTGTTCTTGGTTCTGCGGGAAAGAATATGAAGGGTTCTGCGAATTTCCTCATCGCGGCCAATCACCGGATCGAGCTTACCCTGGCGAGCGAGTTCATTCAGGTTCTTGGCATATTTATTTAATGCATTGTATTCCTGCGATTGTGTTTGAGAGGTAATGGTCTCTCCTTTGCGTAATTCTTTGATGGCAGCGATGAGTCCTTTTTCAGTGAGGCCTGCATCTTTCAACAATTTAGCGGTGGAATCATTACCCTGTACGATAGCCAGCAGTAAGTGTTCGGTTGTTACAAACTCGTCTTTAAATTCTTTCAGGGCTGCTCCGGCACGCAATACCACGCTGTTGGCCTCCCGGCTGATCTGCTGGGCAGGTTCGCCGGAGGATTTGGGGAGTTTTTGCAGGAGTTCATCCAGTTTGGAATCCACCAGATTGACCGTCACGTTGTTCTTCTTCAACAGGTAATCTACGGGAGAATCCTGCTGCTCCAGCAACGCCTTCAGTAAATGTTCCGTCTCAATGTTCGGACTCTTGTCATTGAATGCGATCTGCTGTGCCTGCTGAAAGGCCTCGGCCGCTTTGATAGTGAAGTTTCCTAAGTTCATATTGATAATTTGCTAATTCGATAATTGGATAATTAGATAATGTTAAAATGCGGATTAATACACCATTTTGCTGGTCGTTCATTTTCCCATTTCTATATTGTTCTTATTTTCACATTTTAACTATCAAATTCGTGTCCAATACTAAATTTCCGAAACTATGTCATACAAAATTAGTGTCCTGTGCAGGAACGTCATGTTCTTTCTTTTTTTCCTGTTAATGTTGCAGCCGGTAAAGGCCCAATACGACTGGTCGGAGCTGGATGGTTTGCTGCAATCAAAACAAAAACTGCTGGGCAACAACCTGGTAGCCCTGGTATGGAAAGGCGATTCGCTCGTATACAAGAAAGAAATGGGTGATTTTAACGTAAAAACCCCGGCTCCTATTGCCAGTTGCAGTAAATGGCTGACCGCCGCTCTGGTCATGCAGTTTGTGGACGAAGGCAAGCTTTCGCTCGATGATTATGTGGTTCGATATATTCCGGAGTTTGAAAAATACTTTAAGAAATACATTACGATACGTCAATGCCTGAGTCATATGACCGGTATTGCCGATGAGGATAAATTATTGAAGAGCCTTGCCCGCCGCAAGAAATTTTCCTCCCTCGAAGAAGAAGTGAATGATATGGCTTCGCGGGACATACGTGCCAATGCCGGTAATGATTTCTGGTATGGAAGCACGGGCCTCAATATTGCCGCCCGTGTATTGGAAGTGATCAGTAAAAAGCGGTTTGAAGTGCTGATAAAGATGAAGTTGCTGAATCCGCTGGGTATGCGGCGCACCACGTTCAATACCCTGGATGGAAGTCCTCCCAACCCCTCCGGCGGGGCCATATCCACTGCGGAGGATTATATGAAGTTTTTGGTCATGTTGTTGAACAAAGGCAAGTACAATGGTGTTCAGGTACTGAGTGAAAATGCGGTGGAAGAAATGAGGAAAGTGCGGACCAACCCGGAAATAATAAAATATGCCCCCAAAGCAGCCCAGGGGTTCAATTATGCGTCAGGTAGCTGGGTGATTGAAGAAAGTGCCACGCCTGGGCAGGATGGTGCTAAAATGGGGTCTGCCCTGGCCAGTCCGGGTTTGTTTGGCACCTGGCCCATGGTCGATTTTTGCAGGGGTTATGCCTACCTGGTTTTTGTGAAGAATTTCCTGGGAGAAGAGCGGGCGGATGCACATTTGGAGCTAAAAAAAGCAGTTGACACCCAAATTCAGGCAGAATGCCGGTAAAAATGATAAGTTTATCAACATCACAATATATTTACACCATAAAAAAAACAACGATATGCAATTGATTAAAACAGGTTTATTGGCATTAACACTGGGATGTACCACTACTTTGCTGGCACAACCCTTAACCATGGGTGTTAAAAACGGGCAGAAATTCAAAGTGGAAAACACCATGAAAGTGAACAGTTCCGCCGAAGTAATGGGCCAGACGATGGAAACCAATATGAACAGTAACAATACCACTGTTTATGAGATAAAAAACACAAGCGCTGCTGGTGTTGATCTGACAGCCACCATTACAAACATGGTGGTAAATGCGAGTACCATGGGACAGGAAATGAGTTTTGACAGTGAAAAGAAGGACAACAGCGGGCCTATGGCAGATATGCTGTCCCCCAGAATTAACAAAGCAAAATCCATTACACTAGACAACAAAGGCACCATTGTAAAACAGGATGAAACGGAAGAAGCCGGTGGTCAGGCGGCCATGTTGGGCATGAGTGATGCCAACAGCACCAGTACTGATCTTTTTATTCCTGCGTTGGCAGGTAAAAGTCTCAAAGCAGGCGATAGTTTTGACGATGTAGGCACTTTTAAAAAGGAGAAATACAGTTCCCGCGATTCCGGCACTTATAAGATCACATCAATTGAAAATGGAATTGCCAATATTTCCTATACCGGTACACAGGCGGTAGTTGCTACTGGCGAACAAATGGGTATGGAAATGACTACGAACAGTACCAACACCGTGAAATCAGAATACCAGGTAGATGTAAAAACCGGTATCGTGCTGGCCAAGGCAACTGTGATTGAATCCAGTGTAAGTGTGGATGTGGCAGGTATGACTATCCCGGCAACAGGTAAGACCATTTTAACTTCGAAGATTACCCCTCTTTAATACATAAAAGAAAATACACTAGCAGAAGGCCTTCCATTTGGAGGGCCTTTTTTGGTTGCCAATCGTCTATACTACATCCCCGACTGATCTACTGATGGCATTGGTGCATATTAAGTATATCTTTAGTATATAATTGAACTGCCATGTATGAGCGTCGTAAGCAGCCGTTAGCATCGCGCGCCACTTTTTACCAGCGCGTTTTAAAAAATATTGTAATCGCGCTGTCCATCATGTTTGTTTGCCTGCTGATCGGTATCCTTGGCTATCATTATACCGCCGGTATCCCCTGGATTGATGCGATGCATAATGCTTCCATGATACTAAGTGGTATGGGGCCTGTTGTAGAGATAAAGACTGTATCCGGCAAATGGTTTTCATCCGCCTATGCCCTATTCAGCGGGGTGGTATTCATTGGCAATGTGGGATTGATCCTGGCTCCTTCCATACACCGGATATTTCACCGGCTGCATCTGGACGAGTCTTAATTCAGAATCCTTTGAGCGGCGTTTCAGTTTTTACCAACACCACTTTGGTACGGTCAGCTTTGTAAACAGATTCATAAAAACTAACCAGTTCAGGATAGTCTTTGGCTGGAAATATCCCGCTGTAATGTTCTAATTTCCGGTAATAATAAAGCGTGTTTCCGGAAAATTTTACACCGCTGCTGTATTTACCGAACCGGGAGCTGATGCTCATATCTTTGGAGGAAGATTCAAGGGCATAGCCTGCAGGTAACGAAACCTCCACGGTATCCACATCTTTATATTCGGTTACAAATTCAACATCATATTTGCGGGTGGAGTCTGCCGACAGTTTTCTTGTATGTCGGGTTAGAATATTGGGTACAATAAAAACCCGTTTTCCGGTAAGGGTGGCATAGTTCTTCACTTCCAGATCGACCGTTTCCTTTACCTTGGGTATGGCTCCTTTTTGTTCGGCATAATCGAACCCAGTGATATCATAGGTGGCGAGATCAAATCGTTTGCCAAGCCATTCCTTTATTTTGTCTTTTGCCATTTGCCGGATACCATTTTGATAAAAATCCTGCTGCTGCCCGCTATAATTTGTTACCGCCTTTATCTTCATACCTGCTTCTTCGTCCAGCGTTGCAAAAACTTTCCGGTCTTCCACATTCTCATTTACTCCGTATTTCGGCGTATGTACCAATTTTCCACCTTCTTCCGTTACTGCCATTACATACCGGTCACTGGTAAATCCGCTCAGGTATCCGGCGGGCAGGGTCTGACTGGTACATTCCAGCCAAATGGTATCATTGGGCAGGGGAACATTAAGTATGATATGATTGAAGCGATTATACACAAAATCCGGCAAAAAGAAATTCTCTTCTTCACCCGCATACACAAGTGTATAACAGGATTTAATGCTGGCCTCTTTAAGCAGGGAGTACATATAATTGCTCAGGGCCTTACAATCTCCATACGACTTGGTGGCAACATAATTGGCATCAAAGGTTTGAAAACCGCCAATACCCAATTGCACACTGATGTAGCGTGTATTTTGCTGCATGTATTCATACAGTACTCTCACTTTTTCCCGAACATCGGTAATGCCGTCAGTGAGATCGTGTACTTTCTTTTTTATATGGTCCGGCAACTGATCTCGTCCGGCATTGAGTTTTGCGATGAACAGCCCGAATTCTTTCCAGGAATTCATGGAGCCTTTGTACCCCTGTATCTCAAATTGCTCCGGGCTTAAGAATATACAGGGGCTGAACCGGTAAATATCAGGTGCACCGAATTCCCGAACGATAGCAGGTAAATTACTGACCTTCCATTCGGCCACTTTTGAATCTTTGTCTTCCGTGACGACAGGGTTGCCCGCGGGAAAATTTAAGGTGCGGTGCTGGTATTTAAACCAGGCTGGCCCTTTGATCTGCAATACTGCTGTTTCTACAGATTGTAACGAACTCCCCATAGCGAACCAAGAAGGGAAGATAAAGGTATTATTATACTCAATCACATGTTCATACATAACCGTATACGGATATACCCGATGATGAAATTCATGTACTTTCACCCGGCTGTCGTCCATCAGTGAAATATTATCCACATTACTGTAATCACGGATATCTTTATTCTTTACCGTCTTTATTTCGTTTCCATTTGCGTCATAAAGCGCACCGTCTATCGATTCCACGGAGCGGAGTTTATCATAATGCACCACCAATTGTGCAAACCGGTCCCCGTTCTCATTAAGGATCGTGATCGCCATTTTAGTACGTATCCGCATTTTCGTAAGAGAGAATATCTCATAGATGGTAAGATCCTGCCTTACCACCGAGTTTGCATTTTTCAATAATGTATTCGGTATTCGGGATACCGCATACTCTCCTTCCCCTGCCCGTACGGCCAGGCTCAATACAATAAAACAAATGAAGCCGGTTAGTCTCTTTATCATGCCGATTATGATTTCTTTTTAAATACAACCTGTGCAGCCTGTTTCTTCACCACCTGATTGAAAAACTCCCGCAACAATTCATATTCTGAAGGTAAGAAATTTGTTCTGTTGAGCATTATCCACGAGCGGAGCGTAATATACCCTCCGGAAGAAGATAACTTGTACTCGAATATACCATCCCCTTTTTCATTCAGTTTTATTTTGATGGACGCCGGCATTTCATCCACTACATATCCTGCCGGAATCTCCATACTGAGCTGATAGGTCTTTTCGATTTTGTATGGCATTTCCACCGGATACAGCCTGCTGGCGGATGCAAAGGGATTTTTCTTATACCCCTGACCGAGCATGGGGTCAAGGTACAAAATGTCTTCTGCCGGTTTTTTCACGATCATATCTGCGCTAATACCAGCTACCGTTCCGGATGCGGAATCGATCGTTATCTTTCCTATTGTTACAGCCGGATCGAGTAGTTGCTGCATTTCTTTTCCCAGAGCTCCTGTGCCACCGGCACGAAGCGTTTTTTTCATTTCAATGGATTCATAATAACCCGGTTGTCGGGTCATTGTAAATCCCAGATCACCGTTGGTCTCGTTGGAGGCGATGACCGAGGTAAAACTTTTTTCCAGCAACAGATCGGCAGAGAGATTCAACTCATCCGCGGTTTCGTTTATCACTCTTGCATGTCCGTTATAACAGTCTGCGGGTAATTTCCCAAAGCCGATCCCAGGTACGGCGGCATCCATGAAGATGGAAGAATCGTTGTAAACGCTGCGGCAAACCACATAATTATATTGTGCAAGGAGAGGGTATGTGGACAGTGTGGTTCCTTTATGGCGGAGGCTGAGTATCACTGGGTCGGCTTGGATACCGGCAGCCCGCAACATGGCCGTCAGCAGCAGGTTGAGCTCTGCCACATTTCCTTCTTTTTTACGGAAAACCGTTTCCGGGGTTTTGGTGGTCCAGATACCTGAACGGCTGGTACAGGTAAAGTGATCTCTTATATACTCCGTTATTTTTTGCATCCGGGTCAATACATTATCTCCCGGACTGTACAATGCTTTCACTTTATCTTCCATCCAGGCGTTATCTCTTGTAAGTGCGCCTCCGAATACATCGCGCTCCAGCAGCCCTTTTGCCGCCTCCGGCCAGGTGGATAATATTTTTTTGGGGGTAAAAGGTTCTTTTATTTCCGCCAGTTGGAAACTGATTCTGGAATAATGGTTATTCATCGAAGACGTATAGGATTCTTCTGTAAGGGCCGGTACATCTTTCATAACCCACCGAAAGTAGGTTACATTGGCGCTGATATTGTAGCTTTCTGTTCTGTCCCGCAACAAATTAGTTTCAGAAGGAACGGAGACCTGGAAATTTTTGATTGCATTACGTTCTGATTTTATAAAATAATCCTGTGCTCCGCGTGTAAGCGACATGTAACCATAGAAAGAGGGCATCATTACGTTGTACTCGCTCCAATTGCTCGGGTAGGCTCCCTGAAATAGCCATGGTTGCAGATTGAAAACAAAATCTGAATAGATCGTATAACTGAACTCAATGATGGTACCCTCTTTTACAGCGGGCAATGTGAATTTTACCAGCTTATGATTTTTATCCTGGTCTTCGGTGTATACATTTTTTTTAGTATCCAGCTTTGTTTCCAGCAGACTGCCCCCTTCGAGATTGTAGGAAAGGCCGCTCACTTCCTTCACCTTTTCCTTCGACTCACCATCCACATACAGGGGTATGGTGATCGTAGCTGCATCAAGGCCCCGCCTATTGAGTACCCGTACCCGGCAAAAACGCTGATAAAGCAGGGAAAAATTTCCTTGTTCATTGCCGACAAAATCGGTGGATCCCAGATCGGTAAGGAACACCGCTCCGGCTGCCGTATCAGCCGGTGAAGCAACCATGCTGAAATCTGCTGCACTGATCTTTACTTTGGGGCCATAGGGTGCAGACTGCCCGCATACAGCATTATTTACTGCATTAATCAGCAGCCATACAATGACGGAAAAAAAACGAATGATGTTCCTATGGCTTTTTCTTAAAAACGATCTGTTCTGCATGTTTCTTTACGATAAGGTTGAAAAACTCACGCAGCATTTCGTATTCTTCCGGCATAAAGAAAGCACGGCCAATCCGGATGCGTGAGCGGAAAGAGATACCTGAACCTGATTGGGAAATCCGGTACTCAAAAATACCTTCATCCGCTTCATTTAATTTTACAATAACGGATTGGGGTAATTCATCCACTACGTAACCATTGGGGATTTCCATTTGCAGGTTATAGGTCTCATCCATGGCATAGTTCATTTCCACCGGGTATGCACGCTCGGCTGACTGAAAAGGGTTTTTCTTATAGCCTTCGCCAAACATCGGATTGATGTATATCACGTCTTCTTTTTCGGCCTTTATATCAAAATCAAAGTGCAGGTTCACGGGATCGTCCACCTTTTTCAATGAGTCTATTCCAAAGTTGGAGATAGCGATATCGGTGCCAAATCCTTTTTTAAATTCATCCTGTTTTACCGGAATACCCTTTTCCTTTATATCATTACGGATACTGAACGACTGGTAATAGCCGGGCGTTTGCTGAAAACTACCCACCATATTATTCTTTTCATCGTTGATGATAAATAAAGAAGTGGTACTGGCTTCGGTAATTCCATCTGCCAACAGTTCGATGGCTTCAGCGGATTTGTTGATTACCCTGGCATGGCCATTATAACAACGAAGCGGAAGATGGCCAAATCCAAGACGTGGTTCAGACGCATCAAGGAAATACTGCTTGTCATCAATCTGTGTGCGGCAAATCACATAATTATATTGATCGAGCACCGGATACAAAGAATAGGTAAATCCATGACCACGTGTACTCAAAATGACCGGATCTGCATTGATATCTTCATGACGGAGCATAGCTGTAAGTAACAGGTTGATTTCCGATAAAGAACCGGATTTAGACTTCACTACATTTTTTAATGTCTGCTGTGTGTACATATTATTGTTTCCGGTCACTGTAAAATTATCCCGCACATAGTTGAATATTTTATTGGCGAGATCAAGCTTACTCTGACCGGGTGATTTCAACGGTTCTAATACTTCCCGGAGCCAACCGTTATCGCGGGATAATTGCAAACCGAATTGCTCATCGCGTAATAATTCCTCCGCAAGTTTTTCCCAGGTACCCATGATACGGCGATACTCCAGGGGTCTCCTGTATTCAGACAACTGAAAGTCTATCTTTGCAATGTGATTATTGATGGTGGAGGTAAAATTTTCTTCTTTTAATGCGGGAACATTTTTAATCACCCAGCGATAATCGGTCACATTTGCCTGAAACTGAAACTGCTCAGAAGCTCCCACACCCCGGATATCTGATACCCGAAATGATTCCATTCGATCTTTAGTGGTATAGATATCGTACTTTTTGTAGCCCTGTGTTAAAAACACATAACCTAAAAACTCAGGCAATGAAAGATTGTATTCACTCCACAAACGGGGATAGCCGCCCTGAAAATCAAATGGCTGCAGGTTCCATAAAAAATCTGATTTGATTGTATATTCCACTTCTATAATACATCCTTCTTTAATATTAGGGAGTGTAAACTTACAGTTGGTCCTGTTTTTACTCGTTTTTTCCCTGAAAATATTCTGCTTGGCATCGAGTTTTGTCTCTACCACTTTTCCACCTTCCAGGTTATAGGTAACTGCCTTTACTTTTTCAAGCACCTCCTCTCTCTCACCAGAAAAATATAGTGGTATAGAAAAATCGGCCACATCATAAGCGCTTTTATTTAAAATATGTATTCGTGTAAATCGTTTAAATACCAGGGAAAACCATCCCTTATTATTCCCTTCCAGAATACTATTGCCCACATCTGCTATAATTACGGCCTGCGCATTGCTGTCAATGGCATAAACTTTCGTTTCAAAATCTTTGGGGGAAACGTTGCCGAACTTCACATTTACTTTATCCTGGCTCTGAGCAAGGGAAAAAGATAAGAGGGCAGCAACAAAAAAAAGGATTGTTTTTCTTACAGTCATGGCTGATTTTTGTGGTGGTAAATACGGATGGACTATCTTCAAATTACAAAAAAAATGCAATCTACAGAAATCCGGCACATTTCATAGCTAAAAAGGGATAAATTATATAACTACGTAATGTCTTTACAGCAGGAACATACTGATTTTATAAAACAGACAGCCAGGGAGTTGGGGTTTGATTCTTGCGGCATTGCCCAGGCCGGTCCGCTGGATGAAGATGCCCGCAGGCTGGAACAGTGGCTTGCAAAAGGCTACCACGGGTCAATGCAGTATATGGAAAACTATTTTGAACTCCGCATCGACCCCACCAAACTCGTACCCGGCGCTAAGTCAGTAATTACACTATGTAGTAATTATTTTAATAGCCAAACAACAGCACCTGGTTCGCCCAAAGTAGCGAAATATGCATACGGACAGGATTACCACCAGGTGATCAAATCCAAACTACATGAAATGTTGTACCGGCTAAAAGAAAAAGCCGGTTCTATTCAGGGGCGTGGCTTTGTGGATTCTGCCCCGGTACTGGAACGAAGCTGGGCACAACGAAGCGGGTTGGGCTGGGTGGGTAAAAACGGAAACCTGATCAACCGGCAAAACGGTTCCTTTTATTTTATAGCCACGCTTATCACCGATCTGCCATTGGTGTATGATGATCCCATGGCGAAAGATTATTGCGGCACCTGTACCCGGTGTATTGATGCCTGCCCTACCGATGCCATACTGCCGGAGAAAGTGATCGATGGCAGCCGGTGTATCTCGTATTTTACCATTGAGCTGAAAGAAATGCTGATTCCGCAGGATATGAAAGGGAAATTTGATAACTGGATGTTTGGCTGTGATACCTGTCAGGATGTATGCCCCTGGAATCGATTCAGCCGCCCACACCAGGAAGAAGCGTATGCACCGATTCCAGAACTACTACAACTATCTACCGGTGAATGGCAGGCGATGACGGAAGAACATTTCAACCGTATCTTTAAACAGTCTCCGCTGAAACGCGCTAAGTTTGCAGGAATACAGCGTAATTTAAAATTCCTTTCTTCTGATGGCCCGCCAACGACTGGTGAATAAAGATTACCTATTACAAAAATTTCCCGGGAAGGGTGGCTGGACTTTTGCGGCCATTCCCGAGATTCTTCCGGAGAAAAAAAATCCTTTCGGTTGGGTACGGGTAAAAGGAACGATTGATGATGTGGCCATCCGGAATTATCACCTGATGCCAATGGGCAACGGACAATTATTTCTTCCTGTAAAAGCAGAAATACGAAGGCAGATCAAAAAGAAAGCGGGCGACTGGATCCGGGTGGAATTATTTGCAGACAATGACCCCGTACAAATACCGGACGATCTGATGGAATGCCTCCATGATGAACCCATCGCATTAAAAAAATTCAACCAACTCTCTGATCGGGAAAAAATAAACGCGATTAAACATATTGATGGAGCAAAACAAACAACGACGCGGGCCGCACGTATTGTGCTACTGATCGCGTCGCTGCTGAAACACTAAGGTCAGAATATCCAGCCCAATTTGATGGAGAGGCGGTTTAACCGGTAATCATATTTCTCAACGAATGGTAAACAGGGTGGATTTAGACAGGGATACACATTCGCAAACTCCTGTCGTGATTGTTTGAAACTATATCCAAAATTCATCAGGAGTGCATTATCTGCCTTGCCCACACCAAACCGGTATCCCACACCGGATGCCCAATAGAGGCCGGGCCGGAATTCATTATTTGTGGTGAAATCAATATAATAATAGTTATCCTGGTGCCAGGGTAAGTTAATTCCCACATCGGCCGATAACAAAAGCGTGTTCTTTCCTTTCTTAAATATATCCCTGTTCACGGATGCAAATACAGGCACCGAGCGAAATGAATACCAGTCAATGCCGGCACCTATTCCACCAAACCAGTTCTTCCATTTTACACCATTGATGGTTTGCAACTGCAGATCGGAGCGACCATCGCCCAACAATACACCGGCATATGTTTGGGAAGAGAATTTTAGTTTTTGTTGCGCAGATACTGCTGTATATATGAAAAGCAGGGACAACGCACTGATCAATACCTTTTTCATACTGGTAGTTTATTTAGTTACAGACAGTTTACTTTTTTGCGTAAGCGTTCCGTTGGTATAATCATACTGGTACAACCCGTCGCTGGCCACTACCAGCAGGTTTTTATTCCAGGCAATGGCATCATAGGTTTCCATGCCAGTGATGTTTTGTTTTAACACAATGTTGAGCGGATTAGTAGCATCATACAATTTGATACCCGCTTTCCCATCACAAATAAAGAGGAGGTTGTTATCTTTTGCCAAACCATGCGGATTGGTCATCGGTTTGGTGACGACCAACGATGGAGCCATCAGGTTGTCGATATTCAATATCTGCAATTCATTGGTAAAGCCTGCACAGGCAGTTCCATTTCGCAATGTTACATAAGCGAAATGATCATCGGCAACGACCGGATCACAGGCACGGATATGGGTATAGCGACCCATAGAAACCGGTGTAGCGGGGTTGGTGATATCATAAATATACATGCCGTTGGATGAACCAATAAAGAGCCGGTCTTTGAACGGGTAAATAGTTTCGATCTGCCAACCTACCATTTGTGATCCGGCCTCTTGCGGGTTACGTGTATTCGTAATATTATATGTTTTGAGAAAACTTTGGTTGACTGCATAGAGATAATCGTTCACAATAGAAAAGCGGGCCATGGATCCGGCGATACCAGGTACTCCGGAGGCACCTCCTGCTCCGGACGGCATTGCATAACTGCTGAGCATTGCATAAGGACTCCCCTGTGCGTCGTACATCATATTGCCCGAAAGCTTACGTTCAATGGTGGTGTCTTTTCGTATCCAGTCCACGATCACTGAATTGCTGTCGTTGGTTTGGAAATAACTCAGGTATCGTTCCGGGAATACATGCGGTATGAATTTCTGAAACCGTGCATCCAGGGGGTTGGTGATATCCACCACCACCAAATCTGAATAGAGGTCGGCATACAGTGTGTTTCCTTTCACGGCAATATCGAGATTGCCGGGAATATCGATGAATGTTTTCATGACCGGATTGGACGGATTACTGTTGTCGATCACATGCACCCCTTTATCCACTTCATTGAGAAAGATATACTGTCCATAGATAAATATTTTCCCGGGGTTTGAAATGGCTCTCGGGGCATTGCTTTTAATATTTGCATACACTTCCGATTTGGCTTTATACACCGGTTTTAACATGGTATAGGTGTATATTAATTTGTCTTTCAGGCATCCCTGCATCAGCATCACAGGAAGCAACAGGAATAAAAGATACTTTTTCATATGCTATTTGTTATATTAAATTTAATAATTGGGGCGTTACGAAATTTCCAGCGGAGCATACCTCATATCTGATTGCTGCGGTCCGGTTCTGCAGTAATCCAATCGAAGCATCGTTCTTCAACTTACTGACGTATCAACTGACAACGGCAGGTATGGAACCGTTGCGTACTGAATTATTTTTTCAGCGAAAAAAGTATCCGTAAACCCATTCCTCCGTAATGCGAGGAACTATTCCCATTTTTTAATATCGTTGCGGGACTATACTCAACGAATGGATTAATAAGCAGTCGCTTCCCTGCAGAAATTGTCAATCCGCTTTGTAAAAAAATATTTGCTTTTCGCAGTATAGTATTGTCTTTATAATATCCGGGCAAAGAATAATCATAATGGAGCATTGTGGAAGCCGCAAGTATACGCAACTGCCATTCATTGCGCCAGCCGATCTTTACTTTTCTCCCCTGTATGATGGTCCAATCTAACAAACCGGAAACATACAGAAAATGATATTGATTTGTATAGTCGGAACTGACTGACTGTGTGGAGGGGCGGTAATAATTGCTGACAAAAGCGTTATTGCTCAGGCTATTCGTTACATTTCGAATACTGTCGATGCGTTGTCCGAGTTTCATGCGGGTAGAGCGATAATCATAGCCAAACCCGAAAGCCAATTGTATTCTTTTTGAAACGGTATGCATCTTATAGAATGAAATGCCTGCAGAAATACCCGGGTTAACGACGGAGGGTCTGTATAGTTGTGAACCTCCTGTAACAGGTTGAAATGCATTTGCAAAAAGATTTTCCTTACGTGAACCGAGGCCATCCAATAAACTTGAACGGCCTATGTGAACACCCAACACCCAATACTTTTTATTAAGTGGGGGCAATTTGAGTTTCGCCATCGTACGGTTGGCGGTATCTGTTCCGGGAAGTATAGTATGTACAACAGATCGTTGAACCGTATCATCTGGCAATGCTGCTATGGGAGCGACAGGGATATTTATTGTTGTACTGCTGGATGTTTGGTTAGTGGCAGCAGGCGGTTCAGTTCCCGTTACGGATACAGGCACTATAGATGGCAAAGTTGGTGCTGTGGCGGGTAATTCAGCCGGGGGCAGAGCAGCAGTCTGAGGTATTTGTTTATCTTTTTTTGAACTGTTTCCTCCCCCACTGGCCAATGCTGACTGCATATCTGTAATGGGTGCCCCCTGATCCCGTGGTTGGTTTTCCTTTTTCTTCTTTGATTGTCGTGTACTTGATATTTTGACAGCTTGTTGAGTCGCACTGATTTTATCTGTAGTAGCCCTACTGATTCCCGCCCCAGGGTCTTTTATTCCATTCTGTACATGGGGACTTTTTATGTCAGGTTCCTGATCATTGGGCTGCGGTGATACAGTGGCAGGTTCTGCTGTGGTAATGCCTGTTGATATTGCTGTATCCGTCGTATGGTTAGTTGGTATTTTACTATTCTTGATTGAATCCTTGTTCTCCGCGGATCGGATGGAGATATTGTTCTTTTTTTCTGAAGAAATAGACGTATGGGCAATACTGCGGTCTGCTTTACTATTCATCCACCACAAGGTGATGCCGATACCGCCTGCCAGTACAACCGGCAGCAGGAACCACCAGAAGATAAAACGTCTCCTTTTTTCTTTGCGGATACGCCGTTCCACTTCGGCCCATACGGTTCCGGAAGGGCGGAGATGGAAGTGATCCATCTTTTCCTGTACCCGGTGCTCAAATTCATTTTCCCGCATACTTCCCTTTTTTAATTTCAAATGAATGGTTTTCGATCCAACTGATTAGCAGCGCTCTGGCTCTGGCATATTGCGATCTGGATGTTCCGTCTGATATACCCAGCATCTCCCCTATTTCCACATGTGAATACCCTTCTACGGCATGCAGATTAAAAATAGTCTGGTATCCCTGTGGCAACTGGCGTATCAGGCTCGCCAGTTCTTTGGCATCCATATCCAGCACGGGGTTATCATCGGCCACGGGATGCAGCGGCTGCTCACTGAAATACATCTCATCCCGGTATTTTTTATTTTTCTTTAAAAAGTTGAGGGCCGTATTGACCATAATCCGGCGTACCCAGGCGCCCAGGGGGCCATCCGATTTATACTGGTGAAGGCTGGTATAAACTTTTACAAATCCATCCTGTAGTACATCTTCTGCATCATTGATGGATTTGGTATAGCGATAGCAAAGTCCCAGCATGCTTTCTGCAAAAAGCGCATACAGTTGCCGCTGTGCTTCAGGTTTACCCCGCAGACAATCCTTTACCAGTTGTTGTGTACTCATGTCCGGATACTGCAACCCTGACAACCGGTAAGATGGAATCGTTGCATGGCCGGTAAGCGAATGATACTAAAAAAGGCGGACTGGCAAGCAGGCAAAAAAAAGCCCCCACCTGCAGGCGGAGGCCGAAAACAGGTCTTTCCTAAATATTCAAAAGGTATTGGCCGACCGTATTGCCGTTAATATGCGGGAGAAGGCGGTCCACACTTTTTTAGCGTCCGGGTATTTGTAATACTTATTAAATAATTGCTGGGTGGCAGCCAGGTTCTTTCCATAGGTAAAATAATAAGCGGCCAGATTCAACGCAAACTCTTTCCGGAGTCCATCATCCACGATCGGATCATCGCCGGGCTTTTGATAGGGTTGCTCACTGAGTTTGCCCAGGTTATCGTTGATGATACTTTTAAATTCTGTATCCGTTTGTACTACGCTCATTTTCCCATTTTTATACAGGAGGCTTAAGCGGCTAACATCAAGTGGTGCTTCGTCGCTGGTATCACTGTAACTACATGCATAGCAGGTAAAAAAATATCCAAAATGTTCATGCAAACTATAGGAGAATTCATAATCGGGTGTAATGATAACATTGCCTGCATATAAACGAACGGCCTCCTGGTATTTATTAGCTCCCGCATTTTTATAGATTAATAATTCATCACAGCAATGGGCCCCGCCGGTAAAATTGTTGACCACCAATTCTTTTTTTCCATCATTATCCAGGTCGGCCAGCACATGCTCAGACAACATCATATCCGGGTTCTTCAATAGCTGGGATAATTTGGATACTTTTTTGGTCTTTGAAATCAACAAGGTTTTTCCCCATATTGATTCGGGTATCTTTTCACCATTCTGGAAAAACAAAACGGTAGGTTCTGTTTCCGGCACTACAGCACTGTCTTTGGCATACATCACCAGTGTGTCGCGCGGGTCTTGTGCATGTAAAGCAGCGCTGATGCCCAAAAAAACGAAACTTAGAATGGAAAGTATTTTTTTCATACAAACAATTTACTCTGGCCAATGACTGGCCTATTACGGGATCACCACATAAAGGTACAAACTACCGGGGTATGTAAATCAGATGAATAATTATGCCGCAATGTAGTTTGTTCCAAAAAGTAAAGGGTTGCCATGCGGGGCAACCCTTTACTTTATTGCTATGTCAGCTATTTAAAATGGTGGATCAGGAGGTGTATTGGGGTTATTGTCACGTTCGCGCAGCGGATAAGGCATCAGGTTTCGTTTCCGTTCGGCAGTGGGCCTTCCAAAACGACGCATATCTTCGAGTTTCTGTCCGCTCATGAACAATTCGATGCAACGATGGCGGTATATCTGATCGAGCAATTCAGCCTGATTGGCCACCGATGCAATGGCGGGCTGATTGGCATTTACACCAAATGGATCAGATGTTTTCGTCACTACTTTATTCAATTCGATAAGACCATTGGCCAGATCGGGTGTGGAAGCGCGGGCAAAACACTCTGCTTTGATCAACGTGATCTCACCCGGTAAATACACGGGATAAGCAGTGGCCGCTGCATTACCAAACCCATTGATGCGATACCGGGGTGCTATCGTAGCATTGATACTGGTATAGAATGCCACCCTACCGTCGCTGAGAGAAGGCTGGAGGGGCACGAGTAATCCCAGCGTGGAGTCTTTTGGCTGCACTACGTTGTTCGTGGATGTGGCCACTTCAAACAACGGATTCAAGGTGAGTGGATCGAAATTAAAGCTGGATTTTTTGGTGAGGTCCACCAGTGCTGCGGCTGCCTGTGCCTGCGTATACAATCCTGCATAGAGGGAGTAACGGGCTTTCAGTGCATACAGTGTATTGATGATATCTATTCCTGCCGGCACATTGGATATAAAGGAAGCACTGATCGCATTGGCAGCAATGGCAGCCAACGCATCATCAATGGTGGCAATTGCTTTTTTAAATCCGTCGACCCGGTCGATGAACGTTACATTAGTGCCATTGGCTGCAGGTACTTTCTCCCAGAACTGGGCCATATCTGCAATAGACATAGCTTTAAAGATACTGGCATAGGCAATGAGTCCGCTTGCATAATTCTTATCGGCCAGTGCTTTGGCACCATTGATCACTTTATCTGCATCGTATACCACTTTATTACAGGTAGACCAGAAAGTGGTGAGCATGGTATGATTGCCATCCACCGCAGTTCCGCCTGATGCAAGTTGTACTTCGGCAGTATTACCAGCATTCACTACGATCATTTCATTGGTGGTGAGACCGTTTATGGTAATAAGGTTGTACAGGGTGCTGCCTCTGCCGGCTGTGTATACCCGTTGTAATCCCACGGCCACACCGGTAAGTCCTTTGGCTGAACTAAACACCTGATCTTCGGTAGCCGCATTGGGGTTGGAGAAATCTTTTTTGCAGCCCGTTTGTACAAAAAGTGTACAACTCATGGCCGCGATGACTGTATATTGAATCAATTTATTTTTCATATCCTGTTATTTGAATGATTAAAATTTAGCAGACAGTCCCACACTGTATGTACGGGGAATGGGCACTGCGCCAAAATCGATACCCCGGAGAATGGTGCTTTGTCCGCCGGCATTTACTTCCGGATCATACCCTTTGTAATTGTCCCAACTAATGAGGTTACGGCCGCTTACACTGAGTGTGATGTCCTTTATTTTTTTGAAGTTGCCGAATACATAACTCAGCGATACCTCTCTGAGTTTTACAAATGAGCCATCATCAATACGCCATTCTTCCACGGTGGCATAAAAACTGTTGATGTATCCGCGGGGATATGCACCGGATTGTTCTTTCTCCGCTTCTTTACCATTGCCCACACCCTGTCTGGTTCTCCAGTCTGCATTGAACACATCCAAACCTTGTACGGCATCCAGTTGTATACGCAGGCTTGCTTTCTTATACCGCACTTCATTTACCAATGTGGCAGTATAATCCGGGTTGGGGTCGCCAATTACTTTACGCACCAGCGGGTTGGCGGTAATGGGAAGTCCGGTAGTGGGGTCTCTGGTTACATTGTAAGTAAGCGCTCCGGTTTGAATACCTCTTTCTCCCTGTGGATATCCGGTGGGGTTCTTGATCAGATTGCCGCTTGCGTCCACCGCAAAGAAGGCCCCATAAAATACACCAATGGGTTGACCTTCGATAATGGCTACGGGAGCACCCTGATTGGTGCTGAGTAGGGTGAGGGCCTGCCCGATCTTCACCGCTTTATTGCGGTTGTGGTTATAAATACCCGTCACGGTCCAACTAAAATCCTTTTTTCGTATAGGCATGCCCGTTAGTACCACTTCGAACCCTTTGTTCTCCAGGCTGCCGAAATTATCCAGCAGGCTGCTGAAACCAGTAGTGGGGGCAATAAAACGGTTGATAAGCAGATCCTTCACTTTTTTAGTATAGATATTGGTCTGCACGTTGAGGCGGCCGTTGAAAAAGCCGAGATCAATACCAAACTCCAGTTCATTCTGTCTTTCCGGCTTCACGTTAGTATTGGCCAGTGTGGTGCTGGACACCAATGAGGTGCGGCTTACAAAAGAGTTGCTGCTGTACGTATTAAAACGCTGATAGGCACCGATACCGGTAAGGTTGCCGCTTTCGCCATAGGCCACGCGCAGTTTAGCAAAATTCCAAACTTTGCTCAGGCTCATATTTTTCCAGAACTCATGTTCGCTGATCACGTAGCTTCCGCTCAATTTTTTATAGGTAAGATTGCGCTGGTCTTTGCCGAATACAGATGAACCATCCACCCGCACGGCACCGGTGAGATAAGCAATATTTTTATACCCGAAATTTTGTTGAACATAAAAGCCGGAGATCGATAATTCGCTTCTTTCATCCGAACCGGGCAGCAGCGTGCTGGCACCGTTTACAGTTTCTACAAAGGGTGCCAGTCCACGACCATGCAGGAGCGAGTAAGCACTTTTTTCATACTGCACCGAATAGCCAACCTGTGAAAGTGAAGTAATGTCTTTGGTGATCTTTGCCTGGTAGGTGGCATTGATCTCGTTATTGATCTGGAAGAAATTGTAATTGCCGGTACTTGCATACCCGTTGCGCGTGGGGTCCAGCGCTGCGCCACCTCCAAAGAATCCATCACTCACATTATAGGCAAATGGCGGTATAAAAGTGAATCCCTTTTGCGTGTACTGATCGATACCCATGGTATAATCAATGGTGAGGCCTTTTACAGGTTTAATTTTCAAACCTGCATTGGCGATCAGCCGGTTTGTTTCCTGGTTTTGTTTGATATCTTCTATTACAGACACGGGGTTTACCCTTCCGCGTTCACCCACTGCTTTGAGATTGCCAAATGCATCGCGCTCCCAGATATTATGAAAGTTGCCAATGATATTGATCGAGTTCAGCGGAGAGAAGAAGGAGTTGCCATCGGGTTTCTCATTGCTGAAACTGTTGATATAGTTGAGTCCGATATTGAAACTCACTTTGTCACCGATTCCCTGCTCCAGGTTTGTACGGAAACTGTATCTTCTGAAATCGGTATTTTTTACAATGCCTTCATTTTTGAAATAGGAACCGGATACATAATACTTGGTTTTATCTCTTCCGCCCGAAACAGATACGTTGTTGTCGGTACCAATGGCGGTATGGAAAATATAATCATTGTAATCGTACCTCGTAACATTGGTTTTGTTCGTGAGTGCAGGAGTAAGAATATCCTGTGTTTGTGCGCCGGGGCCATCGGTAGGCCCGCCAAATTTGGTGGGCGATTGATTGACCGGAACGCTTTTGCGAAGTGAACTAACCATTACACTCGTGGAAAAAGATACCACAGGTGCTCCGCTAACGCCTCTTTTAGTGAAGATCTGTACCACCCCTGCATTGGCCCTTGATCCATAAATGGCAGCGGCGGCGGCTCCATTCAATACTTCGATGCGCTCGATATCGGCGGGGTTGATATCCGCAAGCCGGTTCTGGCCGATCGTACCTACAAATGCCTGCCCGTCGTAGTTGCCGCTGGTGTTGGTCACGCGGGTGGTGGCATTGTTTACGATCACTCCGTCAATAATATATAATGGTTCACTGGAACTGGAAATAGAACTGATACCACGAAGGCGCACTGAGATGCCACCACTGGGGTCGCCACTGTTTTGAATGATCTGCGCCCCGGCCGTTTTACCCTGCAATGCTGCGAGCACGTTGCCGGTAGCCCCTTTGGTAAGCTGATCGGACTTAACCGTACTGATATAACTGCCCAGTTGCTTACGGGTAGTACCGGCAGATACACCGGTGACCACCACTTCATCCATTTTAAGTGCATCTTCTGAAAGCTTCACATCGCTGGTGATAGCGGTTCCGTTAACCTGAATGGTTTGTTCGCTGGTCCGGTAACCGACACCTGAAAACACCAGCGTATAGCTGCCATTTTTCAGGTTAGCTTCAAAACTGTACGTGCCGTCGGCACCTGTAACACTACCCAGTGTCGTATTACGCACCTGTACAGATACAGACTGAACGGGCAAGCCATCGGGACCCGTTACTTTTCCGCTGATTCGCACCTGTGCTGAAAGTTGCACAGCCGTGAACAGCAGTATCAAGGCAATACAGAGCGGCTTGCCTTTTCGTTGCCATAACCAAAACTGATTTTTCATGAGCGTTGTTTTATTTTGATTTAAAATAAGCATCCGTACCCGGGTTTTCCTGAGCTGTAATTTTCATTACTTCGCCGGTATGTCCTGTTCGGTTGCGTTCAGGGTTTACTATATCATTTGTTTTCAGTGTTTCTATATTACTTGTATTCCTGCATCCCGGTAAGGTTTCAGCAATGGGTCTGCAGGGTCAAGTTCCGTAACGAGAATATCCAGTTCACTAATTGCGGCGATCCTGATTTTTTGAAAGCTGTTGATTTTTTCAGAAATAGTGAGGGCCACTACTTTTTTGGAAGAACGGATCATGGCCTGTTTCACCTGCACCACTTCCCAATCATTGTCAGTTAGTCCTTTTTCCGGTTCGATAGCATTGATACCTAAAAAACATATGTCTGCGTTGATATGGCTGATCTGCCGGATCGCATCCCCGCCCACGGTAATCCTTGAGTTCTTAGAGACCCTGTCTCCAATGAAAATAACATCCGCTGTGGGATGCCGGGTATATTCAATCGCAGCGGTGAGGCTTCCCGTAATAAAAGTGGCCTGCAACTGCTCTGGAAGCGCACGGGCCAGCTCATTGATGGTAGTGCCCCCGCCGCTCAGAATGAACATTCCATCCCGAATAAGCGTTACTGCTTTCTGTGCAATGATTTTTTTCTTATCCTGGAGATAAATACCATGCTGATGAAAAGATGTATGAAAGGATCTGGACAGTGCGCCACCATGTGCTTTGATGATCTTACCACTTTCTGCCAATTCAGCCAGATCGCGGCGAATGGTATCCTCTGATACATTGATGGCATCGGAAAGATCGGAGGTGAGTACCCGGTTGTGCAGATTCACTTCACGAAGAATAAATTCCTGTCTTTCTTTCTTAAGCATGTTGGGGAATTGGCATTTAAATGTAAAGAAATTTAATTATTTCGTGCAAAAAAGTGCAAAATCGCAGGCATAAAAACGCAAAAACCTGAACAAAAAATAATTTTTCCGGCAAAGACCGGCAGTTTATCTTTAAATTATGAATCCAAATATTGAAAAACTTTGTCGGATCAGCGCCCGTTCGTCAAGAGTGGTCCTTGGATTGATGAGCGGCACATCCTTCGATGGGCTCGATCTGGCCCTTTGCCGGATCAGCGGGCATGGCCCGGGTACTGGTTTGGAATTGCTGGAATTCACAACCGTAGCCTATGACCAACATTTTAAAGAAGATCTGAAATCTATCTTCTCCCGTCGCGATGCTGATCTCGAAAAAGTATGTCTGCTGAATGAAAAAGTGGCCATTCATCATGCTTCCATTATCAACCAAAGTTTGCAATCATGGGGTTATTCCAGCGATGAAGTGGATCTGGTGGCCAGTCATGGGCAAACCATCTATCATGCACCGGCCTCTTTGCATGGGAAAACAGCATATCCCAATGCCACACTGCAAATCGGGGATGGCGATCATATCGCTGTGCATACCGGCATCATCACGGTAAGCGATTTCCGGCAAAAACATATTGCAGCAGGTGGTGAAGGTGCTCCGCTTGCCGTTTATGGAGATTACCTGGTGTTTTCAAAAGAAGGAGAAAACAGGATCATGCTGAATATCGGCGGTATCGCCAATTTTACCTGGTTGCCCGGTGACCTGGACACATCGAAAGTTTTCAGTACGGATACCGGGCCGGGCAATACAATGATGGATGCCACGGTACAGCAATATTTCCCGGGATTATATTTTGATGAAAATGGTGCTATTGCTGCTGTAGGAACGGTGCAGCCGGCTTTATTGTCCCGCTTATTGGAGCATCCTTTTTTTGAAGCGGATTTCCCAAAAACGACCGGCCCTGAATTATTCAACCGCCGGTATTTCGATGATGCGTTGCAGGCTTCCGAAATACCCGATCTATCCCCGGAAGATCAACTGGCCACGCTCTGCCGGTTTTCTGCCGAAACCATTGCTAAAGCCATATTAAAATGTTGCACTAGCGGTGATGCATACACGATATATACCAGCGGTGGCGGCATGCATAACCCCGTATTGATGGACCACCTGAAAAACCTGTTGCCGGGGATCCCCTTTCATACCACCGCACAATTACAGATTAATCCCGATGCCAAGGAAGCTGTATTATTTGCGTTGCTGGCCAATGAAGCAGTGTCGGGTGGCCGTTTTCGTTTCGGGCATAAGGGCAGCGGTATTCCGGATGTGAGCATGGGAAAAATCTGTTTTCCCTGCTGATATGCGGCACAAAAAAACCGGTTTGCTGCAGCAGCAAACCGGCTCCTTAATGTATTATTATTTACTTCACATCGAAGCTGATCTTATATTCACCCCAATGTAAGGATACCATGCCTTCGGGGCTGATGGTATATGTTAATTTTTCAGCAGCAGGATCGGCCGTTCCGGCTTTTACTTTAATGCGCAATGCATCTTCTGATTCTTTATAGCTGAAAGCGCCCCACTGATTCCAGGTTTTGTTGAAGATAAGGGTCCATTCGTCACCGTTTTTAATGATGAAGAATCCGTATTTACCGGCAGGCAGTTCCTGTCCGTTCACTTTTACCCCCTGGCTTACTTCAAACACGGTGGCTTCGTTGGCTCCGGCCCTCCATATTTTTCCTTCGAAGGGTTCGATTGCTGTTCCGATCTCACGGCCCTTTATGGAAGGCTGGCTGTAATCAATGGTGAGGGTAGCACCATTGGGCAGTACTTGTTTGGCCTGTGCAGGCGGGCTGGGCCTTTTGGATTTATCGGATTGGGCAGAGGCAGTAAGTATGCCGGTAACGGCGATTGCGAGCAGGAAGAAGTATTTCATATCGTTTGTTTTTATTTTTAAAGATTCTTCAAAGCTACACACTGCCCGTGAAAGAAAACGCAGTTATTTCACGAGCGGTTTTTTCTCCGAAAGTTGTTTCAATTGGTTGAGTCCTTTTTCCATCCGGGGACCGAAGCTGTTTTCGAAAAGAAGGCTCGAAAATTTTTCCCAGGGATACCAGCGGAGTTTAAAGTCCATATACCATTGTACCGTTACCGAATCGGGGTACAGGCCGGTCAAAAATTTCCACCCGCTTTTTGCACGGGAGCCCGGGGCTTCCCGGAAATGATAATCTGTTTCTTCGTTCGATATCACGGTACTGAGCAGGGTACTGTCTGTTGATCCGCCGGCTGAATCCCAGGCCGGATGCCAATTAGACGGGCGTTGCAATTGCGCGATCACCTCTGTGGCCGGGGCCCCAATATTGATGGCCTTGGATATGCGCACCGTTGAAGGAAAAAAAAAGGAAATGAATGTCAGAGTAAGCGCAAATGCCAGCAGACTGATGATTCCAAGTTTGATGATACGCATAATTGATCGGATTAACGGCTACAATAAATGTAAGCAGGCCGGTTTTATTTCTCCCATTTTAAAACCCGGATAGTAATCAGGTAGATAACGGCCATCCATATCGCCAGTATACCGATCTCTCTGCCACATTGGAAAATGCTCAATCCTTCAAAGGATATTTTACGAATAGCATCATTGTATTGGGTGAGCGGCAGTACCTGACAAATCTTCTGCAGCCATTTGGGAAATACTTCGATGGAAAAAAATGTACCGGACAACATCATTTGCGGAAAGCCAAAAAGATTAATCAGCAACGGGATATAGGAATCATTTTTTGCCACGCTGCCGAAAATAAAGCCTACCCCCATCAGTAAAAAGAGCATGATGATAGTCATGATCAGTATTTCCACCACGGTAAGGAAGCCATGCCGTAGTGAAAAATCAAAGAAGAAATGTCCGAATACAATGAGTATGATCACGCTCATCAGTTGAAACAACAGCCGGCTGGTGCCGATACCCACGAGGATATTGATCTTGCTAACGGGTGTGGCAAAAAAACGTTTGAGTACCAACTGTTCCCGCAGGCTGTAAAAAAGAAAGGCGATTCCGAATAAAGTAGAGAATAATATAGAAAAGCCCAATTGTCCGGGCAGGATAAAATCAATGGGCTTGTATCGTTTTACTTCCGAAATTTCAGGTTTCTCGATCGTGATTAATGAAGCCGGGGCTCCTTTGCCGCTTTGTTCAAATTTCAGTTGCATGAATTCCAGTTCGTGCAGAAACCCGCCGATGGTATTACCGCTGGCCGTGGTAGAGCGAAGCTTTACAATATAGCGGCTGGCACCAGCAGAATCCTTTGCGGTGCGAAGGCTCAGCACACCCGTAAGTTTTCCCTTTTTCAATTCAGAAGCAATGACGGCTGTATCTGAAAAAGTAACGATACGTACAGACCGGTTGTTCCGCAAAAACATGTAAAAGGGGTTGGTGGTATCACTTCCCTGCTCCATCGCGATACGGTAAGAGGGGGCACCCCCTTCGCCGAAAGCGCCGAAGATCATAGTAAATATGATCGGAAATAAAATACTGAAAACGATGGCGACCGGCTGAGATATGATCGCTTTAAAACTAGCCTTATTGATCGCCCATAAAGCTCTTGCCTGGCTGTAAGATCGTTGTCCGGATTTCATACCCCGCAAATGTATTTATTTATACGTTCAATCCTTAAAATAAAGATATTTGACAGCAATGAACACAGCGTATCTTCTCACCGGCGGCAATATGGGTGTACGGCAGGATTACCTGCAGCAGGCGCAGCAACTACTCGGCACACATTGCGGCACAATCCGGCGTGCTTCTGCGATCTACGAAACGGCCGCCTGGGGTAATACCGGACAGGCCTCATTTCTAAACCAGGCTCTGGAACTTGAGACTTCGCTTAATGCCAAACAACTGATCCGCCGTGTGCTGAAATTGGAAAAAATGATGGGCCGTGTGCGGGAGGAAAAATACGGGCCCCGGATCATTGATATTGATATTTTGCTTTTCAATCATGAAAAATACCAATACTCTTTTTTAAACGTCCCCCACCCGGAAATGCAAAACCGGCGTTTTGTGCTGGTACCGCTGGCTGAGATCGCACCCGGGTTCTTCCATCCGGTATTGGAAAAAACGATCACGGAATTACTGGCCATTTGCCCGGACACACTCGGAGTACACAAATGGCAGCCCTGAAAAGTAGTTTCAAACGTGTACCGCTGATTTATCCACAAAGTTTTTTCCTTTATATAAGTACACCCTCATTTGTTTATTTTGCCGTTTCGTTTCGTGAAGTATGAAGTATAATTTTATCACCATCGAAGGAAATATCGGTGCCGGCAAAACTACTCTGGCCCATCTGCTAAGCAAGCATTATAATGCCCGGTTGGTACTGGAAGAATTTGCCGACAATCCCTTTCTTCCGAAATTTTATGAAAACCCGGCCCAGTATGCGTTTCCGCTCGAGTTATTTTTTATGGCCGAGCGGTACAAGCAGCAAAAGGACCTGCTGCAGCAGAAGGATATGTTTCAACACCTGACCATTTCCGACTATTTGTTCACCAAATGCCTGCTCTTTGCCAAAGTAACGCTCCCGGATGATGAGTTCCGGCTTTACCAGCGGCTCTTCGATATCATTCATCAGCAATTGGTGCAACCGGACATATTGCTATACCTGCATGCCCCGGTAACACGTCTGCAGGCCAATATCCGTAAACGCAACCGTTCATACGAACAGAATATTCCCGACGATTATCTCTTTAATATCCAGGAGACCTATACGAATTATATCAAGCAACATAATATCAAAACCTTATTTGTAGATGCCAGCAATGCCGATTTTCTGGGCAATGAAAAGCACCTCCAGGTAATCTTTGATGCACTGGATAAGGAGTATGATGATGGGCAGCATTATATTACGCTACCGTGAGAGAAGCTGCAAGCTGTGAGCTGTGAGCTGCGACCTGCCTGCCCCTTTGGGGCGAGCTATCAGCCAAGAGCATCAAACAGACGGCTGCAAGCTTTAAGCTACAAGCTGCAAGAAAACAGCCAGCAACCAGTAACCGCGAACTGTATTCAACCTCTTGAACTTCTTAAACCTATGGAACCTATGGAACCTCTTAAACCTATGGAACCTCTGAAACCTATGCAACCTATGTAACCTATAAAACCTCTTGAACTTCTTAAACCTTTTGAACCTCTTGAACCTATGGAAACTATGGAACCAATATCTTTGCCTGAATGGCATCCCTCCTTCAGAAACAAAGCTTAATTCCATTACAACACAAAGAATTCAGGATTTTCATCATCGCTCGTTTCTTTTTGATTATGGCGCTGCGAATGCTGGGTACGGTGGCGGCCTATCAGTTGTTCAAACTTACCAATGATTCCTATTCCATCGGGTTGGCGGGTATGTCGGAATTCATTCCGGTTTTTTTGCTGGCCTTATATGCCGGGCATGTGATTGATAAATCGGATAAACGCACATTATTGCTGCGGGGCGTACTTACGTATTCCATTTGTGTGGGCGGTATGATCCTGATCACATCACCCTGGTTTGCCAGTCAGGTACAAAGTTCTTCCCTGCCCTATTTCTTTTACGCGGTTATATTTTGCACCGGTATTATCCGGGCATTTACCGGCCCCACCACCAATGCGATCCTTTCACAACTGGTTCCCCGGGAAGTATTACAATATGCGGCCAATCTCAGTTCATCCACCTGGCTGGCCGCTTCGATCACCGGTCACGCCTCTGCCGGCTTCTTCATTGCGTGGTTTGGTGTGCATGCTACTTTTTATATCATACTGGCCTATGTACTGGTGGCCGCACTTATGATTGCACAGATACGGAAAAAGCCGGTGGTGAATACCAAAAAAGATGTGAAAGCCTGGGATAGTATGAAAGAAGGATTGCAATTTGTATTTACAAATAAGATCATGCTCGGAGCCATTTCTCTCGATCTTTTTGCCGTGCTGTTTGGAGGGGCGGTGGCCCTGATACCCGAATTTGCCGCCAAAATATTGCAGGTGGGTCCGATCGGATTTGGATGGCTTAACGCCGCCATGGATATCGGCAGCGTGATAATGATCACGACACTAACGTTGATGCCTATGCGAAAAAGACAGGGCTATAAACTCCTCTATGCAGTAGGCGCATTTGGGCTGTGTATTATCATCTTTGGATGCTCCCAATGGTACTGGCTGTCGTTTGCCGCTCTCCTGCTGGCCGGTATGATGGATGGCATCAGTGTGATCGTAAGGGGTACGATACTGCAACTCACCACCCCGGATGATAAACGGGGACGGGTGTCGAGTGTGAACTCCATGTTCATCAACAGCAGCAATGAACTGGGGCAGTTTGAAAGTGGCCTGATGGCAAAAGCAATGGGCACTGTTCCATCCGTAATCTTTGGCGGTACCATGACCCTCATCGTGGTGATCATTACCTGGTTCAGAGCACCGGGACTGCGGAAATTTGAATACTGATCCGCCAATTCAATCCCCCATACAATCAATGCCTCGTGGCACCGGCAGCCTGTCTCTTTTGTTCCATTAAAATCTCTGCCGTACATTTAAGTGTAATCAGCAATCTGAAAACTAACATGGAATGAAAGTAAGCAGCTCCTCATACTATATACTCATCGGTATGTTGCTGCTTTTATTACCGGGTCGTGTGGTGGCGCAGTCTGTTAGTATCCGTCACTATACGGTGGCAGACGGTTTGCCTTCTTCCATTGTATACCGCTGCGCCCAGGACCAGCGGGGCTTTATGTGGTTTGGTACCGAATCCGGTATCAGCCGTTTTGATGGCAAAAGCTTTCGCAATTTTTCTACGCGGGATGGTCTTACGGAGACTGAAATACTCGATATATATTGTGCAGAAAGCGGAGAATTGTGGCTGATCCCCTTTGGAGGCAGCCCCATGCGCTTTGATCCGGTAACACAGGCTTGCCATACCGCAGCCAATGACCCGGAACTACGCAAGATCATTTATAAAGGCATTCTCAACATTACCCAGATCAACGGTACAGATATTTATTTTTCCTATAGCAATAGTACCGGCTTGTTTCGTTATTCAAACGGCAAGGTAAAAGAAGAAGTGCTGAACAATACTCCGTATAAAGGTATCAAAAGCATACATCCACTGCCTGGTGGCCACGTTCTGATCAATATCCCTTACCATGATCTCTTACTGAATCCGCAAAGCGGAAAAGTTTCCCCGGTAAACGGCCTGCGGGGAGAAGTGATCGCTTTCGCCAGTGATACCGTATTCACTTACAACGGCAAAGGGTTTCTGTATTCGCAACGTATGCTGAATGAAAAGCCGGTACAGGTGATCGACAGTGTGCGTATGCCGGCAGGCGTAAAACGTATCAACCAATGGGGTTCCTATTTATACTTCTGTAATGCATCTGGCGGGCTGGATATATATGATCATTCATTGAAAAAATTGAATTCATTACTGCAGGATGTGGTTTTGAACACTTCCTATATGGATCGTGATGGTAACCTCTGGCTGTGCAGCTATACCAAAGGAGTGTATTGCATACCGGTAAACCGTATCAATGTATTCAATGCATCGAGCCATCTGGCAGATGATTATGTAAGTTCGGTATTGCCATTGCCCGGAGAAAAAGTACTAACTGGTTTTCTGGGCGGAAAGATTCAGGAGATTAATACCATCGATGGTACGGTACATACCATCGTGGAGAATGAGCAGAATGACCTCAGCGACCGCATCCGAAAGATCAGTTTCGCCGATCAACGTCCCTTTGCGGCACTCTCAGATAAAGGGTTTCTGATAGCACCTGCCGGCGATCAAAAAGGTGTTGACCGGTGGACACCTTTCAGGCCCGGTGGCTTGGGAGGAAAAGATATGTATGAACACCAGCCCGGGCATTTCCTTGTTGCCACTACCCATACATTGTTGGATGCAGATATACAACAGCGAAAACTCGATACGATCTATACCGGTCGCACCACAGCCGTTGGTGGTGGTGCCGGAGGTGAAGCCTGGTTCAGTACACTCACGGGCGTGTATTACATTAAGAATATTTCAACCCGTCAATATGAATATATCGGCGACCGGGATACCCTGCTCGCTCGCCGCATGAACTGTATCATCCGCGGAAATGACGGTTTGGTATGGATGGCCGGAGCGAACGCCGGAGTGATCGTACTGAAAAACAACAGGGTTCTCTCGCATATCAGTACTGCCCAGGGACTCGCCAGTGATCTTTGCCGCAACCTGTATATTGATGAGCAACAAAAAAAAGCATGGGTGGCCACCAACAATGGAGTTAGCAGTATTACCTACCAATTGAATAATGACAAATTGCAATACCGCATTTATAATTACAATACCAGCTACGGACTGCCGGATAATGATATTATAAAAGTGAGCTATTACAATGGTAAAGTATATGCGGCTACGGCCAACGGGCTGGCCATTTTCTCACCCGCTCCCACGAAAGAGAATATTCCGGTACACGTGGTGGATATTTTGGTGGAAGGGAAAGAACGCAGCATCAACCCGGAGTTCACCCTTCGTTATTTTGAAAATGATATAAGCATCGGCTATACAGGTATTTGTTTTTCCTGTTCCGGAAAATTGGAATACCAGTACCGGATGCTGAAAGGCGGGAGCGACACCAGTTGGATCACCACACAGGCACAGGTGGTCAGTTTCAGTGCGCTCCATCCGGGGAACTATATTTTTGAAGTAAAGACGGCCACCGGCAACAGTATTACAAGGGTGCAATTTCTGATTCGCAGGCCCTGGTATGCCACCTGGTGGTTTTGGGCACTCTGTGTGGCCGCGCTCTTGGGGGTGGTGGTGGTCTTTTACCAGCAACGGGTAAAAAATATTGCCAGCCGCTCGGCGCAGGCCCAGCAAATGGCACAATTGGAATTGCAGGCTTTACGTGCGCAGATGAATCCGCATTTCCTGTTCAATTCGCTCAATGCCATTCAGCATTTTATTTCTGAAAATGAAGGGGAACGGGCACAAAATTACCTGGGCAGTTTCAGCCGCCTCATGCGTTTATTTCTCGAATCTTCCCGGAGTAATTATATTTCGCTTGCGCAGGAAAAAGAACTGCTGTCGTTATATCTCGAACTGGAGCAGGTGCGGTTCAATCACCGGTTTCAATATGCGATCGAGATTGATCCGGAATTGAATATCGGGTATGAGATACCGGCCATGCTGATACAACCCTTTGCGGAAAATGCCGTGAATCATGGACTGTTTGACCGCCCTGGCAATGATGGCAGGTTGTGGATCCGGTTTTACAGGGATAAAGGAGAACTTTGTTGCGAAATAGAAGATAATGGCATCGGGCGGAAAGCCGCTGCCACGATGAAGCAACGTAAGCAGCATATATCACGTGGTATGCAAATCACCGAAGAACGACTAAAGACCCTGGAGCAAAGCGACGGATTGAAAACACGTATATTAGCAGAAGACAAATATGATGAAAATGGTAATGCCTGTGGTACAAAAATAACGATCCGTATTACCGATCCGGAACTCACTCAATAAACAACAGACATGAAAGCGGTCATTGTGGATGATGAAGAACTTGGCAGTGCCACACTTGAAAAAATGGTGCATCAGCATGCGGCAGGTATTAAAGTAGTGGCCCGAGCATCGAGTGCAGCAGAAGGCAAGGCCGCCATTTTGCAACATCAGCCCGAATTGGTATTCCTCGATATTGAAATGCCCGGTGGCAGCGGCTTTGATCTGCTTGCCGAATTTGAGAACCCCTCCTTTCAGGTCATATTCGTCACCGGCTTCGACCGCTATGCCCTGCAGGCTATCAAATGCTGTGCAGTGGATTATTTACTGAAACCCGTGGAGCCAGCAGAATTGCTGCGATCATTGGAAAAACTGAAACGCACCACCCAACCGGTAACGCTGGAGCGGTTGCAGCACCTGGTGGATTTCATTGCCAAACCCCGCAATAAAAGCAATAAGATCTGTGTTCCCACACAATCCGGTATGGAATTGATTCCTGCATCCGATATACTCTATTGCGAAGCCAGCCGGGAATACACCATTCTGCATACTGCCGGACATGGTTCCATCATTTCATCTTACAATATTGGTGAATTTGAATCGATGCTGGAAGATTTTGGTTTCTTCCGGATTCATAATTCCTATATCATCAACCATGATCGGGTGGTACGCTATAATAAAGGAGAAGGCGGTACCGTGATCATGAGCAATCAGAATGAACTCCCCGTATCGCGCAGACGGAAAACAGAGTTCCTGGAATGGCTTAAAGGTTGATCCCCACCACCACGGATATTTTCCCCGCTGCCGGAAAACGTTGAATTTCCGCCATCTGTTAAATCAGGGTTTCTGGGATATGCAAAAAACTCAATCTTGCAATCCATATTTACTAACTGATTAATCTAACACATGAAAAAATTCAACATCATTTGCATCGCAGGTGGTTTACTCACCATCATCGCCTGTTTTATTCCATTTGGATCAGCCGGTTCCATCAACATCAAAGTAAGTGACCTGCCCGGTGCTGCCGGAAAGATCATGTGGGTATTGGGACTCATCATTGCCGGTGTGGGCGCCGTGAACAAGCGCTGGCTGCATCTTCTCTCTTTGGTATGCGGATTGATCATCTTACTCATCGCATTCAAATGGCAGGGTGATCTGCGAAAACTGGATGCCACAGTAGGTATCGGTAGCTGGTTACTGATAGCCGGGGGTGCTATTTCGCTTGCAGGATCCATCTGGGGGCTTCTTCCTAAAAAAAATAATGCCGCGTAATCATCGTTCTGATCATTATCTTTTTATCATGCATATCTATCGCAAACCTCATTCACTTTTTATCATTCCTGTACTGCTGCTTCTATGGAGTTGCGGCTCCGGCGATAAAAAAACAGAAAATGGCAAAGAGTCCACAACCATATCCGCTCCTGCACTTACATTGAAGCCGACCGACCTCAGTGCCTATGGCATTCCACTTACCATACAGGCACCGGATGGCGCTATCATATCGAAAGAAGAAGGTTCAGATGCGGTAGTCGTGAGGAAAGATCGTTTCAATGTAGTGGTAAGTGAAGATAAGTACGTTGATGAAGACGCAACACCTGAACAGGCCAAAGAAACTGCATTGGCTGAAGACAATAAAATGCTCAACGACCCGGATATGGGCATGAAGATGGAGGTATTAAAAAATGATCCCTCCGGGTATGTGTATATGACCACCAACCGGTCGGGCGGTAAAATCGTACGCTTCACTTGCTATGTAAAAAAAGATGCAAAGAAATTTGTGATCAAAGAAAACTTCCTGGATCTGAATGATACTGACAAAGCCATGGAGACCGGATATGGCATCAGCCGGGAGGAAGCAGAACAGATGTACAATGCCTTAAAACAATAAACCAAATTTTTCAGCGCCATAACCAACTGCCAGCAATAACTATAACCATGAGCCTTATCCCGATCATTTCTGCCCTTTGAAAAAAAAGCAAAAAGTAATGATCAATGCCGCCACTTTCCAGTGGCGGTTTTTTTTAGAATACAGCGTAACGAAAATCTTATTACCTTGTACAGATAAAATTGACCACCTATATGCACCGCCGCCATTTTATCCAAAACACTGCGCTCACACTGGGAGCACTGACACTTGCCAACCGCGAATTTTTATCCTCCTTTTTTGAAGATCCCTGGAAGATCACCATGCTTACGAAGGAACTGGGTATATTTTCAGAGCGGGGAGGAACCATTGCTTTTTATTTATCCAAAAAAGGTGTCATTGTAGTAGATACCCAATTCCCGGATCAGAGCAAGCACCTGATCGCTGAATTGAAAAAGAAAACCACAAAGCCTTTCAAATTATTGATCAATACCCATCATCACGGAGATCACAGTTCCGGCAATATTGCGTTCAAAGGTCAGATTTGGAATATCGTGGCGCATGCGAATTCCAAAAAGAACCAGAAAGCGGTAGCAGAAAAAAATAATTCCCAGAAAAATCAGCTCTATCCTAATATCACTTATCTCGACAACTGGAGCAGAAAGATCGGAGGCGAACGGGTTACCCTGCACTATTTCGGGCCGGGACATACCAATGGAGACAGTTTTGTCCATTTTGAAAACGCCAATATCGTCCACTGCGGCGATCTCGTTTTCAACCGCCGCCATCCCTTTGTAGATCGTACTGCCGGTGCCAATATCAAAAGCTGGATTGACGTGTTGAACAAAGCTACCGGCACCTTTGATTCCAATACCAAATTCATTTACGGACATGCCGGTACCGGTTTTGAAGTAACTGGTAATGCCGATGATCTCAAAGCTTTCCGGGATTACCTGGGCAATACGCTCAACTTTGTAGACAGCCAGATCAAAGCAGGCAAATCAAAAGAAGAAATATTAAAAGCAAAATCCATTCCCGGTTCAGACCAATGGAAAGGTGATGGTATCGAACGGCCTTTGACCGCTGCCTGGGAAGAATTGACCACGGTAAAAAAATAATCGCATATACCTGTATGGATCCATTCCTTGTACTGGCAATAATTGGAGGCCTACTCATTATAGGCTATGGCATCTTCCGGATGTTTAGTATCTCAAAAAGACCGTCAACATCCGGAGATGATTATTCCCCTGCCGATATTAAAAATCAATCGGATTACACGGATCAGACCCTGTATTATCATAATAACTGGAATAATGAATCGGGGCAGCATGCTGCACAACAGCAGCAACAATCAGAAGCGTATTCGGAAGGTTCGGGTCATGCCGATGACGGTGGCGGCAGCACCCATGCAGACAGCCTGGACAGTTCATCCTTTTCAGACAGTTCTGGTTTTTCCGAAAGTTCCTCTTCTTCTGACAGTACATCCTCTTCCGACAGTTCATCGTCCGGCTCTACTGATTAACTATGACTGGTTGCTGTCTCCCTTTTCTCAGCGGGATTTTTCTGCTTCAATCAGTTTTTCCAGTATATAATACGTAATGGGGCAAAAGCTGCTGTTTTTCAGTGCCATGGGCTGGCGACGCAGCATGAATTCATCATCCATATAAGGGAAACGGGCACAGTCGGTGGGGCGCACCTCATAAATACTGCAATAATTATCAGCCCCCAGAAAAGAACAGGGCATTTGCCGGAGCACATTGTCTCCCTCTTCATCCACGCGCAGGTATTTGTCTTTGAAATCCCCCTCCTTCATCCCCAGGTATTTACTGATTCGTTTTATATCCGGCGGGGTAAAGCGGGGGGAATAATTTTTGCAGCAATTGGCACATTGCAGGCAGTCTATTTTGGAAAAAGCCTGCTCATTCAGGTCCGGCAATTGTTTAAGTACCGTGTTCTTATTGGCCCGGTTGAGGTATTTTTTGTATTCCTTTACCCGTTCACCGGATTTCTTCTCCCAGTTTTGCAACAATTTTTCCTGCATACTGCAAAGAACGGCATTTCACGGCTTATCCCCAGCTTCTACAAAGCACTGTTTTTATCCCGGTGCATACGTACCTTTGCACCGCTTAAAAGGGGCGGGTGAAGCTGCCCCGCTGTCCATCCAAACATAACAGATATAATTAATCTATGAATCTCTTCGAACAACAGTCAAACGAGTTCATTCCCCGCCACATCGGACCCAATGAAACCGCCACCCGTCAGATGCTGAAAAAAGTGGGAGTGGATAACCTCGAGCAACTTATCAGCCAGACCGTACCTGCAGGCATCCGCATGAATAAAGCCCTCAACCTGCCGCCAGCCATGAGTGAACATGAATACCTGAAACATATTCAGGAAGTATCCCTGAAAAATAACGTTTATACCAATTATATCGGTCAGGGTTATTACGACACGATTACCCCTTCGGTGATCCTGCGCAATATTTTTGAAAACCCAGGATGGTATACACAATACACGCCCTATCAGGCAGAGATCTCTCAGGGAAGGCTCGAAAGCCTGCTCAATTACCAGACGATGGTAAGCGACCTGACCGGCCTGCCCATTGCCAACGCATCGCTGCTCGATGAAGCCACCGCTGCAGCCGAAGCCATGACGATGTTCTTCAATACCCTCAATAAACAAGACCATATTGAACGCCCTAAATTCTTTGTAGACCGTGAACTGTTTCCCCAAACAAAGGATGTACTCGTTACGAGAGCTGTACCCGTGGGCATTGAGATCGTAGAAGGCGATTATAAAACAGCCGCTATTGATGCCACTTATTTTGGTGCTATTGTACAATACCCAAATGACAAAGGCTCGATCGAAGATTATCGCTCCTTTATCAATACTGTACACGGTGCCGGTGCTTTCGTGGTAATGGCTACCGACCTGCTGGCTCTTACTCTGCTCACTCCTCCCGGCGAACTGGGCGCTGATGTGGCCGTAGGTTCCGCACAACGATTTGGTGTACCCCTCGGATATGGCGGCCCGCATGCGGCTTTTTTTGCTGCCAAAGACGATTTTAAAAGAAGTATCCCCGGTCGTATTATCGGAATCAGTATCGATGCACAGGGCAACCGTGCTTTACGTATGGCCCTGCAAACACGCGAACAACATATCAAACGGGAGAAAGCGACTTCCAATATTTGTACGGCCCAGGCATTGCTGGCCAATATGGCCGCAATGTATGCCGTATTTCATGGTCCCGATGGATTGAAAAATATTGCATCCCGTATTGCCCTGCTTACACAAACAGCGGCAGAGGCCATTGAAGAAAGAGGCTTTGAACTGGTGTCTGGTCATTTCTTCGATACCATTGTGGTAAAAGTAAAAAATGCTTCCCCCATCCGTACCAAAGCAGAACAGCAACAGATCAATCTCCGGTATATTGATGCACAGCATATTGGTATTTCGCTCGACGAGACCACTACGGTAAGTAACCTGTACGATCTGATTAATTGTTTTGAAAACGAAACCGACCCCGTTGCCTTCGATATACATGAAGACAGCGGTTTGCAACATATACCTGCTGATCTTACCCGCAGCAGTGCCTTCCTTACGCATCCTGTATTCAACACGCACCACAGCGAAAGCCAGATGATGCGTTATATCAAGCAACTGGAAAACAAAGATCTTTCGCTCAATACTTCCATGATCTCGCTTGGCTCCTGTACCATGAAGCTGAATGCCGCGAGTGAAATGATGCCGCTGAGCTGGGCCAACTGGAGCCGTATCCACCCCTTTGCACCCTTAGTGCAAACAGGAGGATACCAATTCATCGCCGATGAACTCAGTAAATATCTTTGTGAAGTAACCGCATTCGACGCCTGCAGCCTGCAACCCAATAGCGGTGCGCAGGGTGAGTATGCAGGATTGCTGACCATTAAAGCCTACCACGAAGCCAATGGGGATCATCACCGCAATGTAATGCTGATACCCATTTCTGCTCACGGCACCAACCCTGCCAGTGCGGTAATGGCCGGTATGAAAGTGGTGGTGGTAAAAGCACTGGAGAACGGTTATATTGATATGGACGATCTGAAGGCCAAAGCAGTACAACACAGTGCCAATCTTTCTGGCATCATGATCACCTATCCCAGTACCTATGGGGTGTATGAAGAAACGGTAAAGGAAATCACAGCCATTATTCATGAGCATGGCGGACAGGTATATATGGATGGTGCCAATATGAATGCCCAGGTGGGCCTCACCGCCCCGGGCCTTATTGGTGCCGATGTATGCCACCTGAATCTGCATAAAACATTTGCGATTCCGCATGGTGGTGGTGGTCCCGGCATGGGCCCCATTTGTGTGAAGCAACACCTGGCTCCATTCTTACCCGGCCATCCGTTCCTCGGAACAACGAACGCTGTATCTGCAGCACCGTATGGATCAGCAAGTATCCTGCTTATATCCTATGGCTATATCCGTATGCTAGGTTTTGAAGGGGTGAAAGCCTCCACCGAATATGCAATACTCAATGCGAATTATATGCGCGCAAGACTTGATGGCGCCTACGATATTCTATACACCAACCATAATGGTCAATGTGCACATGAATTTATCGTGGACCTGCGTCCTTTTAAAAAATCAGCAGAGATCGAAGCCGAAGATGTGGCGAAACGTCTGATCGATTATGGATTTCATGCACCTACCATGAGCTTCCCGGTACCCGGCACCATAATGATTGAACCGACGGAGAGTGAAGATAAAGCGGAACTGGATCGTTTTTGTGATGCCCTGCTTTCCATACGTGAAGAAATAAAAGCGGTTGAAGAAGGAAAGGCAGATAAAAAAGATAACCCATTGAAAAATGCCCCCCATACTCAGTTTGTGCTAACCGCCGAGACATGGGAACATGCCTATACCCGTCAGGAAGCAGCTTTCCCCCTTTACTATGTAACCCTGAATAAATTCTGGCCTTCTGTGGCACGTGTAAACAATACGCATGGCGACCGGAATCTGGTATGTACCTGTGAGCCGGTGGAGAGTTATATGGAAGCAGAAGCGTAAACGTCTAACGGTTATAAAATAATAGCCCGGCGTTTGAACGCCGGGCTATTATTTTATGATGCTACTCATCTTTTTTTTCAACATCAAAATCTTCTTCCCCTTCCTCCTCCACTTCCACCACCATTTCCACCGCCGGATTGGCCACCGCCATTATCCCTTCTTTCAAACTGGCGGGATTCGCTTCTTCGTTCTACCGGTTGTGAGGAAGGCTGGGGCTGACGACCACCGCCACCATTATCCATGCGTTCACGCGGTTGACGATCAGGTTGGCCACCCGGGAATCCCTGACTGCCTCCACCAAACTCCCTGCGCTCGTACCGGCGTTCATTGTTTACCGGTTGTGGCGTGGGCTCCCTTCTTTCTCGGGGTTGAAATACCCTTCGGTCAGGTTGAGGGTTGTTGGGGTTATCACTGCGTTCCATTCTTCTGCGGTAGATATCATTGTTGCCATTCGGATTGTTGGGTGTTTCCTGCGGACGGCGTACATCTTCCGGTCTTCTGAACGGAGCATTCTCGTTTCTATTTGGACGTACATTCGGATTATTGATATCGCGGTTTCCACCACCATTATTGCTGTTGTCGCCGCGTTCCCATGCATTTCTGCGAAAGCGCGTATCATCATTACGCACACCCCCATCCGGCTGATTGGGAGTACGGTTACCTTCTTCTCTGCGGAAACCACGGTTATTATCTTCACGTCCGTTAATATCCTGACCTCGACGGAAACCGCGATCGTTATTATTGTTGTTATAGCGTCCGTTATCATCGCTTCTGCGGAAACCATTATCTGACCTTCCGTTGCGGAAATTGCCATTGCTCCGGTCATACCGTTCAAACTGACGGGGAGCAAATTGACGGTCATTATCTCTTCTTACATTCGGACGATACATATTTATTTCATTGCCTCTGAAATATGACCTGCCGGGATTATAACTGTCGCGTAAACGTACCGGGTTGATACGACCACAATATCTTTCTGCATCATAACGACGGGGGCCGCAGCGATATCCAAACCCGCCACCATAACTGTAATTATTTATGATCACGGTCTGGTGAATGATGGTAGTATTCCGTCTCCAGTCGAGACAATAATCATATAATCGTGGTGCGGTGATATACATACGCGGTACAAAACACCAATAGCGATCCGGTGGTGCATAACCGCCGATATTAAAATTAACACTCACGGTTACATTCGGACGAAGCGGCGCCCATCCATAGTAATCGCCACCGTCGCGCCAAGCCACCCAGGCAGGCGACCATTCATAACCCGGTACCCAATACCATCCATAGTAATCATCTTCTTCCCATCGCCCATAGTGGAAGGGCGCCCATCCCCAGTCATAATCGGATACCCACATCCATTCATAATCGTCGGTGTACACCCAATGACCATTGGTGCTGTAAGGCCGGAAATCTTCTTCTACATCCGGTACCCATACATACCCATTATCATCGGTTTGTACCCATTGTCCGTAAGGACTCAGTTCGTCGTAAAAAGTTTGATAAGACACTTCTCTGTCCTGGCCATACTGTGCGGAAGCTTTGTTCCGGATTGAGCTGCCCAGCACCAGTAGTAATGCGAGGACAGACAGGTTGAACACTCTTTTCATGGTCGTGCATTTTTAGTAATAAATAGATTCATACGATAATTTTTTGCAGCCACTACCCTTCCACTGTATGGCGGTGGTGGTTCATTTGTATTACATCCGTATGACGCTATTTCTGTGCCATGAGGAGGCAACGATTAATCCGGATTGGTGTTTTAGCAAAATATTGGGTCAGATGTTAAAGGAGGTTGAAGAGGTTACATAGGTTTCATAGGTTGAAGAGGTTCCATAGGTTGAAGAGGTTTAAGAGGTTCCATAGGTTTAAGAAGTTCAAGAGGTTGAATACAGTTCGCGGCTGCTGGTTTCTGGCTGTTTGAAGCTCGTGGCTGATAGCTCGCGGCTCGTAGCTGGCTGTTGTCACTGGCTGTTTACTTGCAGCTTGTAGCTAGCAACTTACAGCCCGCTGTTTGATGCTCGTGGCTGATAGCTCGCCCCACAGGGGTAAACAGCTCGAAGCTGGCTGTTGTCGCTGGCTGTTTCAAAAAAAAGGCCGCCCTAAAGCAGCCTTATATTTATTTAATTATAATGTCATCGTTTCACTTTAAAATGACAGACCACATGATGTACAGAACCTACACCATTCAGCAACATATCGGCGGTGAAGTTTCCCTCAATATATCCATTTGGTAATGCTCCAAAAGTGGTGATTGTTATCGTGGGGTTTGCGGGTGATACGATTTGCGTATACCGCATCACTCCGCTAACCGGATCCGCCACTTTTATTTCATATATATTACTTCCCAGTAGCGGGAATACGCCTGTCGAAGCGTTATTCAGAAAAGTGAAATAAGTGGTTTCTGCTGCGCCACCCGATACATGTTGTCCGAGTATGATCGTTTTTGTGGGGTATGTACCGGCATTTACAGAATCGATCGCACCAAGTTCATTGGGAGAGCCGAGGTCTGCCCAGGTATAAGGCACACCATCAATGATGTACTCGATGTATTCGGATAAACCGGCGGAACAAGCCTGTAGTGTACCTATGTTCACCGTTCCGGATGTACCCGACCCGTTATAGATCAGGCTTTCCTTGTAGACAGAAAGGTCAATCCCCTTTGCTGCGAAATTGAGTGTACTGCTGCTGCATCGCAAAAGCGTGAATGAAAAATTCCCATTGGTTACCGGAATCGAATATGAACTTCCAAAATCTGTATAGATCACGACAGCGCCATTCGTCACATTCACATTGGCACAATTGGTTAGCGTGCCGGTGATAGTTAGCGTGTTGGCGGCTGGCACTACCACTGATACGGTACCCAGACTCGCATCCGCACTGAATGGCCCTATATTCTGCGACCAGGCTACCGCATTACATTGGTTCATCACTTCTAATAACAATGGTTCATTTTTGGGTACCTTACCACACAAATTACCTGTGGAATCAGTATATCCGTAACTATAAGAACCGTCGTTCCTTTTTATTCGTACCTGTACATTGATGAGCGGCTGACTGTTTGCCGCATTCACTAATCGCATACAGAGATTGATCAGCGGAAAGGGTGCATCACAATTCCAGAATGAAAAATGACTTACCTGTGCTTCATAGTTGGTTCCATTCTTTGTAGCAGTACCTTCCTGTATCCATCTTCCTTTTGTTTCATCAAAATGCCAGAGATCGATAGTATTGGGTGCAGTGCCGGCGATGGATGCAGGTATTGGAAAAGTCAATGCTGCAGCCTTCCCTGTCGCAACCTTCAATGGCTGGCTTCCTGTACCGGTAAGTTCCACCCCAAGCATACCATAGGTGGCCAATCCCCTTTCCTCACCACCCGTTGTGATACCTCGGAGATCTCCGACCATGATATCCGGAAGATTGGCTGCAGTGGGATCGATCCAGGTCATAGCCACACTGACTGTGCCGTTGTACGCATTTCCGGAAGCATCGGTAACCGCATTGGCCGGCATAATTAATTTCCCGCCATTGATAAGTGATACAGTGCCTCCCGTATTGGCTGCAAAGGTTCCGCTGATGCTCTTTGGCAGCAGTTTGATTCGTACATTATGGATCCGCCCTTCCATCGTAACAAAACTCCGGTTGCCATTGAAATAGCCGGCTTTTTCCACCCGTACATAGCCATTTTCTTTTGACAACTGAATATTATTGAAGCGGAATACACCATATCGGTCTGTGGTGGTGATATTGATTCCGCTTTTTACGGTTGCGCCCGATACAGGTTGATTATTTTCATCCACTACCACACCCCGCACGCCGGCAGTCACCATCACCGCATCCCCGGCGCCATTACCGGTATCGGGTCTGGTATCTTTTGCTTCACGCTGGCAGGAAGTGAAGAACAGGAAGAAAATTGTTGCACAAATGAAAAATGTCCCATTGATACGAAAAGTTGATCGTAACATAATTTGCTTTTTTAATAATAAAAAATCACTTGCAAATACTGGCGGGATACTTCCGGCAATTGAAGCGGATGACTATACTTAAAATGAAAAAGAGGTTTCAGCTCACCAAATATAAAAAAAAATGTGGAAATGTGAAAATGTGGAGATGTGAATATAAAAAAAGGGCAGGGTTCATATGTAAAAAATGAAACCCTGCCCTTTCACGAAAACTATTAGCTATTAATTTTTATCTATTAACTGTTCATCATTCTTTTCTCCACCACATCCCAGTCCACTATTTTCCACCAGGCATTGATATAGTCGGGGCGTTTATTCTGGTATTTCAGGTAATAGGCATGTTCCCATACATCGAGTCCCAGCAGGGGAATGCCCTTGAGATCGCTGATATCCATGAGGGGATTGTCCTGGTTGGGCGTAGAACCCACTACCAGTTTGCCTTCTTTATTTTTTAGGAGCCAGGCCCAGCCGCTTCCAAAACGATTTTTACCGGCATCGGTGAATTGTGATTTGAATGTATCAATGGAGCCAAAATCTTTAACCAATGCAGCCGACAATTGGGGTGAAGGATTGTTGCTGTCGCCAGGGGCCCGCATGCTTTTCCAGAAAAATTCGTGGTTATAATGACCACCTCCGTTGTTACGCATCTTCACCGAATATTTGGAAATAGATTGGAGGAGAGAGACCAGCGAAACTTTGGTGATGTCCACTTTTTCTGCTGCTACCGCATCCGCAAGATTTTTTGCATACGTGGCGGCATGTTTACTGTAATGAATCTCCATGGTCATGGCATCAATCGCAGGTTCCAGTCCGGCATAGGCATACAGAAGCGGTTGCTGGTTGTAAGGTATTTCTTCTGCTCCCGCTGCAAATCCTTCGCTATGGTGTTCCGTTGCATGGGCAGCCAGCGCCGGTAATGCGGTAAGCGACAGACCAGCGGCTATGCCAGCCTGACCGGTCGTTTTCAGAAACTGGCGGCGATTTTGCTTGTTTTCATTTGACATATTGAACAATTTAATGTGATAAAAATCCTGCTTAAAATTACTCTTTTAATGCAAGAAGATGACCGGAAATGCTAAGAGGTTGTAAACAATTGTCAGAAGGAGGAAAATAGTTCTTTCCGCCTTGTATCTTCGCGCCGCATGGAATTCAAGGATTATTACAGCATATTGGAACTGGCCCCCTCTGCCACTTCCACCGACATTAAAAAGGCCTATCGCCGGCTCGCATTGGTCCATCATCCTGATAAGAATCCGAATAACCCTGAAGCGGCCGCACAATTTGCTGCCATCAAAGAAGCCTATGAAGTGCTCATGGACCCGGCCCGGAAAGAATATTACCTGCAACAACGTTGGTACAGACAGAGTATGGGCAGCCGCAAGTCTCAACCCATTGTTACCCCGGCCAATATCCTGAAAGAAGCAATAGAGCTGGAACGATACGTTTCCAAACTGGATATTTTCCGGATGGATAAAGCCGGATTGCAACAATATATTCTGGATCTGCTTTCAGAAGATACGGTGGAAAAGCTGCAACAATTTCACGACCCGGAAGCAATGCGCCAGATCCAATCGATCGTACTTCGTGCCGCCCGCCCACTCCCATTCGCCTACCTGACACCCGTGGCACAACGATTACAAAGCCTTTGCAAAGACGATCCGGAAGGACTGGATTCCATCAGAGGATTCATGCAACTACAACGGAAGACACAAACCCGTGAACGGTATACCTTGCTGATTATTATGATCATCACATTTGTACTCTGCCTGGTCATTTATTTCGCGGGCCGATAGAGTATATTTGCGGTATGCACTATGTTTCAGCAGAAGGATTAAGCAAGAGTTACGGGATTCAACCGCTTTTTGAGAAAATTTCTTTTCATATTGAAGAAGGGGACAAAATCGCCCTGGTAGCCCGTAATGGTACCGGCAAATCCACCTTATTAAAAATCCTGGCGGGTAAAGAAACACCCGATGAAGGAAAAATATGGATCAGCAAAGATGTGGATGTGGTATTGCTGGAACAAGAACCTTCCTTTGCCGAAGACAAATCCATCCTGGACAATATCTTTTTTCATGAACACCCCCTCATCCGCGCCATTAAAGAATACGAAGCGGTCAGTGAAGGTGGAGATCCCGACAAACTGAATGCCGCCATTATTAAAATGGATGACCTCGGCGCCTGGGATTTTGATGCTAAAGTAAAACAGGTGCTCGGTAAACTAAATATTCATCAGCTTCATCAGCCGGTGAAATCATTAAGCGGAGGACAACGCAAACGGGTGGCCCTCGCCAAAACACTTATTGATATCGGTTTCGAACATAAACATGTATTACTGATCATGGATGAACCCACCAACCACCTGGATGTGGAAATGGTGGAATGGCTCGAACATTATTTCGATAAAGAAAATGTAACCTTGTTGCTGGTAACGCACGACCGCTATTTTCTCGATTCCACCTGCACAGAAATATGGGAGATGGCTCCCGGCCCCGGCGGAGAGAGCAGTTATATCTATACACATAAAGGCGATTACCAGTATTTTCTGGAACAAAAAGCAGCCCGCCTTGAAAATGAACAAGCAAGTATCGATAAAGCCCGAAATACTTATCGCCGCGAACTGGAATGGATGCGCAAACAACCCCGTGCCCGCACCACCAAAAGCAAAAGCCGGCAGGATAATTTTTATTCTGTTGAGAAAAAAGCGAAACAACTGGTGGTGGAAGAGCAATTGCAACTCGATATGAAAATGAACCGGCTGGGTGGGAAAGTGGCCGAGTTGAAAAAATTGTACAAAAGTTATGGCGACAAAGTGATCCTCAAAGGGTTTGATTATACTTTCAAAAAGGGTGAACGCGTGGGCATCGCCGGAAAAAACGGTACCGGTAAATCCACGTTTCTAAATATCCTGCAGGGGCTTGAAATGCCGGACAGCGGAAAAGTGAATATTGGTGATACCGTCATCTTTGGTAATTACTCGCAACAGGGTCTGGTAGTGAAAGAAGATATGCGGGTGATCGAATTCGTAAAAGACATTGCAGAGAATTTTCCATTGGCCAGTGGCGGCTCAATGAGCGCGGCACAATTCTTACAATTATTTTTATTTGAACCCGACAAACAATATACCTATATCAGCAAACTGAGTGGTGGCGAACGAAGAAGACTGCATTTATTATCCATCCTTTTCCGCAACCCCAACTTCCTGATACTGGATGAGCCCACCAATGACCTGGACCTTCCCACGTTGGGTGTGCTGGAAAATTTCTTAACCGAATTTCAGGGATGCCTGCTCATCGTATCGCACGACCGTTATTTTATGGACCGGCTGGTAGACCATCTCTTTGTATTTGAAGGCGAGGGGGTAATCCGGGATTTTCCGGGCAATTATTCTCAATACCGGGCAGAAGAAGAACGAAACAAAAAGGCGGAACCTGTTGCAGATCAAAAAACAAAACCAGACGTCCCCTCACCCGTTGCTGAACAGCCGGCTTCTCCCAAAAGACAACTGAGCTTTAAAGAAAAAAGGGAATTTGAACTGCTGGAAAAAGAAATACCGGCATTGACCAAAGAGAAAGAAGTAGTAACGGCCAAATTAAATGATGGCAGCACCCCCTACGAAGAGCTCCAGCAACTTTCTGTTCGTATTGGTGAAATCACCCGATTACTGGATGAAAAAGAATTGCGCTGGCTGGAATTGAGCGAATTACAGTAATGGGCTTCTTCTTTTGTTTTTTTGTATCTTTTAGGCCAAACCATTTGCACAACCATGTTACGTTTACTACTGCTTACCGCCATTTTCTGTACGGGACATGCCGCCCATAGCACCAATCTTCCACCGGTAAAATCGATCACCATCATCGTGGATGCCAGACAGGGTATCTTTATAGGCCGTGATACCGTTGATACGGAAACCCTTCCCGCAATATTAGCTGAACGCCTCTGGAAAAGCTACCTGGGTACCGGCAAAATGTATGACCGGATAAAAGTTGTCACCCGGGGCGAAGTACTGATGGGTACTCGTGGCTCCGTGTTTGATGCCATACAGCAAGGACAGCAGCAGGCACTGAAAAAACTCTGCCTGCAATTACATAAGAAGTTGTTTGAAGAACTGAACCCCTCCCAGCAGCAACGGATACGGCAGAAATACAAAGTACTATTTCAGGAAACATTTATATAATTTTTCAATCTACCGGTCATGTATATGCGAATATTTTGCCTGGCATTTTGTTTAGTGCTGCTTAGCACACCCCCGGCGGGTGCACAGATCGTGAATATCGAACGGGCCCGGATGCAGTCAGACACCACCGGGTGGATGGGCGGTGCCGGTATGGCCTATACGCTGATCCAAAATACCCAGAAAATATCGATCACCGACCTGGAAGCCCACCTGCAATATAAAACCAGCAATGACAAGGGGCTATGGCTCATACTGGGCAATTACAGTTTTCTGAAAGCGGGCAAGAATAAACTGGTATCGAATGGTTTTTTTCATGTACGGTATAATTACAAGGTCAACGACTGGCTTCGCTGGGAAGTATTTGGCCAGTATCAGAATAACAGCATCACCCAAATCGATTCGCGGGTGTTGGCTGGTACGGGGCCCCGCTTCAAACTCGTAAAGAATAAATTTTTACGGCTGTATGCAGCCACCCTGATCATGTTTGAAAGTGAAAAAGAACGCACCAATCCCGTTGTATCGCACAAAGATATCCGCAGCAGCAGCTACCTGTCTTTTACCTGGACCCCCAGGGATAATCTGGAATTGATCAGTACGACGTTCATTCAACCCTTATTAAAAAAATGGAGTGATTACCGGTTATTAAATCAGGCCAGTTTGCGGGTGAAGGCCACCAAACACTTCAGCCTGTCGGTAAAATGGAATTACCTGCACGACCGCTTTCCGGCTGGTACGGCACCACGTACCACGTATACATTTGCTACCGGGGTGGATTATGATTTTTGACCTGAGTGTATTCAATGTTCTCACATATGCAACACTTCACTTATATTTTCAAAAATCCCCTAATCACATTTTGCGTAGAGTTGAAACACATAGATTGCATAGGTAGATAGAAAGCATAGATTACATTGATTGATTTCAAGTGGCTTTCAAAATATTCGGCGTAGAATTGAAACACATAGATAGGATAGGTAGATAGACAGCATAGCCCACTCCCGATCTTCCGGACTTCCTGTCTTTCGGTCTTTCCGTCTTTCCGACTTCCCGACATTCGTTAATTTACGATTCTCCACTGTAACAACGACTTTAATTAAAGGCAAATCGTAGATTTCCCATAGCAGCAGCAAATAAAGTTGTATGAAAAATATAAAATGAGGGACATTCGTTTGCAAAATTGAAAATTGATTCTAATTTTACACTCACTCCACCGCTATTTTCCAATTCTTGCTGAATACCTTATCCCAGCCTACACGAAAGACCTGGTTACTACATCTATTTGAAAACTAAAAAATCAGGTTATGAAAAAATTTAAACTCTACTTTCAGAGCGAGGATCTGCAGGCCGGACTGGTGGTGTCCGGATTCTTTATCATTGTGGCATTGCTTGCTTTATTCTTTTATTGACCGAAGGTTCTGTGCAGGGATTTCGAAAGCAACCATGTATAACGGCAATGCACAACCGAAATGATACGGCCGGCAGCGGGTTATCAGATCCGTTGCCCGGCCCTTTTCAGTAATTCTTCCACGGCTATTTTTTCCATGCACTTGAAATGGCCGAGCGGGCATTTATTGTATCCGATCTTGGAGCAGGGCCTGCACCAGAGTTTATTCACCTGCATGATCACATCCGATACCGGCGCAAATCCGTAATAGGGTGTCATACCAAACGAAGGCACCGTATTTCCCCAGAGGGATATTATCTGCTTTTTATATGCGGCTGCAATATGCATAAGCCCCGTGTCATTGGTAATCACCAGTTTCGACTTACGTACCAGGTCGGCACTTTCATTCAATTTGAATTTACCGCAGGCATTATACACTTTGATATTGTCTACTGCAGCAATTTCATCGCCATTTACGCGGTCTTCGGGCCCGCCCAGTAAGATGATCGGGTGGTTCATCTGCCGGCAAAACTCCTTCCATTTATGTACCGGCCAGCGTTTGGTACCCAGGGCTGCACCAATCACACAGGCGATATAACCCGCATGATGTGAAGCAGGAATATCTTTCAGCGTTGTCTCTTCATCCTGTCCAATAAAATAATCCAGTCCTGCACCATCATTCCGTACACCATAGGAGGCTACTGTCTTCAGATAGCGGTCTACAATATGAATTTTGGGAAGGACATTGATCTTGAAAGCGGTATAGAAATATTTGGGAATATTGAGTTTATGAAAAGAATGAATCTCTTTCGGCCGGTGCGTGCCTTTCAGTAATGCCCGTTTGAGCCGCAGCGTACGGGTATTGTGATGGAGGTCGATGATATAATCGTATTGTTCTTCTTTCAGTTCTTCCACCATCAGTTCCCAACTATGGGCCAGTACATGTACTTTATCAATATAGGGATTGTGCTGCACCACGGCGCGAAAAGAGTCTTTTACCAGAAAATGTACTTCACAACCTGTCACTTGTTTTTTCAGGCAACGCACCACCGGACTGGTGAGTACAATATCACCAATGGACGAAAAACGTATGATGAGAAATTTGGGCATAACAGCATCAGGGAAGCGGGTCTTCCGACTCCACAAAGTTCAGGTCTTTATGAAATGTTTCTTGGGTATAAAGCGCCGCAACAACGGTGATCACCATAATGATAATACCCGTGATCCATCCGCCGGTAACGTAATCAGTTTCACTACGCAAAAATTTAAACAGCGGTAAAATAAAAAAGGCCAGCATTCCTCTTACCATATTGGGAATGGTAGTGGCGGCCGTGGCACGGAGATTGGTGCCAAATTGTTCTGCTCCCATCGTAACAAAGATGGCCCAGAAGCCTGTTCCGAATCCGAGCCCGGCACAGATCCAGTACATCTTTTCTGCACTGCCGTTCCATTGTGCGGTAAAGAACAACACCATGAATACCGCTGTGATAAAATAAAAAAGATAGAGCGCTTTTTTCCGGCTTTGAAACCATTGGCTGACAAAACCAATGAGTATATCACCTATGGAAATGGCAGCATATGCATACATGATGGCTTTGCCGGGGTCTATTTTTTCGGTGATGCCAAAGCGTTTGCCAAATTCGCTCGAAAAGGTAACGAGCACCCCGATCACAAACCAGGTGGGCAGACCGATAAGTATACCCAGTATATATCGTTTGAAGCGGTCGGCATTGTTGAACAGCATCAGGAAATTGCCCCGTTGTACTTTCATATTCTTTACTTCCTTGTACATCCCAGATTCAAATACCGAAATACGAAGGAGCAACAGTACGAGGCCCATACATCCGCCAATGATATAACAGGTGCGCCAGTTGAAATTTTCTTTCATGATGAATGCCACTACCGCGCCGGTAAGGCCGATGCCTGCTACCATGGAGGTGGCGATTCCCCTTTTTTGTTTGGGTATCAGTTCCGACACCAGGGTGATACCGGCACCGAGTTCACCGGCGAGGCCAAGACCTGCGATAAAACGGATGATTTTGAACTGGGTGGGCGTTTCAATAAAGCCATTGACGATATTGGCCAATGAATACAAAATGATAGAGCCAAACAATACACTCAGCCTTCCTTTTTTATCGCCCATCACGCCCCAGATGATGCCGCCAATGAGCAGGCCCGCCATCTGCCACATGATGATACTTTCACCCTGTATGGTGATCGCGGTCTCATCCAGTTTCATGGATTGCAGGCTCGGCACACGGGTAATGCTGAATAACAGCAGATCATAGATATCTACAAAGTAGCCGAGGGCTGCTACTATTACCGGGAGCGATAAAATACCGTATTGTTTTTGATTCATAGGCTTGTCAGCTTGCTTATGAAGGATTGGCAGGCGTGCTGTGTTTTTTTGATTTGCCCGTCACCATTTTATAGATCACCGGCGCGGTGGTAACGAATACGATACCCAGCACAATAATTTCCAGGTGTTCTTTCAGATCGAATCCCCATTGGCTGTATATCCATTTTTGTAAAAAGAAACCGCCCAGAATCATGGTGGTCACCCAGGCAATACAACCCACCACGTTGAAGAAATGAAATTTCTTTCGGTCCATTTGTACGATACCGGCCACGATGGGGGCAAACGTACGGATGAAAGGAAGGAAGCGGGCTCCGATCACTGCGAGGCCGCCATGCTTTTCATAAAAATCGTGGGCCTGGTGCAGGTATTTTTTCTTGAATAAAAAACGGTCGCGCCAGTTGTACATGGCCGGCCCTACTTTGCGCCCGGTCCAGTAGCCGACTGCATTGCCAGCGATACCGCAAAGCGAAATGAGTCCGATCAGTACAATAAGATCTAACCAATAGGTATAACCGTAATCGAGTCCGAACAGTTTAAGGAACTGATAACCGAGTCCGGGTTCGTACACCCCGAGTTTATTTTTTATTTCATGTGCAAATATGCCGGCCACAAATAAGAGCGAATCTCCGGGAAGAAAGAACCCGACAAATAAACCGGTCTCTGCAAATACCACGAACAGCAAGAGCCATAGTCCTCCGTTCTCTACATACCATTGGGGTTGGAGGAGGTTGGTCCAGTGAAAACTATCCAGCAAAAACATTTCCATAAGAGCGAAGATTATAATTTAATTAATGTTCCAGGATGGCATCTGCCTCTTTTTCATTGAATGCAAGCGCTTTGTTATCGTCGAACTCTCCTTCCCACCGGGCTATGACACAACTGGCAAGTGTATTGCCAATAACGTTTACCGAAGTACGGGCCATATCCATTAGTTCATCTATGCCATAAATAGCCATAATCGGCCAAAGAGGAAAATGAAATGTGGCAGCAGTTGCAATTAAGATCACCAATGAAGCTCTGGGAACAGCGGCCACCCCTTTGCTGGTGAGCATCAGTGTCAGACCAATCATCAATTGCTCCCCAAATGACAGATGAATCCCAGCAGCCTGTGCTACAAAAACGGAAGCAAGAGACAGATATAAAGTTGTACCATCTAAATTGAAAGTGTAACCAGTCGGAATTACAAAAGACACAATCTTTCGGGGCACTCCGAACTTTTCCATGTTCTCCAATGCTTTTGGCAAAGCAGAGTCGGAACTGGTAGTAGCAAAAGCAATAGATACAGGCTCCCTTATTGCCTGAATAAATTTCTTGATGGGGATTTTTGCAACCCAGATGGCAATAGGAAGCAGTATAACAAGAATAAATACAATAAGTGCCAGATAAAGGGTAACGAGTAACAAAGCAAGGTTTTTTAAAATATCGATACCCAAATGCCCAACTGTAACGGCTATGGCTGCTCCAACGCCGAAAGGGGCAAAATACATGATGATATTAGTAAACTTAAACATGGTCTCAGCCAGACTTTCAGCAAAGTCCAGCATGGGTTTCTTTTTCTTTTCACTCAATAATGCAAGCGAAATCCCGAATATTACACTAAAGAATACGATAGGAAGTACATTCCCTTCGTATATGGATTTAATAATATTCTCGGGGAAAATATCAATTATATGATCCTGCCATCCTTTGGGTGGTGTATCTGGCAATTTATTAATTAATCCTTCTGGTGTAGCCACTCCAGCACTATCTAAAATAGTGATGACTTTGGATTGCAACTGTCTTTCTGGTGAACGCGGCAATTCTTTTAATAACTCCTGTGGAATCTGAATGCCTTTTCCTGCACCCGTAATATTGATGGCGGCCAATCCGATAACGAGTGCTATTGTTGTTACCACCTCAAAGTATAATAAGGATTTCCAACCCATTCTTCCAACCTGTTTAAGGTTTGAATGACTGGCGATACCTACAACCAACGTTGCAAATAACAAAGGCGCAACAATTGTTTTTACTAAACGGAGGAAAATTGTACTGAGAAATTTTAATTCCTGCGATCCCTGATTCTTCGGGAAATCCACTCCGATCTCAACACCGATCGCCATCGCCACCAATATCCAGGTGGTCAAAGATTTTTTATAGATGGCATATAAAACCAAAGCACCAAGAAAAACCCAACGGGTCGTTGTCAATACAGCTTTGGAAAAGCCAACCCAATTCCATGCATCCGCAAAATGCAATACTGCCACCAGCGTAAAAAGCACCAAGGCGAGTATTCCTGCGTTTCTTTTATTCATAATTGAATACAGTATAGCTTCAAAACTAAAGGTTTAGTTCCAAATATGGAGAAAATATAGGCTAAATGGATTTCCGGGCCACCGTTGGTAAATCTTTTATCTTTATTTTAAAGAAATCGCTATTTTTCCGGATACACTTATTAACCCAGCCGTCAAATAAACGCAGCTTATGGCCGAACAAACCCCTTCATTCAAACCAACCCTCGGACTATTTGATGGTACAATGATCGTGGCCGGGTCTATGATCGGCTCCGGTATTTTTATTGTAAGTGCTGATATTACCCGCAATGTGGGCAGTGCCGGATGGCTTATCGCCGTATGGCTCATTACCGGTTTTATGACCCTTACCGCTGCCCTCAGTTATGGGGAACTCAGTGGTATGTTTCCCAAAGCCGGTGGTCAATACGTATATCTTAAAGAAGCCTATAACCCGCTGATGGGATTTTTATACGGATGGAGTTTTTTTGCTGTGATACAAACCGCCACAATCGCCGCCGTGGGTGTGGCATTCTCCAAATTCCTGGCCTATCTCGTACCCGAACTCGGAAATAATTACCTGCTGGCCGATCTCGGGTTTCTTAAAATACATTCGGGACAATTGGTGGCCATTGCCATCATCTGCCTCCTTTCCTATATTAACTCCCGAGGTGTGAAAGAAGGTAAATTCATTCAAACCCTGTTTACTTCTGCCAAACTACTGGCCCTGTTCGGACTAATCGTATTTGGCTTCCTCCTCGTAAAGGAAAGTTTCTGGAGCGAGAATTGGAAAACAGGATTTCAATCGATGCAGGACATGGGCCAAAAAGGCAGCGACGGACAATTGCACCCCACCTCCTGGATCGGTATTTCCGGCAGTGCCCTGATGGGTGCCATTGCGGCCTCCATGGTAGGATCCATCTTCAGCAGCGATGCCTGGAACAATGTGACCTTTATTGCCGGAGAGATGAAAAATCCGAAAAAGAATATCGGCCTCAGTTTATTTCTGGGTACGCTCATCGTTACAGTTATCTATGTGTCCGCCAACCTGATGTACCTGAATGTGCTTCCGCTCAATGAACTTGCGTTTGCTACCGATGACCGGGTGGCGGTAGCGGCGGCCAATCGAATATTTCCTTCTTTTGGCACTATCCTGATCGCCTTTTTGATCATGGTATCCACCTTTGGTTGCAATAATGGATTGATCCTGGCCGGAGCCCGGGTTTATTATACTATGGCAAAAGATGGTCTGTTCTTTAAACGGACAGGTGAACTGAATAAAAATGCCGTTCCGGCCGTAGCCCTTTGGGTACAATGTATCATTGCTTCCCTCTGGTGCCTGAGCGGAAAATATGGTCAGTTGCTGGATATGATCTCCTTTGTGGTGGTTTTATTCTATATCCTGACCATTGCAGGGATTTTCATTCTCCGCAAAAAAAGTCCGGATGCCGAAAGGCCTTATAAAGCATTCGGATACCCGGTACTACCAGCATTGTATATACTCATGGGACTGGCCTTTTGTATCCTGCTCATCATTTACAAACCCGAATTTACCTGGCCGGGGCTGATCATCGTATTGATGGGTATTCCCTTGTATTATGTGGCCGTATCCCGTCAAAAAACCAATTAATCGATATATTTCTTTTAGCTTTCTTATCTTAGTCACTTAATAAAAACCAACTTATGAGTTTATTTGTCAGAAAACCGATGGGTGCTTTATTAAATGAAGCTGCGGAGACCGGTGAACATACATTAAAGAAAACGTTAGGTGCAAAGGGCCTTATAGCCTTGGGTATTGGTGCCATTATTGGTGCCGGTTTATTTTCCATTACCGGTATGGCGGCTGCCAACCACGCCGGGCCTGCCATTACCATTTCTTTTGTGGTTGCTGGTCTGGGTTGTTTATTTGCCGGACTTTGTTATGCAGAATTTGCATCCATGATTCCTGTGGCGGGAAGTGCCTATACTTATTCCTATGCCACCATGGGTGAGTTCATCGCGTGGATCATCGGTTGGGATCTGGTGCTTGAATATGCAGTGGGTGCGGCCACCGTGGGTATCAGTTGGAGCCGTTACCTGGTAAAATTCTGGATGGATTTGGTATCACCTTACCTTCTGAACTGATCACCGGCCCCTGGGATGGTGGTATCATTAACCTGCCTGCGGTATTCATTATTGTACTCATGAGCTTATTGCTTATTAAAGGAACACGCGAGAGTGCTTTTGTGAATGGTATCATTGTGGCCGTAAAGATCGCCGTGGTGATCACCTTCATCATCCTCGGCTGGAAATATATCAATACCTCCAATTACGATCCCTATATTCCTGATAATACCGGTAAGTTTGGCGACTTTGGTTTCAGTGGCATCATTCGCGCTGCGGCCATTGTGTTCTTTGCCTATATCGGGTTTGATGCAGTGAGTACGGCGGCACAGGAAGCCAAAAATCCCAAGCGCGATATGCCCATTGGTATTCTGGGTTCACTGCTGATCTGTACTATACTCTATATTCTTTTTGCACACGTAATGACCGGTGTTACCAGTTATACCACGTTTGCAGGAAAAGATGGTATCGCTCCTGTAGCTGTAGCTATTGATCATATGGGAACAACGGATGCCGCTGGAGTAATCAAACCTGATTATCCCTGGCTCAACCGCGCTATCGTAGTGGCAATCCTCTTCGGTTATGCATCAGTGATACTGGTGATGCTGATGGGACAAAGCCGTGTATTCTACAGTATGAGTAAGGACGGTCTGATCCCCAAAATCTTCTCAGCAGTAAACCCCAAAACACAAACACCTGCCAAGAATAATTTACTTTTCATGGCCTTTGTAAGTGCATTTGCCGCCTTCGTACCTGCAAGGGTTGTTGGTGAAATGACCAGTATCGGCACCTTGTTTGCGTTCATCCTGGTATGTATTGGTGTATGGGTAATGCGGAATAAAATGCCGGAAATACCCCGTGCATTCAAAACTCCGATGGTACCCCTTGTACCGATCCTGGGTATCGCCACCTGTCTGTTCATGATGGTGTTCCTTCCCATGGATACCTGGATCCGCCTGTTGGTGTGGATGCTGATCGGCCTTGATATCTACCTGGTATATGGAGCCAAGAACAGTAAACTCGGCAATGGTACTGATAGCAGAAAAGGAATGAAACTGGCACGCCTCACCGGTATTGCACTTGCGCTGCTGCTGGTCGTAGTAGGATTCCTGCATCAGAAATCTGTTGGTTTTGATACAGATCGCACCCTGTTGTATATATCATTGGGTTTTGCCGTGGTTCATCTGGGTCTCTATGCATCCAAACTTGGCCGCCCCGAATCTGCTGAATAAATTTTTTCAGATAAACAGGAAAAACCGCCTCCGGAAGGGGCGGTTTTTCATTTCCCCCTATTGCCTTAGATTTGCAGCCCGGAAACGAATTTTCCAAATACTAATTAACCGAGAAATGGGAAGAATATTTGAAGTACGTAAAGCCTCCATGTTTGCCCGCTGGGACAAAATGGCGAAGAACTTTACCCGTATTGGTAAAGAGATCATTATTGCTGTAAAGGCCGGAGGCTCCGACCCCAATTCCAATGCCGCCCTGCGCCGCTGTTTTCAGAACGCACGAAGCGTGGGTATGCCCAAAGACCGTGTGGAAGCGGCGATCAAACGGGCACAGGGTAAAGAACTGGTGAACTACGATGAGATTCTCTATGAAGGGTATGGCCCCCACGGTGTGGCCTTGCTGGTGGAAACCGCTACGGATAACCATGTGCGCACGGTGGCCAACGTAAAATCGCATTTCAATAAAGGCGGCGGTACATTAGGCAATAGCGGCAGTGTGGCATTCCAGTTTAAAAAAATGGGTGTTTTCAAATTAAAACCCGAAGGGCTGAATGCAGAAGACATGGAACTGGAACTGATCGATTTCGGACTCGAAGAACTGGGTGAAGGTACCGGCGAAAACGGAGAAGACATTTTAGTGGTTCGTTGCGGATTCACTGATTTTGGAAATATGCAAAAAGCACTGGAAGATAAAAACATCACTCCTATCAGTGCGGAAGTAGAATGGATACCGGGTACTACTGTACCCTTAACGGATGAACAAGCCGCCGATGTGAGTAAGCTGATCGAAAAACTGGAGCAGGATGATGATGTGCAGAAAGTGTTTCATAACATGGGATAATTTGCTAATTTGCTAATTTGCTAATGTGATAATGTGCTAATTGAATACAAGAGGGATGTGTAGTGACAAGGGAGCTAGAATTGCAAATTGAAAAATGCTATCTGCAAACTGAGAACTGCCAACCCTCCTCCACTTTGTTACGGCGGGCAAGCTGCATACTCCTCATCAGCACCCGATATTCTCACATTTGATATTCTTTATCGGCCAAGGGATGATCCTTCGTTTATCGGGATTGAAGCGCCAGGCCTTTTTAATCAGTTTTGAATATTCAAGGGTGTTATCCTTTGCCCATACAATGAGGTAATTATCCTGCACATTTCCCTGATAGCAAGAAGCTACGCGAATCGACCAGCCCTTTTGCACACCGGTGATCTCCATTACATCGATGACCCTGTTGACCTCCGAAGCGGTGTCATCATTGATGGCAATAACAACAAGGCTGGTGGTGCCTTTTGTAAATACGCTTACATACAAAAACTCCGGACCTGCATTCCCACTCATTAAAGTGCTTTGCATCATCTCCCAACCTTTCAGTCCGGATAAATCTCTCCCGTCAACATAGGTTTTACCGATCAATGATCGTTTCGTTCCGGCGTATTTACCAGGTTGTGCAAATACTGGCCCTGAAATAAGCAGTAACAAAATAAGGAGATAATTCTTTTTCATATAGAAAAGATACTAAAAAACGAATGACGAAGAAGGGGAATATATAAACAAAAAACGGTCACCCGCTAAGCGGGTGACCGTTTAACATATCGTATTTACCGGGGTGCTGTATTGATCAAAACCTGGTTGAATTGTACACTCTTGATCTTTGTATCACAACGGCATCCTCCGCCGGCGCTTACATCATTGCCACCGGAATCCCCTACCACTACAATACGGCGAATGAGTCCGCCGGTAACTGGCGGTTCCTGTACCACTCCTTCATTGCAGATACCAAATTCTGCACCCGCACCTGCTCCCATGAAATTTGTCACTGCGGAGGTGGCAGTAGTGGCCACTACCGATACAATACGGGTACCGGCTGATGCATTGAATACACGTTGCCTGAAACTTCCGGTTGCGGTGGTGCGATCCCCTCCCATTTCTTCAGCCCTGTAGCTGATCACCACATCGAGCCCGCTTCCATCTGCAGTCACCACCAGATTGGCCACAATATTTATACGTGGACCACCTCCAAATTCACGATCTCCTCTTTCCAATGTAGTGGGACAAAGCTCGGTAGTGATATCCGTCAAATTTACCGTTCTGGTGATCGTGGCCGGAGGTAATGAAATATTACCAACTCTCAACAGATACAAGTTATCCTGATCGGGCGTGGCGCCTTCCACGCTGAAATCAATAGATGTTCCCGGCCGCACAGCAGCTCCCTGAAATATCAATTCTTCTTCTGCGGCACTTACCACTTCCCTGCGCGAGAAAGTAATGCCCGTACCACGGATGGTAAGATTTCCGAAACGGGAGCCGGTGGGTGTGCGAAGTTTAAGTATTACCGTTTCACCGGAAACTGGGCGATAGGAGGAAGGTACATTCAGCCGGAAGCGATCCACATCCACAATAGCCGGGGCACCATCTGCACCTGGTATGCGGATAATCGTTCCATTATGCAATGAACCAGCCGTGGAATAAGTAATGGCTGTGGGTGTTACATCATCCAGACTCTCGGTGGCTTCAATATTCCAGTTATTGCCATAGATCCCATCCGATACATTGGGCACCGGACTACCGTCTGCAAAGCCTGCTGCTTTGATGAATCGTATAGGATTGATCAGGTTTCTTCTTCTGGCAGTAGCGTCCGCCGGCAATTCAGCAGCCGACCATGCAGAGGTGGAAAGCATGTTTCGAATGGCAGGTACAATGCCTGTAATATTGGATGATACATTTCGGTTCAGTTGCGGATTGAGGGCCATGGCATCTGCCACCAATCCTGCAATGAAAGGGGCTGCCGAACTGCTCGCATTAAAATCGGTTTTAAGCACGATCGGATTGCCCGGTCCGGCAGGTCTTTCACCGCTTTCCGGTGCCATATAAAATCCATCTTCCGGGGCCCATATATCCACTCTTCTTCCAAAGAATTGGGTATTCAAATAGGACCCGGAAGGTTGCGTAGCACCCACACAGATTACATCGGGCAGACCTGCAGGTACTATTTCCCAATCTTCTACTGTCATTCGATTTGGATCGAGATTAATAAAAGGCCTCAATTCAGCAGGCACACCACTCAGGTCACTTTCATCCATCATATTTCCGGCACTTACCACCACGGGTACTCCTCTGCTTTTTGCATACTGCACCGCTCCGCTCATAATTTCACCAGGATTGCCAATGGCAAATTGTGCAATGCATGCAGTAATATAAGCAGACGTTGCGGTGGCAATACAACCTCCAACCAGAAAGGGTCCCGCAAAAGGGATCCATCCCAATGCACTACAGGCGATTACTGCACCTGCTTCTACGATGGGAAATAATGCAGCACAGATAGCACCACGTACTGCAGGATCACAATAACTGAAATCGCCCAGACTGGTAAGTGCACGGCAGGGAAATCCACCGCTCAGGTTGATCACATGAGCCCCATTATCCACAGCAGAACGGATCGCACCCGCAATACTGAATGCATAGGCTTCTGAACCCGACATTTTCAATATCATGGGTACAGCCACCTGGCCACCTGTACCTGCTGTACCAAAATTATTATTCAATACGGCTGCAGCCCTTGCCTGCACACCTGTACCATGCCATACCCGGCCACCAAATAAACTGGCACCTACCGTGGGAATACCCAATGCCGTACCCGGAGCACAGCGTATACCCGTGAGGGGAGATACTTCACATTGCACCATCGTAGCACTGTTGCGAAAGTCGGGTGTGGGCGCGAAACCGAAATCAAGCACCGCTACATTGATGGGTACCACATCCCTGTCCCACACCGCCATATAATTCCACACTTTCGGAATATTGGTGCGCACATCGGTAAAACTGGGTGGTATGGACTCACCGGTTCCGGGAGGGTTGGCATATTCGCCTATCCATTTATCTGAACCCTTATTAGTTCCATAAAACTGCATGCGGGGATTCAGTGAAAGTGTATAGCCGTTCAGGTTAGCCAACGCACAAAACTGTACGAGCTTTAATCCCTCTTCATTACTGCAAAATACTTTTTGATTATACCCGAGAAACGTACGTAATTGCCCAAGGTCGCTGATGTTTTGATCTTTCACCGGTATCTCCACCAGGTATGCATCACCACCTGTATTTTTTCCGGATGGAATACTGCCCAACAATTTACATTGGCTGTATTCCTGAAATTCTTTCCACTGCTGACCGCTATTGCTGTAAAAAATTGCCTGGTTCTTTGCCACTTGTACCGGCAGTTGACCTTCCACGAGTAAAGAGATTGCATTCGTAGCATCTTCGCTGGGGTCCAATGCATACTTTTTATTGATCTGAAACCGGGAGAGGTAATTTTCATTGCCCCGGATAAACGCAAATTCACACACTACATCCGCGTCTTTTTTATTCTTATTTGCAGCAGGTTTTTCACCCTTTATATCGGTCAGGTAGTAGTACGCCGTGATCACTTCACCCGCCTGAGTAGTCAGCATACCATCGTTTTTACCAACTGTACCGCCAACGGATATTTTCAGTTGTCCCTCTGTAATAAGTTCCGAGGCAGAGCCGTTCTTTAGCTTGAGCCCTTCTGCATCACCAGTTTTTGGTGATACAAAAACAATGAATTGCTGATACATCGGGGCAATGACTCCGTTTTTCACGGTTGCCGATATCAGATCCCCATTACTGTAAAAGCGTTGATTGAGTTTCATGGTTACAGTGCTTGAGGATGCTTTTACAAGGCGCTGCGCCTCTGTTGCGGAGATCAGCAACAATATAGCGACCAGTAAGCCTGTTATCCTGAAAGCATTGCGAGAGAAAGGAGAATGTCCCATAGTTGTGTATTTATATTTATGATATGTGGTAAGAATTGGTTAATCCAACTTATTCTGCGATCAGGGGAATGAGTACGGTGACAAATAGGAAGCGTTTATGCATTACTGAAATTTTCTATAAAATTCAGCTAATTGCTTACACGGGGCAATTACACATTCGGGTAAAACAGGGGATGGAGTTTGCAAAAAACCAAGACTAAACTGCTCAATCCAGTTTGATGATCTTATGCTGCAGGGCCTTTGCCACTGCTTCGGTGCCACAATTCACATGCAGTTTGTGGTATATATTCTGAAGATGCTTTTTTACTGTATCAATTGATACGTTGCTTTTATCCGCGATCATTTTATAAGAATTCCCTTTCACCAGCAATTCCAGAATTTCTTTTTCCCTTGCCGTGAGATTAAACTCATCACGGGTAGCTTTTACTCCCCTGAAATGCTGAAATATTTTTTGTGCCACAAAGGGGCTCATCGGTGCTCCGCCATTCATTACTTCCTGCAGGGCCGTAATAAGCTGCACGGGTGATGTATTCTTCAGGAGGTATCCATCTGCCCCTGCGCAAATGGAATCGAAGATGCGGTTATCATCGTCGAACATGGTATGCATTACCACTTTCACATTGGGGCAACTACCTTTTATCCGTCTCACACCTTCCACCCCGCCAATACCGGGCATATCAATGTCCATCACTACAAGGTCTGCCTTATTTCCTTCTACGATCGCTTCCGCCAGATCACAATCCGGATAAGCGGCCACTACACGAAAACTGACTTCATCATTGAGCAAAATCTCCATAGACTGCCTAAGCCGGGCATTGTCTTCAAAAATAACAAGTTGATAAGGCATACATTCAAAAGTAAAATATACAAGTTAAACAGCCTATTACCCTTTTGTGTAATGGCATTATCCCGGCAATGGCATCACCAGCTCAACCGATGTTCCTTTACCAGATTGCGAAGAAATGGTGAGCTCAGCTCCGGAGTTTTTGGCCCGTTGCAACATGTTTTGCAGCCCATTACCGGTAGAAATAGCCTTTGTATCAAAGCCCTTTCCATTATCCCTGATGACCAGATTCATATTTCTATCTGATCCGTTGAATATCCTCTGAAGCTTTGGTCAGATATTCCCTCGATTTATCGGGCTGGCCAATACTACGCCGGGCCAGTTCATTCAGTATATTGATATTACTCAGCGATGCACCAATATCATCATGCAGATCACGGCTAATCGTATTGCGCATGGCCAAAATACTTTTTTGCTGTTCCAGTTTCCGTTTAAGCTGGTAGCGGTTGAACCAGGTAAATCCAAGCAAGGTAAACAGCACAATGCTTGCCAGCAAGAGATTACGTACATTCTTCTGATTGCGCAACTGCTTTGCATTGAGCAGGTTTTCCTTCTCCGTGAGCTGCAGTTGCTGGGCATTGGTTGTGGCAAGCAACTGCTGCTTCTCCAGCTCTTCTGCCTGCTGCTTTAACTGAGCCTCCTGCAATTCCCGTGTTTTAGACAACAGGTCAATTTCATTTTGCTTTTGCAGGGCAGTGGCGGTATTTCCTGCAATAATAGCCTTTTGTTTTTCGATCTCGAGCAACCTGATCTTTCGTTCATTATTGAGCCTTGCTATTTCATTGTCCTTCTGATTCGCTTCATACTGACTCTCCAGTTCAGCTATTTGTTCCTCTTTTTCTGCATTTTGCAAACTATCACGATAGAGAATATACTTTTTATAATGCGTATAGGCTCCTATATAATTCTTCTGGCGGTAATTGAAGTCGGAAATATAGAGGTATGCATCCCGCAGGTTGATTTTGTCGCCGTTCTTTCCCGACATCATCAATGATTTAGTAAAATATTCATTGGTAATAGCCGTATCATATTTCAACTGTTCGGTATAAAAGGCTGCAGCGATGTAACGGCGTGCCAGGGTACGGGGGTTAGAACCGGATTTCTCGAGCAGTCCGATTACTTTGAGTTCATAGTCAAAAGCTTCTTTATTTTTTTTAAGTGCATTGGCCACCAGACCCGATGTGATATAGGAATGTATAAGCCTGGGTTCAGTACCGGTTTGCTTCGCATATTTTTCACATAGCGCGCGGTATTTCTCTGCTTCGTCAATATTGATACCCAGGTAATACTGGCACAGATTACAACAGGTAAGCGCTATCCGTTCGATATCGCCCGTCTTCTCCCGGTACTCAAGCGATTGTTTCGCGTATTCAATAGCCTTTTCTTTATTGCCGATTTCATAGTAAACCGAAGATAAATTATTCAATGCCTGAGCTATACCCGCATCATCTTTCAACAGTTGATAAACTTCGAGGGCCTTGTGCATAAATTGGGATTTTCGCACCAGTTCACCTTTCATACCCCAGGCAAAGCCCAGATCATTGTATGCAGTTGCCAGGTATATGCTTGGTTTACGGCCCAGCCCTACTTTAATACACTTGTCAAAGGCAAGTATCGCTTTATCCGGATCATCATTGTACATACTGATCTGGCCTGTTTGCAACATCGCTACTGCTGCAAGCATACTGTCGCCGGCCTGCATTGCATAACGCGAACACTGCTCTGTAAAGATTTCAGCCGTATTCAGTTTACGCTGCTGTATAAGCATATCACTCGCACTCACCATGGCCCATCCGATTTCGGCTTTATTGCCATTTCGTTTCGCCAATGAAATAGCTTGTGTAATGACCGCATAAGCTGAATCCTGATTACCCTTTTCAAAAAGCGTTTCTGCCTGCAGCGTCATCTTGCGTACCTGCATATGATCATCTGCCGGCTGTGCACGAAGCAGGCAGGGAAGTAATAAAAGAAAGGAAGTGAATAGTCTGATAGGTCTCATTATCCGCATATTCAGGATCAAAAAATACAACTAATTTTGAATAATGGAAGTAAATGAGCCGGTTTTGCTGTTTGATGGCGTTTGCAATTTCTGTAACACGATGGTGAATTTTGCTATCCGTAATGATAAAAAAAGGCGTCTTCGCTTTGCGCCTTTACAATCAACTACCGGTGAGCTGCTTCGAAATCAATATGGTGTATCACCGGATACGGATACCATCGTTTTTATTGAAAAGGGAAAAGCGCATACCTATGCCCGTGCTGCCATACGGGTATGCAAGTATCTCGACTGGCCGGCGCGACTGCTATATGCATTTATCATTGTTCCGGATTTTATCAGCCGCCCGGTTTATAAATGGATCGCCCGCAACCGCTATAAATGGTTTGGAAAACGCGAAACTTGTATGATTCCCACTGCAGAAGTACGGAGCCGGTTTCTGGAGTAGTAATAGGTTGAATAAGTTACATAAGTTGCATAGGTTTTTGAGGCCGCTGCCTGAGCGTAGCCGAAGGCAGGTTTAAGAAGTTCAAGAGGTTTAAGAGGTTCAAAAGGTTCCATAGGCGTGCTTGCCCCTTTGGGGCCCGCCATGCCTCCATTTAATTTCGGCAGGTAAACCGTAGCGTAACGCAGGAGGGTTCAAGAAGTTTGGCGGCAGGCAGGTTCCAAAAGTTCGATAGGAAACTATAAATAAACAGGGTTATTCACAATTCACCGTTGACAATTCACCACCTGCCGACAGGCAGGTTCACAATCTCCCCTTTCATATAAAACACACATTCTCCGGCCATCAGCACCCGGTCTTCGGGTAAAAGACTGCACCAGAGCTCGCCTTTTCGGGCCGACAATTGGAAAGCATGTAATTCCTTTTTATGCAATTTCGCTGCCCAGAATGGAATAAGCGTGGAATGGGCAGAGCCTGTTACCGGATCTTCATTGATGCCACTGGCTGGTGCAAAGAACCGAGATACAAAATCGCAATGCCGGCCCGGTGCGGTAATCATAATCCCTGTTACGGGTATTTTTCCCAGTACAGCAAAATCGGGCGTACATTTTTCCACCTCTTCCTGCGTATTCAATTCCACCACATAATCCCTGCTTTTGTATATAGCTACCGGATTCGAAATAGCCAGACCCTGTAACAATTGTTCCGGATAATCTGTAACCATATCGGGCATACGCGCCGGAAAATTCAGTTCCAGCAAGTGATCTTTTCGAGTTACCAATAACTCTCCGCTTTTAGAATGAAAACGAACTACCGGTGATGTATACCCTAAAAAACGGGTGATGATATAGGCCGCAGCCAGCGTGGCATGCCCGCACAAATCAATTTCCACCAAGGGAGTAAACCAGCGGATATGATAGTCATGTTGTCGTTTTACAATGAATGCCGTTTCCGCCAGGTTGTTTTCCATCGCAATCTGCTGCATCAGGTGATCATCGATCCAGCTTTCCAGTGGTACAATGGCAGCAGGATTTCCGCCAAACAACCGGTTGGTAAATGCATCTGCCTGGTAAATGGGGAGGGTGTTCATATATATATAGTTTAATTGTGAGATAGATGAATCAGGTATTGGTGTCCTTCCCACTATTATAAAAGACAGGAAGCGATAATTTCCATTGCACGGCTAATACCCTTATGGCAAAGATGGCGAGGATACAGAGTATGCGTGCAACATCAGCATCCATTTCCAATTGCTTCAATCCGAAATAAAGAAGGCCACCCACGATACAAGCCAACGCATAGATCTCTTTGCGAAACAACAATGGAATACTGTTGAGCAATACATCGCGCAGCACCCCGCCAAAGCAGGCCGTGATAGTGCCAAGTCCGATACACATACCGGTACTCAACTGATGACTCAAACCCAGTTCTATGCCGATAATGGTAAACAATCCAAGACCGAGCGCATCGAATAAAAATAAGGTGGTGGTGAAATGTTTGAGGTAGCGGCCAAAGAACATAGTAACAAAGGCAGCGGATAATACTACCCCGGCGGCTGTTTCATTGCGTAGCCAGCCGACGGGAAGATTGCCTATTAGCATATCGCGTAAGGTACCCCCTCCCAAAGCGGTGACAAAGGAAATGACCAATACACCAAAGGGATCCAGTTTTTTCTCCATAGCGAGAAAAGCGCCTGACACCGCAAATGAAATGGTACCTAAGATATCAATAATGTGCAGGAAATGCGTGGGCATGCCACAAAGCTAGAAGATTCCGGAATACAAATTGCAGACACGATTTACGATGTACGATGTACGATGTGCGGTGTATGGTGTTTGCCAGAAAAGAAGGCGTAGCGTACATCGAACACCGTACTTCGTACATGAAACTATTCTTTTTCTTTCTTGCCATCAATCCTAAAAGACACTTTGCAAATCACACCATAGGATTTGATCTTTCCATCTTTTACATGTGCCTTCATGTCCTTTACCCACACGGAGTCGATGTTGCGGATTGTTTTGGAGGTTTCTTTTACTGCCTGCTTTACGGCATCGTCAAAACTTTTTTCAGATGAAGCGATTACTTCTATCACTTTTACAATGGGCATAATCGTTGATTTTAGGAGTGTTTAAAATAGGAATATAAGATACAGATTATAAGGCAGATTTGCAAACGCATTATTTTGGTACAGTGAGTCAAGCCAGTTCAGATAAACACCAACCGTAAGTAATGCCCGGCGAAATGCAAGTTTGTAATGATTGAAATGGCTGTTAATCCCGGGTACACCGTACAGCATACCCCATATTTTTATTCCATCTGCCGGTAATCAAGCTTTGTTCATTATACATCAGTTCACAAGTATTGCTATTGAGTGCATCAAACGGTGAAGATGTCCAGAAAATTCCAGAAAATGTGATTCCGCTGAATGGACCATGTAAATCCCTGAATCCGGATGGCAACCCGGTAAAACCGGTGCTGTTGGTTGCATTGCTATTCGGACTCATCCAGTGTGAATTCCCCGATTCTTTCAATAAACCACCAGCAACAGCATTTCCGCCCAGACTGGTGGACAGAGTTGTCCATTCTACGGCATCCGGCACATGCCATCCCGCAGGAGCCAGCCCCCCCGGATCATTTACTGCATACCAATTATATAACTTTCCATAAGTAGCTGCGTAAGTAGCTGAGTCATTGTTATACCAGCACCAGGCGCCGGTGGTAAGCGTATCCCATTGGGCTGGATCTGTAACATTGGGAATAACGGCTCCATTGCGGTATCTGGAAGTGGACAGGTTTTGTTTCATCCACTCCCTCCCGCCAATTGAGATGATTTCATACCGGTTACCATCTATATCGGATACCACAGCGGGTGTATCAGGTACATTCGATTCGTTTTTATTACAGGCTAATAAGACTAATAGCAATGCAGTAAATAACAATACATTTTTCATGGTGCTAAAATTATTCCGGCCATTACTTAATCGTCCCACTAATATACAGATTAAATAAAGACGTTTTTTGGGGAGACTTGAAAAAAACACCTGATTCACCCATACCCACTGAATGAATCATTGACAGCCACCACTAGCCCACCAAGCCGAATGACCCTTTCACCCAATCTGTAAAAACCCATCGCATGCGCCTCCTACATTCGTAACGTCAAAACTTCTGATATGAAAAAAATACTCACCTCCATCGTCTTAAGCCTTTGTATGTACACAGCAGGGGCTAACGGATTATTTGAACAGTTGTGTGCATTCAACCCCAACTGGAAAAACTATAGATCCGCTGTACCCATAGCCGCTGCACGTAGTTTCGAAAATGACAGGGACTATATCCGCACGCATTTAACGCACGTACTGCAGGTATTGAAGCAAAACTCCATCTGCTATACAAATTCCGCACTATTCTCAAAACGGATGACGATGCTGCAATTGCTCGACGACTATCGTCTGGCGGGTCGTTTTCCTATCAACGATGCGCGCCGTGAACGAATCCCTGTTTTTATAGATCCTAACTTTACCCATTGTGCAGTGGCCTACCTGATGCAACAAACCGGCTTTGAGGATCTTGCCTTCCGTATTGCACAGGATGATAATTTCGCCTGGGTAAAAGATATTCATACAGAAGGCGTGCTGCAATGGCAGCAAAGTTCCGGGCTCACACTCGACGAATTGAAACTGATACAGGGGGCGTACGATTTTTACGAACCAAGAGGATTTGAATTGCCCAATAAATATGAGATTCCGCAAAAGCCCACGTGCATCACCGTCGAATTTGAAACCACCAAAAATTGGCGTCGTGCCAATCCCGGTAAACAAGCCATCTGGTGCAGAGGAGAAGGGGTAAATGGTGTTTTGAACGGACGCTGGGAACAAAACTATGCGGTGGATATGCCCTGGATCATCGGTTACTATACCTATGGTAAACGTACGGGTCAATGGTTTGAATATTACCCGGGCACCCATCTCCTTTGCCGTACTGAACGCTGGGAGAATGATAAACTGAACGGTATCCGTACCCGCTTTGACAGGGATGGAAATATCATCGAAGAGATCACCTTTAAAGATGGCAATGCGATCACGAAGATCAATTACGACCGGGCCGACTCTATCAAGTGGGTGCGTGAACCCATCGACAGCATACAGGTGAATACAAAAGTTTATACAATGAGCGGTACCCTGCTCGCCTTGGGCCGTGAAAAAATATATAATCCCGGCAACCTGCTCTGGTTTCAGAATATTGAATTAACGGCACTGAACTCAGCCTCTATCAGTGCCAGAAGTACAGTCACAGGGAATACGGGTAATAATGATCTCCAGTTATTGAATGACCCCTATCTGCAAAGACAAGGCCTTTTCTTCTCTCCGCCGCTGGTAACCTATAAAAAAGAAGGTACCTGGCATTATTACCAAGATTGTGATCCGCGCTTATTCAAGATACAGGAAAAACACCCTGCGAAGGAAATGGTGTTCCGCCAATTCCGGCACTTTGGTTTGTCAATCTACCAACAGATCAGCCGCTACACAGATTTAAAACCCATTTCCGGGATTGATCATCTGAAAATAAATTATGCCAATGATCAAATACAGGATTTTTATGCCTTTACAACCTCGGAATATATTCATCTGAAGTTTCTGTATTACGCCTTCGATGATGGAACGATTGTCAATCAATACTATCTCGATCCCTATCGCGGGCTCAGGGAAAAGCCATCCATTGTAAAAACGATCGGAGCTTATGATCAGTATAACCAGCGAACCGGCACCTGGAATTATTTCGATAAAATGAACCGGTTATTCAAAACAGAATACTACCTCTTGCCCCAGAAAGATGAAGATGATGAAATGGGGCAAGGGCCGGCACATGCAAAAAGATAAATGACACAGCAGCAGGGAGCCGGTTTATCCATTCATTACATTGCTTTGTAATGATGCAGGGTGAACCGGTTCCACCCTTTTTTTGTTTTTGATTCCACCGCCCAGTTGAAACCGCCCGCTTCATGTGGCCAGTAAATCATACGCGCGGTACCGGCAGGCATTTGCGCTTCAAAACAAATAGCAGCCGGGTGTACATCCGTACCATCGGATAAAATACCGGAAGAGTTTTTGCCATCAGAGGTAAAAGACCAAAAGTTGATTTGCCCTTCTTTCATACCGATCATAGCCGTTTCTGTATAAACACCTTTGCTGAATTTCCATTGAGCGGTTAGCTGGATATATTGCCCGCTTAAAACCGTTTCAAACACCCTGGTGCAGGTAAGCTTTCCCATCGGAGAATCCGCTTCGGCTTTCCACGAACCAATCAACGGAGCAAAGATGCCCAGCTTGCCACGGCCTTTTTTCCAGGTATTTACTTTTTTAGCCATATTCTAATTTACAATATAAAAAATAAAAAAAGGCTGATGAAACAAAAGGGTTTCATCAGCCTTTAAAATTGTTTGTTTCATCAGAGTGTCAGCACCTTCACTGTTTGCATTACTCCATTGATCATCACCTGTACAGCAATAATATCACCAGCCCCGGATCCGAAGTTGCGGGCATTGGCGGTAAAACGGTGTGTGCCGGCCTGCAATGTACTCTCTGCTTGTAATGTGCGGGTTATACGGCTTCGTGTTGAAATGGCCTGTACACTAATACGGGAGTCATTTTTCAGTACTACCTGTACCGTAAACTGATCCTTTACCGGATTGGGAGATACGATCACACTGATGGCTTCATCCATGGTGGCCGTTGCATCCGTAGCAGACAATTGCTTCAATATCTTTTCAATATATAAAACTCCGTTATCATGATCACCGTGAATTTTATAACGACCCTGTGCATCATTGGGGTTGGCCAGTCTTTCTTCTCTTACTTCAGTCAGCAGATGACCATATTTTGCAGTAGTAAGTGTAACCAGCAGTTTGCTCAGGAAATGATCATTGCTATTCACATATTTATCAAAAACCAGATACATCGACGCGTCTGTATTTCTCTGACAGAATGCCGCCAGCCTTTCATACTCCGCATTATTGCAATACATATAAGGATCACTCATGGATAAGTTTTTAGCTTTCGTCTTATCCCAGGCCTGGTAAAGCATTTCAAATGTGCCGGAAATATTCAAGTCATTCTTTGCGATAAGCGTACGCAGTTTTTGCTGTGCACCGTTGGTAAGGCTGGCTTTATCAATAACAGCCAGACCTGCATTCACTGCGTCGATATCCGTAGTAAAACCAGTATTCATTCTTGAGTAAGTTCCGGCAAATTTATAATAGTTAGTTACAGCTCCATACCAGCTTGGATTTTCCAGAGAATTGCGCGGATGCAAGGTTCTGTCCAGCCCCCCTGGTTTGCTTTCCCAATCATATCCGTGCGGATGAGCATTTCCTGGTTTGGTTACAGATGCATGGGTATATGCACTGGCCGTTTTCCAGAGATCTACTGCAGCGTTGGCAGCGGTAGCACCGGAGCGTGTATAATTCCAGGCACCGGGATATCGCTGGGGTGTATTGGAATAAAATTTATCAAAACTTCCCAATGGATTATTGGCCACATACCAGGTAGAGGATGGGTCAATGGGCCATACCCAACTGGTAGTGATACCGCCCGACCAGGAGATGCAGTTATAATATTCACTAGGTGCTGTTTGAATGGCATCTTCTCCTTTCAACAAGGGGAAATTACTGGCTTCAAAGGTAGTGGGAATAGTGGCATTGGTATTACCCATATACACATCACAAAAGCCTGTTCTTGCGGCACTGTAGGAACTCACAAAAACTACAGTACTGCCGGTAGCATAATTCTTTTTGATCCGGGATGCAAGGAACCAGTTCCAGGTACCGCCAGAAGAGTTGGAATAATCATCATTATAGCCAGTCACGTTGGTGCCAGATGATTTAATGGTAAAGATGCGTGTATCAGGGGTAGTGCCAGTTAAGCGGGCTGTAAAATAATTGAGGTTCCCGGTGCGTGAAGTAGTATTAAACCGCAAACCTGAAATGGGTGTATTGGAAAGGTACGCGCTTCCATTTTGGGCAATAGAAGTGGTACCACTCTGTCCTCCATAATAGGGCCTCGCCAATAAATAATAACTTCCTGTAGTCGGAATTGTAACGGTGAGGGTGCTTTCCCATGTACCATTACTGTCATCACTCCACCAGGAATAGGCATCGACATTAGCAGGGTCAAATAAATGTAAAACCGGATCAATGGTGGAACCACTGGTTGAAAAGGTATATGTAGTACCAGCAGTAAGGTATACCCATTGCATGGTGGTATAGGCAAAGGCCGTATCAATGGCATGCTCATAATTACCACTTGGATTGTTAAGTACTTTACCGGAAAGACTGTTTGCTTTATCAGCAGCCGGCACATTACTCACCGGTTTATCCTGTACCCATTGGGTAAGGCGCTGTGAAAACTGATTCCAGTCTGCATCCAATCCTGTATGATTGCCGCTTCTGCTGCAACTGAGTTCATCAATCAGCGGAGGCATATTACTATTTACCGGGAATACAAGCAAATGACGACCAGCGGTGAGATACACACCACAGGCATCATTCTTCGTGATGGATGACGCCATGGTTTTCTGCCAACCGCTTTCTGTGGTCGTAAACTGATGCGGCATTGCTTTGCCGTCTACCAGTACCGGCATATTTATTCCTTTTTGCAGATTCGTGATTACAGCGAGCGAATAGCAGGCACTCACCGGAACTTCGATAGCATACACTGTAGAAGAACGAAGTCCGTCACTCTCACTCCATTGTTCCAGCAGGGCCACTTCTCCGGCCATAGTGCCGCGGGGATACCGTTTAACTTCACTCTTAAGTTGAGCACCGGCAACGGCACAAAATAATACGGCGAAGATTGCCGCAATAAGCATTCGTAACATAATGAATTGGTTTAATGGTTATCAGTATTTGAAATATGGTTTTTCGAAATGCAGGACGAAGGTAACGGGCAAGCCACCACCTAACAATACCACGAACAGGTTATACTATTATACGGTTGTTTTGAATGATTAAACGGCGAAGAAAAGGCTATAGAAAATTATGAATTATGAATTATTGTTGTCCGGTAAAACTATTTATTAGTTTGAAAATCAATTCAGACCCCTCCCCAAGCGCTACGCGCGTTTCTTTCATCCGCACGTTGTGCGAACTCAGAAACCCCACAGTAGAGGGGCTAGAACCCGCTCTGGGGCAATGTTTCAGGGCTTTGCAAAAACTTTCCCCGGACAATAATGATTAAGAATTATGAATTGTACGCTTTTGGTAAGCTTTAGCAATAATGATTATTGTACGTATAGGTAAGATGCGGATGAGTAATTGAAGGCAGTTAAACATGTTTGTATTACCAAACAAAAATGGGGTTTCGCGTTAATACGAAACCCCATTCATAATTCATAATTCTTAATTCATAATTCTTTACTCCGCCATCATTTCCCGTATCACCTGCTCAATCTCCTCCGCATTGGGTTTGGAGAAATAATCGCCATCACTGCCATAGGCCGGACGATGTGCTTTACCGGTAATGGTACGAGGGGCTACATCGAGAAAACGATAGCCGCTCTGTTCTTCCATTACTTTATTGAACATATATGCGGCCGCGCCACCCGGCACATCTTCATCAATGAATACGATACGGTTAGTTTTTTTAAGCGAAGCCAATACAACCTGTTGTGTATCGAACGGTAAGAGTGTTTGTACATCCACGATTTCGCAACTGATACCCTGCGCTTCCAGCATCGTTACCGCTTCCTGAATGATACGAAGCGTGGAGCCATACGATACAATAGTTATATCATTTCCTTCCTTTATTACTTCGGGTACCCCCAACGGCACAGTGAATTCAAGCAGGTTGGAAGGTAATTTTTCTTTGAGCCGGTATCCGTTGAGGCATTCCACCACCAGTCCGGGATCATTGCTTTTTAATAAGGTATTGTACATTCCCACCGCCTGTGTCATATTGCGTGGCACACAAATATACATTCCCCGCAGGGCGTTGATCACCATTCCCATGGGTGATCCGCTGTGCCAGATTCCTTCGAGGCGGTGTCCGCGGGTGCGAATGATCAGGGGGCAACTTTGCTGTCCCGCCGTGCGGTAATGCAGCGTACTCACATCATCGCTCAATGGCTGCAGCCCGTATAATAAATAATCGAGGTATTGTATTTCGGCGATCGGGCGAAGGCCGCGCATGGCAAGCCCGATACCCTGCCCCATAATAGTAAGTTCGCGGATACCGGTATCGAATATGCGTTGTTTGCCATGCTTCTGCTGCAAGCCACTGAAACCCTGATTCACATCACCGATATAACCAAGGTCTTCGCCAAAGGCCAATACTTTGGGGTTCGTGCTGAAGAGTTCATCAAAATATCGGTTCAGTACTTCAAAGCCATTGAGGGTTGGTGCATCGGCGGCGAAACTGGCCTTCACCACTTCCACTTTCATAGCACTCTTCGGGCCTTCATTATATAATTGCGAATTATATTTTTTTCTGTTCTCTGCCTGTAGTTCGTTATGGTAATCTTTTACATCTGAAGCTGCATCTGCACTACCGGCTATCACCAGGGCCCGGTGCAAGGTCTTTTGTACATCGCGGCGAAGCGGTTCCCGAATAGCCGACAGTTCGATTGCGAGTTTTTGAATGTCCGTTGTTTTCTCCGGCAATGCGGTGGCCAGTGCATGCAGTTTTTCCGTGGCACGTGCTACCTGCTGACGAATCGGAGTTATGAATTTTTCCCAGGCGGCAGCACGGCTGTCGCGCACCCATTCTTTCGCTTTATCAGCAATATCGTTCAGTTCTTCGTCGGTAGCGAGTGCATTCTCCACGATCCATTCTTTCATCTTCTTTATTCCATCCCACTCGCGTTCCCATTCGAGTCTTTCCTGCGTTTTGTAACGCTCATGACTGCCGGAGGTACTATGTCCCTGCGGTTGCGTGATTTCTTCTACATGAAAGAGTACGGGTGTATGTGTGTCTCGCGCTATGCCAATCCCTTCCTCAAATGCCTCGCACATACCAGCATAATCCCAGCCTTTTACTTTATAAATATGAATACCATTAGTGCCATCTGTTTTTTGCATGCCGCTCAGGGCATCGGACACCGATGCTTTGGTGGTTTGAAATTTCTTAGGTACGGATATTCCGTAGCCATCATCCCAGACAAATACGGCCAGGGGTACCTGTAATACACCCGCAGCATTGATCGTTTCCCAGAAATGACCTTCACTCGTAGAAGCATCGCCAATGGTGGCAAAACAGACTTCATTTCCATTGGAAGAAAGATGTTTGAAGGCATGCAATTCCTGAATATTCCGGAAGGCCCTGGATGCATAGGCCAACCCAAGGGCCCGGGGCATTTGCCCGGCTGTGGGGGCAATATCACTGGAAATATTTTTAAGCCCCGAAAGCTGGAGCCAATCACCATTTTCATCCACCATTTTAGTGGCAAAATGACAATTCATCTGGCGACCGCCGCTGAAGGGCTCAATATTCACATCGGGGTTAGCATATAATTGTGCAAACACCTGTTCGGCGGTAGTAAGACCGGTTGCAAACATGAAGGTCTGATCGCGGTAATAGCCGCTGCGAAAATCCCCCGTCCGGAAAAATTTTGCCATGGCCACCTGGGCCACTTCTTTTCCATCTCCAAAAATGCCAAATTTAGCCTTGCCACCTAATACTTCTTTTCGGCCTAACAAGCTGGTTTCCCGGCTAATGCAGGCAACCCGATAATCATTCAATACTTCATCCCTGAATTTGTCGTATGACAATTTTTCTTCATCGGTAAGCATCGCCGGGTTAGTATTTTCCATAGGGCAAAAATAGGAATATTGCCAGCATACACAACGGTGCCGCACAAAGGGGGAAAAAATATGCATAACCATGCAACCCCCCTATTAATTATGCCATCTTTTAGCTAAATTTGGGGTCTGCAATTTTTCCTACTATGAAATATATCAGCAGTAGTTTATTTGTTCTCTTTCTTGCTCTGGGGGTTAATGCCCAGCAACCTGCCCATGATGATCATGCCGGTCATAACCATGGTACGCAGCCTGCAAAACCAGCCGTTGCCCTTACACCCGGTGAAGATGTGCTGAAATTGAAAGAAACAGAGCATGATTTTGACAAAATACCACAGGGTAAACCAGTCTACTACAATTTTGAAATTGTAAATACCGGCAAGACCCCGCTTACCTTGGACAATGTACAGGCCAGTTGCGGCTGTACCACTCCTGAATGGAGCCGCGATCCCATCGCTCCTGGCGCTACCGCCAAAATCAGGGTTGGTTATAATGCAGCAGCAGAAGGTACATTCCTTAAAACGATCACGATCACTTATAATTCAAATCAATCAAAAGTATTACAGATCAAAGGCTTTGTGTGGAAGGCCCCCGAGGGTTCTGCACCCGCCAATGCATCTGTTGATTTCTTAAAAAAACAAACGCTTTAAACTACATTATCATGAAGAAAATCTTCTTACTCGCAACTGCATTTGCATTCACCCTTACTGCAATGGCTCAACCCGCAGCCCCTAAAGCTGACGATGTTATCAAAATGAACGTGGAAACACATGACTTTGGAAAGATCAAACAAAGTGTTCCCGTTACTTATGTTTTTGAAATTAAGAACATCAGCGACAAACCCATTGTAGTATCCAATGCTTCAGCTTCCTGCGGATGTACTGTGCCTGAAAAACCCGAGCAGCCCATCGAACCCGGTAAAACCGCTCCCCTCAAAGTACAATTCAACGCTCCTGCTGTAGGACCCATCAACAAAGATGTGTATATCACTCTCGCAGGTGTGGATGGTCCCAAAGTAGTACATATCACCGGAGAAGTTTTAACTCCTGAAGCGTATGAAGAATACATCAAAACAAAAGGAAAAGCTGAAAAGCCCAAAAACTAATCAGTTTTAATTTATAATAAAAATCCCGTTCATGTATGAACGGGATTTTTTATTTTGAGCCATCCCCAGCTTGTCAGAAAGTATTAGGCCAATGATACAAAGGGAATATTCACTATCGCAATACTCAATTAATCATGAAAGAACAGCTTTTACAAACCTGGCAAATTCACCAGCAGAAGAACCTGCTTGTACTGGACAATACCTCAGATGCCGGATTGGAAAAAACGCTCAGTACACGCGGCGGACGCACCATTTATCAGCAATGGGTACATATACACAGTGTACGCCTGCAATGGCTGGAGAGCTGCGACAAAGAACTGTTCAAACAACTCACCCCGATCAATAAAGACGATAAACCCGATCGCAAACTGTTGAAAAAATCACTCGAAGCTTCTGCCAAAGCCCTCGCTACCCTGTTTGCTGCCAGCTATGACAATGGCGGAAAAGTAAAAGGATACAAAGCCGGATTAGTTCCCCTGCTTGGTTATTTTATTTCACATGAATCCCATCACCGTGGCAATATGCTGCTTACCCTCAAACAATGCGGTGAAAAAATTCCGGACAACATGAAATGGGGGCTGTGGGAGGTTGCATAGGTTTCATAGGTTCAAGAGGTTGAAGAAGTTCAATAAGTTTAAGAAGTTACATAGGTTGCATAAGTTGAATAGGTTCCATAGGTTCAAGAGGTTGAAGAAGTTCAAGAGGTTGAAGAAGCCTGCCGGCAGGCAGGCAGGTTGAATACAGTTCGCGGTTGGTTGGTTGCCCACCCTTAATAGGCTTGCCTTCTTTTGGGCTGGCTGTTCAAAGCCATTGTTGTCCGGTAAAACTATTTATTAGTTTGAAAATCAATTCAGACCCCTCCCCAAAGGAGAGGGGCTAGAACCCGCTCTGGGGCAATGTTTCAGGGCTTTGCAAAAACTTTCCCCGGACAATAATGGTCCAAAGCTCGTTTGTAAAGCCGGGAGTTTTCGCCAGTCCAGCGCTTTGGCGGAAAGCAAAATTGCGGAGTCATGTTGCATATATCGTATGGTAAGGATGGAATCTGCATCCCGGTATACGATGTCAATATTTCTTTTCCGTTGCTGATAATCGGTTAGTACATAGTGATAGCTATCCGAATCATAATCCAATTTATAATCCTGCATCTTATCATCCTGATCCTGAAAAATGAGATAGCCCTGGCGGTGAATAAAAAAACGTTTCACCGGAGCATCCGCCCCGCTCAAGGTATCACTGCCCCTGATAAATTGCTGTACCGCATACGCCCCGTGCAGGTTATGCCGGGGAGCCGTATCATCATTAAAATTGCGGGTATTGATATACGGTATCAGGGATTCTAAAAGAATAAAACCGGTAATACATAACCGGATAGCCACCCGCCAAAAGGGATGTGTGATTACTGTCGTTTCCGGCAGTGCAGCCAGCGTAATCGTTTTATGTCCGGAGAAGAAAATACGAAACCGGTCAGCATATCTGCCCAAAAGGAATAAGGATATGCCCAGCAACAGGGCTGAATACAACTTCACCGAAATGTCGAAACTGAGATTGATCATTAGTACCTGTGCCAGTATACCCATGGCCAGCAACGCACCGGCCATTCTGCTGCGGCGGAACAGCAACAACAAAGCGGCCAGTACCTCCACCCCACCCGCAAAGATGTTGTACAAACGGGAGGTACCCATCGACGACCAATACAACAAGTCTTTATCCACTTTACCCAGCGGGGTGTATAATATATTTGGCTCCGGTAGATAAAACTGGTGTTTGAAAATTTTATCAAACCCATATTTCAACAACATCAACGCGAGATAGTACACGGCGATCAGATAGATGATCTTCAGCAGATGGCCAAACCAAACACGTTGCCGTCCATTGTACCATACTATCCACCCAACAGGAATGCTGATCAACAGCAACAACCCAACCAGCACGTACATGGACCTGGAGTCGGAGTATACCAGGGTACTTTTAAAGGAAATATAAAAGAATATGCGTCCGGCTACCCGGATCAGTGGGCCAAAAAGGCTATCCGTAATGAACTCCTGCAGGGGGAACAGATGAAAAGGAAAAGGAATAAAGAAAATACAGAGCAGGAAAAATACTGCTGTAACTGTATAGAAAAAGGATGGCTTCTTTTGCATGAACCGAGCTATATAGTATTATACTGATACAGGCCGGAGTCCGGAATACTTCCATCGCCAGGCGATCCATCCGGCCAGCAACGACGCCAACAGGATGAGCCCGCTGATAAATACTGCCATGCCATCAAAGGGATTATAACGATCATGGTTATGCGAAAAATAAAACAACCCTCCGTTCATTTTTGAAGACACTTCTTCTTTCCCAAAGCCGATAAACCGGATGGAATCAGCCGGATTGTCAAAGCGGATCAGCTTATGGATATTTTTCTTCAGCGTATCAATGGATATTTTTTTATTAAACAGGGATTTTGACCGCAGGGTATCCCGTTGGCGAAACACAGGAGCCCCTTCTCCCCTGCTGGTTACCACTACTGCTACCGATTTTTTGATCAAAATAACGCTGTCAAGCTGCAGGGTGGAAGGCAGTCCGAAATTGGATGCATCAATATCAAAAAGATTCAGTTCCAGTGCGGTGGAAAACTGCTCCATATTGCCACTATGACTTTTATAGGCGATCAGGCGGGTTTGCGCATTCACCGAAAGGGTATACAACCCGGCCAGTAAGAGGAATATTATTTTCATATTCTTTATTATGGTTCAAATTACAACTATTCTAAAGGATTCTTCCCTGTTACTGACCAGAGGCTTTTTTACCCTGACTCATCAGGCGTGTGCAGGTGCAAAATCCTTTCCGGCTGATTTTTGCAACGATCGCAAGTACCAGGCGATCCAACCCCCACACAGGGAGATCACCAGTATGCCTGCGAAAATGGTCCATCCCGTATTATCGAGCGGTGGTTTCCGATCCGTGATCATCCCGATTACCCCTTCCTTTGGTTTTTGTTTTCTGACACGTGTCACCGGCTTGTCGCCTGCATTATCATATCCCACAAACACCACTTTTTCGATCGGGTTTTGAAAATTGTATTGCGTACGGATCACGTTTCGGATACTATCCAGCGAATGCTGTCGCGAAAAAAGGGGATGGTTTTTTACTTCCATTTTCCCGGGGTTCCAGAGGCGGGGTTCGCCTTGTGTTTCCCTGCTATGCCGCAAAATGCGGGTACAATACTCACTGGTAACCATGATGGCCACCGTATCGCAAACAAAGATCACGCTGTCCAATTTTGCATGGCGAACTAATTCGGTGGGTGCCACCCCAAAATTGGAATGATCCATATCAAAGAGCCGCTCATCGAGGGCGGTGGCAAAATTGCTCTCAGCACCACTGTGGCTTTTATACGCGATCTTTTTGGTCTGTGCCATGACCGGGGCCATCAGCAACGAGCAACATACGATGAAAAGCAGTTTCATATTATTTCAGTTTTATAAACTGAAAATAACAGGATAGTGGTTCTTTTTTTTTCCAAAAGGGTGAAGGCAAATTACCAGGTGGTGAAAACCATACTTCACGGGGTGAAATTATTACCTGGCAGCAGTTACATAGCATCCACTCTTTTCTGCAATTCCGCCACATATTTGGAGGATATTTTTTTCAATGCATCCACCATTTTTTGCGCCATCGTTTTATTCCGCTGTTTTTCATAAACCAATACCGCATAGTACCGTGCATTTTCATTGTTCGGATTCAGCTCCATGGCTTTATTGAGATTTTCCAGCGCATCGGCGTATTGTTGCGTACGGTAGTAGCTGTATCCCAGTTCCACAAAAGCGGCGGTATACGTGGGTTCCTGCGATACAGCCGTTTTGAGATACGGTATCGCATCGGAAAATTTTCCGGTAGAATTATAACAGTATCCGATTCCATAACAGGCCTTGCGTTCATCCACCTTTATATCGAGTGTTTTCTGGTACCAGTTGAGGGCTTCGGCATAATCCTTTTTTATATCCCGGTATACTTCGGCAATACCGTTGTACGACACATGGTTTTTCGGGTCAATGGCCTTTGCTTTTTGGAAATAACCGATCGCTTCATCCGCCTGTTTCAGCCGGGTGGCTGCGTAGCCCAGTTCGAGATAAGTATTAATATAATCTTTTTTCCTTTCCAGCGATTTATTCAGTGCCAGTATAGCGTCTGTATAGTTTTTTTGCGCATTCTGCATAAAGCCTTTCCTATACCAATAGAGATAATCGGTTATGTCCACTTTGGTATTGGCCTCATACTTGCTGAAATAATCCAATGCCGCTTCATATTTTTCCTTGTCATATTGAATATATCCCAGTTGTTTGAAAGCGAGGGAATAGTCTGGCTTCAATTGCAGGCATCGCTGGTAACATTCCAGTGCAGAATCAATCCGGTCGGTCTTTTGAAACGCATAGCCCAGTTCAAAATGCACTTTGGGAATGTTGGACCAGCCAATACGGGCTTTCCGGAGACTGATGATGGCATTCATGTAATCTTTCAGATCGTTGTAACACCAGCCACTTTCATAGTGCGCCTCGGAATAATTGGGTTTGAGCGCAATGGCTTTTTTGAACTTTTCGATCGCTTCAGCGGGCTTTTTGGCCTCTTTCAGTTTAAGACCTTCATTGTAAAAACTCGTAGCATCCTGAGAAATACCACAGATACTGATTAGCAGGGCCATCGCGGCCAGGAAGTGTTTTTGGAACATGTTATGAGTTATTTTTATAATGCCGGTGTTCAGAAAAATGGTTGACCGACATTTCCGGCTAAAAATACGGGGTTATTCTGTTCATACCATACCGTGTATTGGGTATAAAAAAATCCCTGGTTAAAAAACCCGGGATTACCAAACAAACCGATCCGCCGGACAGCGGAAAGCGAATTCAGGCGCTGGTTATAATTGTATGAAAGGCTCTTTGCAAAAGTATTCCTAATGAAATGGCACTGAAGCGCCGATTAATAACTGCCCCTTTTTATTTCATAAACGGGGTATTTTATGAAAAATCACCCTATGATCTGCAATAATAAAAGCGCTGACCCGTTGCAGGTAAAATATTGTTATATGTTGCGTAATTGGTGTTTACTCGCGTTCGCATTATTCAATTTTTCATTGGTAAAAGGGCAGCAAAATCCGCTTGCCGATACATTGCCCCGTGTTGCTACGGTACAGGTTACCGTTACCAACATGAAAGGGCAACCCCGCAAGGGAGAAGAGATCCTGTTCAGGGGCGAGAAGACAGGCAGGCTACTCACCGGTATCTCACCCGCCAATGGGAAATTTGACATTCAGCTCCCGCCGGGTGATACCTATGTGATCAGTGTAAAAAGTATTACGGATACCACCCGGTATACCAAACTGGTGATTCCCGAACTGGGGCCGGATGAATTTTTTTCAGAACCCTTTTGGATCAATATTAAATATGAGCCAGCCCGCCGTTACCGGTTGGATGATGTGCATTTTGATACGGATAAGGCCAGTCTCCGGCCGGAATCCTATACACAGCTAAATGAATTACTGGAGTATCTTCAACGGCATGAAACCAGCCGGGTGGAAATTGCAGGACATACGGATAATACAGGTACGGAAGCGCATAATCTGAAATTGTCGCAGGACCGGGCCAATGCCATACGGAGTTACCTGATGAATAAAGGCATCCCCGGCACACGGGTTGTGGCGAAGGGATATGGTGCCAGTGAGCCCGTTGCAGATAATACATCCGAAGAAGGAAGGCAACTCAACCGCCGTACAGAAGTACGTTTTTTATAGGCTTGTGGCATTTACAAAAAAGTTAACTTGCCGGAATGAAATTGCTACATTCCATCATCACCACCTGTATACTGCTGACGGCCATCCCTGCGGTTCAAGCTCAAAAAACAATGGCCGTACCCCTATCCTGGAAGAAACATACTGACTCTGTTTACAATTTTACGCTATACTATCCGCCCGAATGGAAGTTAAAACTTCCCGGCACTACTACCCGTTTTTTTGTAACCAGCCAGTCTGAAAATGAAAAGGATCAATTCAATGAAAACCTTAACTGCGTGGCAAGGGCTTTACAACAACAGAGTTTTAAAGTCGCCGATGCAGAAGCCGAGATAAAAAAGACATTGATGGATAACCTGAAGGATTATCACCTTATCTATTCCGGCTATTCCACCTGGAACGGGGTGCAGACCCTTACACTGGAATACAGTTTTACGAAAGAAGATGACGGCAAAACCTATAACCTGCATATGCTTCAAAAGATAGCCGTCGTAAACGGAATTCTTTTTACCTTAACGTATAGCGCGGAAGATAAAAGCTACGCAAAATTTGCAAATACCATCAACAAAATAATTGGCTTGATGGAAATAAAATAATGAATGGTGTTGTTCCGGAATCAGTTTTCTGTTAATGCAAGCACCTGAAGAATCATTATTCTTTTTCAAAGGGGAATGAGGCAGCAATTGTTAAAAGAAGAACAGGATTTTCAATTACTTAATCTCTGAACCTGCCGGTCTGTTACAAAAAAGTCTGTAAGTTAAAGCTGAACAACAGGATAATTGAAAAAAAGCAGGCATTACACCTGCTTAAATAGGTTTACTAACATTCAATTGTGCAGGAAGAAAAACTGGTATTATACTATTAACCCCAAGTATAATACCAGTCATAAAATTTAAACAGGTGCTGCGCAAATTTATTACAACAATCAGGGACGACAATACCCCTTTTTGGGTATTCTGCTTTAGCTGATTTTAGGTGTATTCACTTAGCAACTTCATCGCTTCACGATCCGTCGCTCCACTGCAAAACGGGTAAATAACAGTGCGGCTTTTTCATTAGTACCCGCTTTTCTCATTAGTTCATTACCTGTTTGTTTGATAGATACCGGCTTACTGTTTACACCGGGGTTGATAACCTGAAGTTGCCCCGCCATACCTGCGGCAAACCGTTGTATATTTCCGGAGGGTATGATGACATACAGTTCGCTTCCCTCTTCATTGGAATAGGTATTCTCATACCTTTCTCTACCCGCTATTACCACCGGATTACTGGAAGTAAAAGCAAAGCCCCTTCCGCTGATTGTAATGAGCAGATCACCGGCATTGCCGATACGGGTACTGGTATCCAATGTCTGCACTTCCACACTCGTCAATTCAAGCGGTATGCTGCGCGGCTTAGCCGTATCACCCGTGGCTGTGCCAGTGGTTAACCGAACTTCTCCGGGACCATTGAGGATCGGTGATAATTGTGAGCTGTCGACATCTGTAGCGGGCCGTTTAGCAGCGGGTTGTCCGCAACTGATCAGCAGAATGAAAAGCGCACTGCAAGTGAGGATGAATATTTTTTTCATAATATAGTTATTCAAAGTAGTGTACCCTTTTTGATTAATTATTTGGTGAATTCCACATCATCAACAGTAATCGCTCCGGTATTATTGACATAGTCGCCGGAATTGGGCGCATCAAACAGAAAAGCTACCTGCACGATCGAATTAAGATTGACGCCGGTAAATCCGGAAAGTTTAATGCGGAAAGTGGAAGGGATATTTTTATATCCTCCGGGGCCACCCGGATATACGGCCTGGTCGGGATACTGCAACCCCTTATAGGTACTGTTGGTGATGGGCAGCGTAAATGTATGTCCTGCATTATCTGTGAGGCGTACTTTTATGTTTTTAAATGTATTGACAGTATTGCCCGCTTCCCCATGCCGTTGTGCTGCACGAAAACTGATATAATCATACGCACTGGCATTCGTAGCGGGTATATTCATTTGCAGGGCATCGGTGGAAGCATTCCAGCTTACACGGAGGCCATTTGTATTTCCATACTGGTTTGCACCAGCACCCAGATTGCTGTCGTCGAAAAGTGTAAGTGATACGGGGGTATTGGTTCCTCCGAGATTATTCACATTGGGAGTGCCCAATACGCCGCCATCATCAACGATCAGTTTATTTTCATTCATATATTGAACATAATACTCGACGGTATCCACTTTGCGCAGGTATGTAAGATAATCCGGCCAGGAATAACGGTTATACCCCCTTACCTGCTGATCGAAGAATGCATTGATAAATCCTTTGGCGATGTTCTGGTGATTTGCCCGGAGTATTCCGTTTGTCTCGTGGTCATATATCAGGTCATCGGAGAAAAAGAAATGGTTGGCACCATACACTTCCACATACACTTTTGTTTTATTACGTGGTGCGGGATCCCAGAGTTTATATCCCGGTGCGCTGCTCAGATCACCATCCCAGGTGCCATAAATCATTAGTTGTGGCATATCTGTTACTGGTTGAATATCCACGTTAGTGGGTGATATGGTAGCAAGTGCTTTAATCTTGCGGGGGCTTCCCTGTGCTACGTTACGGTTTACAGCCGATACCGCACCTCCGCCGCCGCGGGAATGTCCGATGATACCAATCCGGTTCACATCTATCTTCTGGTAAAATTTTGAATTGGGATCACTGTTCTGTGCAACCATATAATCAATGGCTTTCAAAAACAATTCGCCTCTTTCACTGAGCCCGTTGTTCAGGGAATTTACCACATCAAAATTGACTGTAACACAAACATAACCCCAGGAGGCCAGTTGATTCATAAGATAAGAAGCGTGCAGGTAATTATTGGGATAACCGCTGCCGGGATACGGACCAAAACGTCCATGTCCGAAAATAACCAGCGGATGCAGCCCATCCGTCAGAGGTTTATTGATCGTATCGAAAGTAGAATAAAATACACGGGCTATGAAATCCACCGTATTCAACCCTTCAGTCGGTTCCTGGAAAGTATAGGTTTCACCTGCCGGCACATCCCAGGTGCGGATATATCCAATGCTGCCGGAACGGGGATTACAGGTATTGCAACTGGTAAGTATAACCGAAATGATTAGTACCAGCAAAAAATGAGTGGAACGTAAACGCATAGTATGAGTTTAATGGTACGGTGAAGCTACAGTAAAAAACAGGGAAGAACAATACCACGTTTTGGGTATGGTATTGTTCCGTTTCAGGTTTTTCAGTTCAGCTTATATTCAACCGGTGCTGTCATCGCTTAACGTCCAACTACAGCCATCTTTTTTTCCAATTTCCCATTATTGCAAACGACCTCTAACTTGTTGCAGGAGCGTTTAGAAGTACCAATGGTAATGTTAACCGGCAAACCCACATAGCATTTTTCAGCTGAAATCCGGATCCCGATATTTTGTCCCACCGCCAACATCGGATATACAACGAGGGTATACACTATTAACAAAAAGAAATTCCTCATTTCACTTAAACGTTTGCCCTTGTGTATTTGGTATCTGCAGACCTGCCCTGCGATTTACTTTTATACCAGAGAGCAGGCCATCACTTTCCATTTTCCCATTTCCATTTTCCACTAATCCTTCCCTTCTTCCTTACCTTTGCCGCATGCTAACCATATCTGCCCGGGGCCAGCAGATGCCCCCCTCACCGATCCGCAAACTGGTACCGTTTGCGGAAGCCGCAAAGAAAAAAGGGATTAAAGTATATCACCTGAATATCGGGCAACCCGACATAGAAACGCCACCCGCCATTTTGGATGCGGTGCGCCATGCGGATATCAAGGTATTGGAATACAGTCATAGCGCCGGCAATGAAAGTTACCGCCGCAAACTGGTGCAGTATTATAAAAAAGTAGGAATCGATGTTACTCCCGAACAGATACTGATCACCACGGGAGGCAGCGAGGCCATCATGTTTGGCTTCTTTACCTGTCTCAATCCGGGTGATGAAGTGATCATTCCCGAGCCTTTTTATGCCAACTACAATGGATTTGCCTGTGCGGCTGGTGTAAAAGTGGTTCCCATCACCTCCCGTATCGAAACTGGATTTGCCCTTCCTCCGATCCAGGATTTCAAAAAAGTAATTACCGATAAAACGAGGGCCATCATTATTTGCAGCCCCAATAATCCCACCGGCTATCTGTACAGTCGTGCAGAAATGGAAGCCCTGAAAGATATCTGTATTGCACATGATCTTTATTTATTCAGTGATGAAGCCTACCGCGAATTTTGTTATGACGGTGAATACGTAAGCGCCCTCCACCTTCCGGGCCTCGAGCAACATGTGGTATTGATGGATACGATCAGTAAACGATACAGTGCCTGTGGTGCACGACTGGGTGCATTCGTTACTAAAAACAAAGCGGTGTATGATGCTGCGATGAAATTTGCGCAGGCCAGGCTCAGCCCTCCGGGTCTGGCACAGATCATGGGCGAAGCGGCCATTGATCTGCCCGACAGCTATTTTGATGCACCCAAGGCCGAATATCAACGCAGAAGAGACCTGCTCGTTAGCCGACTCAATGCCATGCCCGGTGTATTCTGCCCCAACCCCGGTGGTGCATTTTATGCCATTGCGCGATTACCCATCGATGATGCGGATAAATTCTGCCAATGGTTATTGGAAGATTTCTCGCATGAACAGCAAACCGTGATGCTGGCTCCGGCCACCGGTTTTTATGGTACCCCGGGGCTCGGTAAAAATGAAGTGCGGCTGGCGTATGTACTCAACCTTGAAGCGATTGATGCGGCCATGGATTGTTTGGAGAAAGCGCTGGAGTTGTATCCGGGAAAAGTAGGCCACGAATGACGCTAATAAATACAGAATCGCCTCCGGCGAAAAGCTGTGCCACAACTTGTCCCGCCTAAGCGGGAGATGAACACAGATGAACACAGATGAATACAGGATCGCCTGCGGCGAAAATATAGAGCCACGAATGGCACGAATGACACTAATCAATACAGAATCGCCTCCGGCGAAAAGCTGAGCCACAACTTGTCCCGCCTAAGCGGGAGATGAACACAGATGCACACAGATAGCCAATAGTGTTACTAACCTATGAAACTTATGGAACCTCTTCAACTTCTTCAACCTATGGAACCTCTTGAACCTCTTCAACTTCTTCAACCTATGAAACCTATGGAACCTCTTGAACCTATGGAACCTATGGAACGCCGTTACCCTGCGGCTCTTCTACACGAATTACACACAACCGTATTTTTTCAGGGCCATTTCGGTAATGACCTATAATATTTACAGTATATTTAAGGCGAATTCTTAACCAAAACTTCACATATGAAGAAAACACTGCTTTTGACTCTTGCTTTTATTTTTGCCGGTATCACCTGCTTTGCACAGCAAACTATATCCGGTAAAATCGTGGATGCCAATGGCGTTGCACTGGCAGGAGTATCCGTAAAATCCAAAAAAACGGGAAAGTCCACGCAAACTGCTGCGGATGGAACATTCAACCTCACCGTTGCCGCCGATGATGAACTTGAAATAACATCGGTAGGATACTCAACCAAAACAGTTCCGGCCCGCGGTACCATCAGCGTTACGCTGGAGACCGCCATTACTGAACTCAACCAGGTCGTACTCGTTGGTACTCGCCGGGTGGGTCGCGTAAAAACGGAGACCACTGCACCGGTGGATGTGATCAATGTATCACAGGCAACCGCTCCTACCGGTCGTATGGACCTTACTTCAGTATTGAACTACGCAGCACCTTCCCTTAATTACAATAAACAAAGTGGTAGCGATGGCGCCGACCATGTGGACCTGGCCACCCTTCGCGGATTAGGACCCGATCAGACATTGGTACTCGTGAATGGTAAACGCCGGCACCAGACTGCCTTCGTTGCCGTATTCGGAACAAGAGGCCGAGGTAATGCCGGTACCGATCTGAATGCACTGCCTTCCTTTGCTATCGACAGAGTGGAAATCTTACGAGACGGTGCTTCTGCCCAGTATGGTTCTGATGCCATTGCGGGTGTAATCAACCTGATCACCAAAAAGAATATAAATAATGTAACTGGTACAATCGGATTCGCCGGCTATCTCGATCCCAAATTCAATACGGCATTCGAAGAAAGTTTACACCGCGATTACGAACATGCCGGTAAAATAGATGGCAAAAATGTTACCGCCAATATCAACTTCGGCGTACCCCTGGGAACCAAAGGTGGATTCATCAATCTTACTTTTGAAGGTACCAGCACCAGTAAGACGTTCCGCCAGGCATTGAAAACAGAGAACTACCTGACCGATGATGATGCCATGTATCTCGATATTTATCGCCGGGGTATGGGCGATGCCGGCCTGAATGCAGGGGGCACATTTTACAATATGGAAATACCGATGAAGAATAAAGCCACTTTTTATTCTTTTGGTAGCTACAACCACAAATCGTCAGACGCTTATGCATTTACAAGAAATTTCTCTGCACGTCCCGAACGGTTTCCCACCGACAACCTGGGCAACCTGATCTATGACCCTAAGATCATGCGTGTGGGCAGCGATGGCGAAGTATGGTACAGCCCCCATATTCAAACCAAGATCAATGACTATTCGGTTACCGGTGGTTTCAAAGGCAACTGTGGCAACAACTGGAATTGGGACCTCAGTAATACCGTTGGAAAAAATAATTTCCATTTCTTTGGTTATAAAACATACAATGCTTCACAGGGAAATGCACAAACTAATTTTGATGATGGTGGATTTTCTTTCCTGCAAAGCACGTCTAACCTGAATGTGAGTCATGAGTTTTCCAGTAAAGTAAACCTGGGACTGGGTGCAGAATACCGCTATGAAAATTACCAGATCTACGCGGGCGAACCCGGATCTTATAAAAACTTTGATCCCAATAAAGCAACCGGAGCACAAGGTTTTCCCGGTTACCAGCCTTCTGATGAAGTAAATGCCAAACGTAATGTTTGGGGAGCCTATGCCGATGTGGAAATAGACGTTACGCCTGAGTGGTTGATCGACATCGCTGCCCGTGCAGAAAATTACAGCGATTTCGGTTTCACCCACAACTATAAACTGGCTACCCGTTACAAAGCCTCTTCCAATATAAATATCCGTGGTTCGTTCAGCACCGGCTTCCGGGCTCCATCTTTACAACAGATCAATTTCAGCTCCACCTTTACCACCGTACAGGCAGCCACGATTGCTGAAGTAAAAATCGCTCCGAATTACAGCTCACTCGCAAAAGCAGCCGGTATTCCTGATCTTACACAGGAGAAAAGCCTGAGCGGAAGCCTTGGTTTTACCTGGAAAACTACTCCACACCTCAATGTAACAATAGACGGATATATGACCAAGATCAAAGACCGCGTGGTGATCAGCGGCCAGTTCGATGGCAGCGATCCTAACCTCGATGCAGGTCTCCGTTCACAAATGGCCGCATTGAATGTTAGCCTGGCGCAATTCTTTGCCAATGCGGTGAACACTACCAATACCGGTGTGGACATTGTACTGGACTATAATAAAAAAGTGGGATTGAATCGTTACAAAGGTTTATTAACCGGTAATATTCAAAGCATGAAGATCGATGAGATCAATATCCCTTCTAAACTGAGTGGTTCTGATTTCTTACGTAAAACATTCCTGAGCGACCGGGAACAAAAATTCATTCTTGCTTCAGCACCCAAAATGAAATTTGCCTTCAACTTTGAATATGGCAGAAAGAAACTGACTGTTGGTACCAGACTTACCTATTTCGGAAAAGTAACATTACTCGGCTACGGACAGGATGGTCTGGGCATCAACCCGACTGTACCACTTGATAATGGAAGTGGTGATGTACCCGATCAGTATGATTATTCCGGTAAACTGGTAACGGATCTTTATTTCGGCTATCCGCTCACCAAATGCCTTACCTTCTATGCAGGTGCAGATAATATCCTGAACGCACACCCTGATTTTGGTGTGGTAAAAGGTGCAAAAGACTGGGCCTACAATACAGAAACAGGCGGTGCCTGGGATGCTGTTCAAATGGGCTTCAATGGAAGAAGATTATTTGCACGGATCGCTTTTACCTTCTGATAAAGACCTATATGTTATTCAGATCCCCGGCATGGCCGGGGATTTTTATTTTCAGACACTGATTATTGGTGTAATTTTATTTCTTCAGCTATTCTACTACAGATGAAATTAAGTAATTGTACAATTGAAGACATTCCGCTCATGCTCCACTTTTATGATCTTGCCAGAGAACACCAGCAAAAAAAATCAACCCGGCATTGGAACGTTTTTGATACTGAAGCCGTGAAGAAGGAAGTGGAATCACTCAACCACTGGAAAATATTGGAAGAAGATACCGTAGCCTGCATCTTTCTGGCAATCTATGACGACCCGTTTATTTGGGGGGAAAGGAACGCAGCCCCTGCGGTTTATATCCATCGGATTGTAACACATCCGGATTTCAGGGGACGTAACTATACGGCACGCATTGTGGAATGGGCGAAGGAGCATGGCAAAGCCTTGGGAAAAAAATTCATACGAATGGATACCTGGGGGGATAACCCCGGGCTTATTTCCTATTATCAGCAACAGGGGTTTACCTTGCTGGAAATTATTACCCCGGATTCCAGAGGCGATCTCCCTTCCTACTATAATTTTATTTCGCTGGCTTTGCTGGAAATGGAAATTTACTAAATTAAACACTATGCAACGCCCCTACTCCAACCCTGCGCTGAATACCATTTATCATCAACTATTCTGTGATGAGTGGGCATTATATAAAACAGATCCCGCAACACCTGCTGAATTTCCCTGGTCTGTTTTGCTATCAGATACGGAAGATCAGGATGCATTAACGAGCCTGGCAAATGATTCATCCAATCCCTCCCGGGTAAGGCTGCTGGCTGCACGCAGACTGGCGGCTGCGGGTAAGCCTATCTCCGGCAACGAATTACTGGGAGTAATCATCGAAGTGGGAATGGATACAGGGTTGGATACACTTGCTGCATTCAAGGATGGATCAGCCCGCTATATCAATCATGCTGAAAAAATCATCATTTGGGATTCCGGGACCCGCGAATCTAATGCGATCATTGAAGACTTAATACAGGTAAGTAAATCGGTGGTGGCACAAATCGGCCCCTGGACAGATGCACGCTTACCCGCTCCCGGTCCCGGTACATTACGGTTGAATTTTCTCGTTACCGATGGTTTGTATTTTGGAGAGGGCCCTTTTAACGTCTTACAGCAAGACGCTATGGGTGGCCCTGTAATTCAAGCAGCTCTTGCCCTGTTACAATACCTGACTAGTGTAAATGAAAACAGGGATGCGGAGAATTAAAAAGGATTTATCGCAAGTTCTTTTCATTGGAAGAAAAGAGCTCAGACAAAAAAACCTTTTCCATGCTTGAAAACACCAATGGCGGATCTGGCTCTTCAGAAAACTCATTGAGGATAAGCCGCCACCAGCCAACGTTTTTCCAACGGCCCAGTTTATACCCTACCTTTTCATACGTAGCAAAATAGGTAAACCCCATGTTTTCATGCAGGGCCACACTTTTATCATTGGGCAAATTAATCACCGCATATACATTCCGGAATCCCTGTAATTGGAGGATCGAAAAAAGCGTTTCGTATAACACACGGGCAATTCCACGGCGGTGATAATCATCGTGTACATACACAGAACATTCCACACTCCATTGATAGGCCACTCTTTCCCGGTGCCGGGCTGCATAGGCATATCCGGCAATCACACCATTTTCTTCCACCACCAGCCAGGGCCATTGCTGGAGATAACTGCTTATCCGTTCAGCAAAGGCTTCCACAGAAGGTACTTCCGTTTCGAAAGTAAAGGATGTGTTTTCGATATACGGCGCATAAATATCCAATATTCCACGGGCATCACCGGGCGTGGCCAAACGGAGTGTAAGCATAGTATCAGCTTTATATGTCAGCAACGAAGGGAATAATAGTTCCAAAATTACTGAAAAAAAATACAGGATACTGTTTACAACAGGATGATCATACCCAGCAATACCAGCAGAAATAAACCGGTGCAGAGACGGAGCAGGATTACCTGCCGCTTCAATGAAGCACGATTCATAATTTTTATTTTCGCTTATACATATCCGTTATCTTTTCTCAGGCAACCAGGAGTCCGTCGGTGAGTGAGCCGGCAATAGCAAAAGATCTCGCTGCCGGCAGCTCTTCTTCGATCTGTTTTAACAATCCATCAAATACGAAATGGGGCGCCTTCTCTTTAATTTCCCTAAGCCATGTGGTGATCTCGGGGTTGCTCAAACCGCGGATCATCCATTTGTTATACAAGGCCAGTTTTTCCGGCACAATAGCCGATACGATACGCATGGTCAGTTCGTGCAGTTCAGCATCGGAATAATAACGCCAGAGTATCTGATTGATCACATCTTCTTCACGGGCCATATGATCGAGATTGAAAACCATAAAGGCCACGAATGCAATATTTAATTCCTGTCCGGCCAACACGGCGTCACCGGTTGTTTCCAGGGCATCCAGCGCCACTTGCAGTTGCACTCCCAGCGCATGGTCTTTTACATGCTCCTGTTCAAATGCATCTGCTACTGCGGGTTCCCAGCTCTTTACGGCCGAAAACACCTGATTGTCTTCTGTATCCGCATGTTTCTCAAAGAGAGCCAGCAATGTTTCTGTCTGTTTCTTTACAAAACGGCGTTCATCGCTATTGGCAAAATCAGTCTGTTGTATCAACAGCGCTGTTTCATACATCAGGGCACGGAGTCCCTTGTGAATCTGATAGAAAAGATTGTAACGTTTCATACTATTCGTAGTTTAATAATTTAATAGGGCAAAGATGTTGTATCAGGTTGCGAAGGGAAAGTATAGCTGTTACAAACTGTATTTATTGGTGTATGAACCGCAAAAAAAAGCCGCCGGTCTTACAAGACCGGCAGCATATCAACAACCCAACACTACTTTTTTTATATATTAATATCTGTATTGCTCTTTACATACTGTACTGCATTATTTTTCAAACCGGAGTAACCATGCATCGGAACTGCCTTCGTGATGGTTACCGGTCACATCGCCGTCGTTTCCATAAGTACGGGCCGCCACATAGCAAGCATCAGTACCCAAGGGCAGTACACTGTATGCCTGATCCAGCAAAGTGCTTCCGGCTGTTTTTTGCCAAATCAATTTTCCACTTGCATCCAGCTTCAGTACAAACACATCATCCATTCCCTTGTTTTGTGTAAAATCGCCATCCCGGCTATTGGTTACACCGGTAACCATGATGCCATTGTCTGATGTAGCCGCAATGCCATAGCCAAAATCAGAACCCATACCTCCGATTGTTTTTAACCACACCTTTTCTCCGGCATCATTCACTTTTAATACCCATATATCACCACGGTCTTTATAGCCGGACATATCGCCATCACTGCTCGTTGTATAACCAGTGGCCACATATCCGCCTGCAACCGCACTGAGCGCAAAGGTGTAATCAGAGTTCGATCCGCCAAAGGTTTTGCTCCATGTCCTTTCACCGGTACCTGTAAGTTTAATTATCCAGATATCAGCGAGGTTCCTGGTGCCGGAGAGATCTCCATTATTGCTTTCCGTATAAGCACCCAATACAACGGAACCGTCTGCATTGCACACCACACCATGCATCACATCAATACGTGAACCACCCATGGAGCGCTGCCATTCCAATTGGCCATTGGCGGAAATTTTGAATACCCACGCATCGTAGTTACCATGATTGTTGGTAAGATCACCGTTACTGCTTTCTGCGGTTCCGGCTATTACATAACCCCCATCAGTACTTTGGGCCACTGCATTGGCAAAATCACTGCGCGAACCACCATAACATTTTTTCCATTGTATATTCCCGGTCGCATCCAGTTTTACCACCCATGCATCATCACCGCCATGGTTACCGGAAACATCACCATCATTTCCACCGGTTTGACCCGCCAGCAAACATCCGCCATCAGGTGTGGCAATCATAGCCTTACACTCATCATTGCCGGAACTCCCCAGCAATTTATGCCAGAGCTTTACACCCGCCGTGTTATACTTCGCTATGAAAATATCCTGTTCACCATTATTACCGGCAATATCTCCATCCATACTTCTGGTTGTTCCGGCGATGATGAAACCGCCATCTGCAGTTCGCTTTACCACCTTCGCGATATCATCCAGAGAACCGCCAAAAGTTTGCTGCGAACGGAGCGTGACAGGTTTCTCCGGTTGTACAGGAACAGGGATTGGTGCCGTTTCTTTTTTGCAGGCTGCAAACAAAAAAAGCACTGCAGCCGAAATAGTTATCAATGTTCTCATATTTCAATTATTGATTGATTAGTTGATTATTTGGTTGAGCGCCGGCCATTTCTGAAATCGATATCGCCCCAGCTGATGATACTAATTTTTCCAATGGTTCTGAGACTAACCCTGCATTCATTATTGATATGCACATAGAGTTTCTTCAGGCTTATCACCCCTTCACCAGAAAGCAGGCCGGTACCATTCATATGTACCGAACGCAGGTTGGCAGAGGGAACATATACGACTAACGGGGATGAAGTCGAGTATTTCTTACGGCTCAGCCGCAGCGTACCCGACTCCAGTTCTACTTGTACCGGGATAGATTGTTCTTCGGCCACGGCAACTGTAATTTCCTTACCGGATTCATTGGTGAGGATGACAGTTATATCATCATTCACTACCAGCGTGGTTACCGGAGCAGGAATGGTAACATGTACCGTGTCGAAACGGGGTTCATTGAAAAAGGCCCTGGCAGAAAGGCCATTGATAAGAAATAATGCTGCCACAAATGTTTTGATCATAATTTGTTTTTTAGATAAGGTAAATGGTCAATGGTTTTAATAACGATGTAAAAATGGTGCGGTTTGATTAGGACAGGAAGTGTGACCTGCTTCAATTGACAATAACAGGGTATCAATTGCATTTGCACATGTTCTGCTATTATTCAGATACATCATATAGGCTGATATTGGATGGTGTTCAATAAATGCTGCCATGTTTTTCTTTTTTTGTTACGATATTAGTACAGGCATCTTCCTTCCGGTTACGGCACCTCTTCCACCTGTTTAAATCCATGGTTGATTAGATTGGGGTTTTTTCCCTTTTTGGGGCTTATGCAGTCCAAAATGCCGTATGAATTGAGAAAAAAAGTGTATGAATTGCCGCGACGGCTGCATCAGCAGGACCTTCATTTGACATAACTGCACTAAATTTGGACAACCATAATACCATTTCTTGAAAAAAAGTGGCCCATATCTTTTCTTGTTCCTGCTCATGAGTGTGCAGTGTATGGCACAACTGGCCAATAAGCCGGAACGTCAATATATATTCAACCATTATACGGTTTCCTCCGGGTTATTATCTAATCAGGTAAACAATGTGGTGCAGGACGAAGAAGGCTATATCTGGATCGCCACAGCAGAAGGGTTGCAGCGATATGATGGTAACAAATATGTTTCATTCCGACATGCTGATAATACGCCCGGAACTTTGCCCTCCAACTTCGTGCAATTTTTGCGGATGGACCGTAATAACAATCTGTGGGTTGTATTCCCGGGAGGGCATATTGGTATTTTTGACCGGAAAAAATTCATATACCGGGAAGCCGACATCAATCCTACGCTGGTAAAAACCAAATCTGAAGTTATTCAGCAGATCCTTACTGATGATAAAGGAAATGTATTCATCCATTATGGAATGAAGGAAATCCTGGTCTACAACAAAGCCCTGAATAAGTTTGTATCCGCCAGCAGTTACTTGAAATATCCGAAAGACTGGATGATCACTGATCTCATTCACCAGCCCGGTAGCCGGAAGTACTGGCTGAGTGTACGCAATGCGGGTTTTGTTGTATTCGATGAGGCAACGGGTAAGCTCAGCACTGCTGAAAAGAATATTTCAGGTGATCCGTTCATAGAACGATATCGAAAACTGCAAAACATGTACGGTTTTCACTTTGACAAAAAAGGCCGATTCTGGTTCATGTATTGGGATAATTCTATACCGACCATATATTGCTATGATATCCGCTCGAATACACCTGTGCTGGAAGGTTATGAAATAAATTCTTACCTGCAGCATTATCATACGATTGATGATTTTTTCGAACAAAAAGACGGCACGATCTGGATACGCGGAACGCCCGTTCTGGCAAAATACCTGGAAGATGAAAAAAAATTTCAGTTTGTCAGCAATGGCTTCATGAATGAACAAAGCATCCATTATGAAATTGTAATGGACATGCAGGAAGACCGGGAGAATAATCTGTGGGTGTCCACAGATAACAGCGGGTTATACATGTTCAATCCAGCAAATGAACATTTCCAGAATATATCGCATATCAACAGGCAGATCAATAAACCCGGTGACGGAGACCCGATGTCATTCCTGTATACCAGATGGGGTACTATATTATGTGGGGTATGGGGCAATGGTATTTATCATTATGACAGTAATTTCAATCCCATACCAACGAATATCAAAGGAATCGATAACAACCTGGGGCCCACAGTATGGAGTATGTGCCTTTCCAGGGACAGTAATACGATATGGATGGGTGCACAACCCGGTATATGGAAAGTGGATCAAGCAAAGCGAAGTGCGGTGCAATACCACCCCCCTACGCTTAAAGACCGAACCATACGGCAGGTAACAGAAGATCGTTTTGGCAATCTCTGGATCGGCACCCACGGTCAAGGAGTTTTTAAATGGGATGCCAAAGCTGGAAAAACAGATTTCAATGCAGGCATCAGTCACTTTTCAGCCATACCAGACGGAATTGCAGGTAATATCGTACGTGATTCAAAAGGTTATATATGGATCACCAGCAGCAATTCGGGCCTCTATATGGTAGACCCCGCTACGGACAAGATCGTTCTTCACTTTGGTGAAAAGGAAAAAAAACCTTTTCAGTTACCCGAACCCGCTGTGTCTACCATATTGGAGTACAACGACACGATAATGCTTATTTGTACAGGCACTGAAATGCTGGGTTATGACCGGAAAAATATCCGGCTTTTTAAAATTGCAAATCAGGGTATGATCTCTGGTTTTATTGCTGCCATGCAAAGAGACCGTTCAGGGCTGGTATGGCTAACCACAACCAACGGACTGTACCGGTGCAATATTCTGAAAAGGGTGTTTGTACGGTTTGGAAATATTGATGGAATAAATAGTGAGCACTTTTGCCAGATATCAGCGTATACATTGCCGGATGGCCGTATGTTATTTGGTACAACCCGGCAATTTATTGTATTCAATCCCCAAACAATAAAGTTTAACGAAAGTAAACCTGACCTGAGAGTGACCATGTTCAAACTGGAAAACAAGGCTTTATTGGTGGATTCATTGTTGCAGTTGAAAGAACTAAATCTTGGCTACCGGAGTAATTCGATCGTCATTTCATTTTCCACAATGACATTTACAAGCGCCTACGCTATAAAATATAAACTGGAAGGATTGGACAAAGATTGGAAATTCGCAGATAAAACCAATGAAGCGATTTACAGTTATCTTCCACCGGGCAATTACAAATTCAGAATGAGGAGTGTGGATCAGGAAGGCAATGAGCTGGAAGAAACCATACCAATCCTCATACGAATTAACCCGCCATTCTGGAAAACCTGGTGGTTTTACTCCCTGCTGGTACTGGTGGCAGGAGGTTTGCTCTATTGGTTCGACCGTGAACGGATGCGTCGTAAAGAATCCATTTACCGGATGAGAAGTAATATAGCCGATGATTTGCACCAGGAGTTGAATACAGCGTTGGGAAATATCAACATCCTGAGTGAGATGGCCCGGCTGAAAGCGGATTCCGAACCGGAAAAATCAAAAGAATTCATCGAGCAGATACATAACCGTAGTCATACTATGATGATCGCAATGGATGATATTATGTGGAGTATCAGCCCTGAAAACGACAGCACAGAAAAATTATTGCTCCGGTTAAAGGAATATACTGACGCGTTGAAAAACAGGTACGGCGTTTCGATTGAGATTGTGATGGATGAAAAAGTTAATGTATTACCCCTCAATATGAAACAACGGAAAGACATCTTCTGGCTTTTCAAAAACGGGATCGGCAATGCGGTAATGACCGGTTGCAGGGATTGCCGGATATCCATCAGCTTTGAGAAAGGTATCCTCCTGTATGTACTGGAATCAGATACCACCTGCTGCGATCTTGTACAATTGAATAACCTGCGCCAGCGTAAGGAGCTGTCGGATAAGCTGAAAGAAATAAATGCTGTTCTTGACATGCAATCGAGCAAGAACAGCATTGTATTCAATTTACAGATACCCCTTACATAAAGATTATTTTCCCATCCACTTTTTGAAATCGCTTACTTTCTCCCGGCTTACAAGCGCCTCTTTGTCTACAACAGGCTTTAGACCGAGTATAAGGCGGTTACCAAAATAATCATCGATCTTTTCAATACTGTTAACTGACACAAAGAAAGAGCGGCTCACACGAAAATAAATAGCGGGATCGAGCATTTCTTCCAGTTCATCCATGGTATAGTCCACCACAAATTTCCGGTTGTCGGTGGTCTTAAAAAAATTGAGTCTCCCGTCGCTGTAGAAATAAGCGATCTCGCCGATTTCAACCGATACAAGCTTTTGTCCGTGTTTCACCAGAAAACGCTTGCGGTAATCTTTCGGTTGCAATTTTTGCTGCAGCTCCTTTACCAGTACATCGAGGTTTACATCCGGGCCCGTACGCATTTTCTGAAATTTATCGAGAGCCGCTTTTAGTTCTTCTTTCTGTATGGGTTTTAACAGATAATCCACACTGTTCACTTTAAAAGCTTTTAATGCAAACTCATCATACGATGTGGTGAATATGACCGGGCTTTTTACGTCCGTAAGATTAAAAATCTCAAAACTCTGTCCGTCGGCCAGTTCTATATCCATCAGGATCAGGTCCGGTTGCGGGTTATCCTGCAGCCATTCCACCGTGGACTTGATACTGTCTGTAAATCCCATTACTTCTGCGTCGGGACTAACCGCCTCGAGCGTTTTTTGTAATTTCTTTACGGCCAGTTCTTCGTCTTCTACAATTAATATTCGCATACAGTTTGTTTTTAAGATTATAGTTGAGGTGCATTTTTATTGTTCCAGATAAGCGGCAATACCACGGTAAAATTCTTGCCATCCTCCATGACCCGGAAGCCGGGTTGCCGGAGGAGGTCGTACTTAGCTCTTATATTATCAAGCCCCACTTTATTACTTGGCGCCTGCACAGTTCTGCGCTGCAGGTTGTTGTTCACTACCAGCTTATTGCCAGCCGTGGTAAAAATATCAATCACAAGCGGCTTATTCTTTGACAATACATTATGTTTTACGACATTTTCCACCAGCAATTGCAATGTAAGTGAAGGCAAAAGGTAGGGATTATACCGTTTATCGATTTCAATGTTGATCCGAACTGCTTCTCCGTGACGGGTCTGAAGCAACTGGTAATAGGATTCGATAAACCGGATTTCACTTTCCAGTGTACCGACGCCGTCTTCATTCTTACGCAATAAATAACGGTACACTTTGCTCAGTTCATTCAGAAACTTTTCGGCGCGCGGTTTATCCACAGCTATCAGAGAGGAAAGCGTATTGAAGCAGTTAAACAAAAAATGCGGATTCACCTGGTTCTTCAGGGAATCAAATTCATTTTTAACCGACAACTCCTGCAATGTTTCCTTTTCGGCTGCATACTCCTTGTACTTATTGAATGCAAAATCGGCCTCATACAATGTTTCGAATACCATGTTAACAGAAAGCCCAACCAGTAAGCCTTTTATCAGATCCGCATTCTCCAGTTCATAACCCAGTATATGAAAAGTATCATACACCCAGAAGATGAGTAAAATACTGGGTGTCATTACGAAGAGAACGATCAGTGATTTCAGGGTAATACGCTGACGGCTCTGGTGCAGCCCGGGATATTTTTTTTCCACATAAATATCATAGCACACATGTGAATACCAGGAAATAAATCCGATCACAAATAACAGGGGAAATGATACAAGCCAGATGCGGTAATCAGACCAGAATTGTTGTTTATATAAAATCAGGTTTACGATCACATCGATCAATGGCATCGAAAAGAGGAAAGAGTACCATTCCAGTTTCGGGGGTCGTATCAGTCGAAGTTTCATACGGCCACCTCCTTTTGTTGAAACAGCAATGGCACCATGATCTGCCGTACCCGACCTGTTTCGGTGATCAGAATTCGTTTATCGCCGAGTAATTGGTACTTGCTTACCAGGTTGTCCAGACCGGCTTCCGTATCAAAATCATCTTTAATGAGTTTCGGTTGAAGATTATACGAAAAGACCAGTTGGCCTGGTTCCCCAGTAATATGGATAACGAGTGGGCTGGCCTTCTGTATACTGTTTTGCGTAAAGGCATTCTCAATAATGATCTGCATTGTTAATGCAGGCACATACAAATTACGTGATGCCGGGCTTATATTGGTGATCAGTTGGAGGCCACTGCCATATCGGGCCTGGAGAAGGTAGGCATAGGAATCCAGGAATTTCAGTTCTGTATCCAGGGTAACCAGGTTATCGTCTTCCCCGCGCAGCATATAGCGGTACACTTTGCTCATTTCATCCAGGAATCGTTCGGCTACATCCCCCTCCTCACTGATGAGGCTCGAAAGTGAATTGAGACTGTTGAAAAGAAAATGGGGATTGACCTGGCTTTTTAAACCCTGCAACCTGCTTCTGCGATAAGCTTCCCGCAGTTCGTCCGTTTCCTTTTGTTTTACTTTCCAGCTTTCGTACCGGGCAATGCCTTCATGCAGAAAAGTGAGGAATATATTGATGATTCCCAATCCGAAATAGGCCCAAACAAAACGGTCTTCATTGACCTGGTAATTGAAATAAGAAACAGAATGGAAGAGACTGAATAATGCAAGCAGGAAAAGACCCGACATAATGAGAAAGGAAAATATCATTATTGTCATTCGCCGGGTAACCTGAGATTCATTGGGGAAACGATTTTTCATCAGTACGGCCACTCCGCCGCAAAGAATAAAGTAGAGCGAAAAACAGAGGCCCGTAACCAGAGTGGCTGTCAAAAAAAAGCGAAGTGATTCGAAATACCGTGGCCCAAATGCTGAGCTATTAATGGCAAGTGTGAATGGCAATACCACCAGCGGCATTACCACATAGTCTTTGGACGAATATCGGGGCAGCGTAATCTTCATACGTTAATACAAAATACTGTGTTTTCGCGGTTTTTGAGTCGGGCTTGGTTCCGCAGCGGCTTTGTATGTATGAATTGAGTAAAACCGGGGATGAATTGTGTTTCGAGCCAATTTACACCTGATATTATAAAAAAATATATTGCCGCCAATCCCTTTGCTAACCAACCCTTTCAATATCAGGAAGCTTCCCTGCTAACCGTACCATCAGAAATAAACATCAGAAACGCTGCAGGAATGTAATTGGGTTACCCGTACCTCCGAGGGTAAGGTAGATCGCCTTTGTACCATTCGTCTCCTGGCCAGTGCTATAGCGGTAAGTGGTACTACCGTTCAATTCTGATTTCAGCAGATCACGTTCCTCCACCGTACGGCCATTTTTGGTTCGTTTGTAATGTGAAGTACAGGGGTAGGTGATCATGCTGCTATTTTCCGGATTGATGACCACCGTACCTCGGGTGACCGACTGCTGATAGGTAACCACTCCTCCCATTACAGCACTGGACGTGAAATACTGTTCATAGGTACCATCTGCATTGAACCTGAATGCAATGGCAAATTGCAGCGCATTACCCAGATATTCGGAGGGATTTTGTGTCCAGTATTCCTTCATAGAAAAGTTACCATACATCCAGTTTCCCTGCAGGGCTGCTTGTATACTCGTAACAGGGTTTCCACTACATCCAGAATTCTTAATTAACCGCCCTTTGTTTTGCTGGCAGGCGCCTGTAAGCGAGGCAACAGCCAGTGATAAAACGATCAGTACATGTTTCACATTTATAGTTTTTTATTTTACCTGTATCCTGTTTGGTTACTAAGCCACTCCAATTTTATAGCATTTTTGTGTGGAAGATCATTTCATGATAAGCTCGTATTGCTCCTGCTGGCCTTTATGTTTGCTGGTAAGGCCTTCCGCAGAATTGGTGAACTGCACCATCTGATCGTAGATACTCTGCACCGCTTTAGCCACCTGCGCCTCGGTATAGGAGCCATCGATCAGGTTTTCATTTTTCTCTTTTCCCCAATGGTAGCTGCCGATAAAATCATTGAATTCGCCAAAAGCCAGTTTGGTACGGAGTTTCAGGCTGGTCCACAAAATGGTACGGGTAACTGCCTCTCTTTTCTGAATAGCATATTCAATTGCTTCGCGAAATTTATTCAACGCACCCAGTCCCACTTTCTCTCGCATTTCGCCGGAAACAACAACAGGTAATGCATCGGCCTGTTCTTTATGCCACTTCGCAATGGCCATATATAAAGATGTATAAAATTCGTCGGCGATACGGGTGCTGTTACCCACCTGCTTTGATGCTTCAAGCATCCGCTCCAGACAACGACCCAATAGCTGTTGTATTGAAACCTGGTAATTTGTTTTGTTCCGCTCTGCCATCGATTGCTCAAAGGCTTTATCATCCCGGGGAATGGTCTTATTGGTCATGTATGATTTCAGTTCAGCCTCTTTCTCCGCATCACTCATTTTATTATACTTTTCCCGGTAGGCCGGATCGTTCATCATTCGCTTCATCATTGCATTCATACCCGGGTCAGACACGCCGCTGTAAGCACCGGTATTATTCAATACATTTTCTTTCATATTCCTGGCAGCATTTTTCCGTTCTGCTTCACTCATTTTCATAAATGCATCCGCTCCGCCCATTTGCTGCACTACGGCGTTTTTATTCGCTTCATTTTTCGCATCTCGCATCATCTGATCTTTACCGGTCCGTTGTTGTGCCACATGTTGCGCCTCCATATCGCTCAGTTGTTTCATCATTACTTCCACCCTGTCGATAAAAGCCCGGTACTTCTGATCGAAGTTGACCGTTTTGGCTTCCGGGAGGGAAGGTACCGGCGCGGGAATATCTTCAAATACCGGAAATAAATTCATCTCCCCGGGCTTATGCTGATAACCCGGTCTGTATTCTTTTGCCATTCGTGCATCTTCTTTTTGCAATGCCAAAATAGAGGCAAAACGGGCTGCCAGGCCTTTATCCAGTGCGGCTTCAAACTCTTTGAAATCACGCTGCCTTTCCAGTTCTGCCGCCCGTTGTATTTGTTTGAACTTCACAAAAAGACTATTCATCATCTGATCAGTGATTACAGACTGTTGCTGACCATGTGAGATGGGGTAAAATGCCAGTAGAGCCAATGTCAGGATTATGATTCGCTGTTTCATATACTAGAATTATTTATTTATCAAAACTAAATTTGTCATGTAGGTTATATAAAGCCTGCCTGTATGAATTGAACAAACCACAGGCTGAATTGAACGAATGTCAGCGTCGTATAAATTCGACGCGACGGTTAGCTGCTTTCCCTTCTTTGGTTGCATTATCAGCCACCGGTTGAGTTTCTCCTTTGCCGGAAGTGAATAATAGTGCTGCATCCAGGCCATACTCATTTACAAGTGCTTCCTTTACAGCGGCAGCCCTGCGAACAGAAAGGTCCATATTGGTTTTATCATCCCCATCGCTGCTGGTGTGGCCGATTATACTGATCTTCATTTCAGGGTTTGCCCGCAATACGGTTGCGATTTCTTTCAGTACACCCGATGATTCGGGGCGTATATGTGCAGAATTCACGTCGAACAATATTCCGGTGGTGGAGAATTTACCTTCTTCCACCAGCTTATGCCTGGTATCAGGAAGCCCGGTTGCCATCCTGATATTACTGATATACACGGCATATTGCTCCTCCGCATAGTTGGTATGGCTCAGTTTGAAAAACAACTGATTCATTTTTGCAGACACCGGAACCGCCTTTGGAGCATCAAATGCTTTTACCCCATTGACCCAAACCCGGTAGCGTTCTTTCTGCACCTGAATGGACACATGTACCGGCTTCCCATAATATTTTTCCAGTTCATTGTATTCTTTCACACTGCCTGTATAATAATTGGCATTGGCAAGAACCGATTCAAGAGTGAGGTGGCTCACACCAATACCCGGGTGTATCGTAGCTGTAACCGCTGCATACTTTCCATATTCTTTCAGTAAGCTATTGTCGGTGGTGGAAAGTTCGCCGGATGCTAAAACACCAAACTGAAGAGAAGGAAATAACCAACCATTATTCTTCAGATCGAGGATCATATCAAACTCTATGGTATAATCAGGACCCAATGCTTTTGTATTGGCGCTGAGATAGAAAAAAGATTTATGCAGGCGCAACCATTTACCGGACTGCCCTTCAATGTTCACCACTTCACCGCTCCCATTTGTATTCCAACCTGTGGGCAATTCACCTAATGCTTCGGTAGAAAACTCTTCGGCGTATATGATCTTTGCTCCGGGTACAAAATCATAGGCAGCATAACTGGCCGGACGCGCCTGTTCGATCAATGTATCTTTCCCTGACGGCTCTTCATTTTCCGGGGTAGCAGCTTTACCTTTCCCTTCCAATTGATCCAGGGCATTGTCCATGGCCCGGTCTGCTTTATTATCGGCCCGCTGAATTACTTTGTTCTTAGCCTTGTTGGCCAGCCGGCCAAATTGTGCAAAGGTGCTCATACTCAAAAGCAATATAGCACTGATGATGATCGTTACTTTCATAATTATTATTTGAAACAAAATTGTTGGTTTGAATTTCAGTAAAGAAGACAATGCGTTACAGAATGTGTAAACAGATGTTTGAATTGAACCTGAATAGTGGAAAACCTGTTTCGCCCCATGAATGGTGTTGGCAATACATTACTTTCCATTATTGATACTGTTACCAACTTTTTCCGGACAAACCCAACATGCCACACCAATGCGATCAGCGAATTCATTACTGTACCGATGAACAACTTTTAACTAATTGCAGTCTTTCAGGTTGCTTATAAAAAAACTGGCAGTGTCCTTTAATCAGAACACTGCCAGCATCCAAGGAATAATAAATACGGTTTATTTTACCGAAAAATTGTTGCTGTCAACTTAATTGTGTACAACCCTTATTGTTTTGTCTCGGGAGCTGCCGCCAATCGGGGAGCTGGCACTACATTTTCTACGGGTTTGGTGGTTCGGAGATAGGCAAAGATAGATTTCAGATCCTCCTCGGGCATATTACGATAAGCAAACCAGGGCATTGGAGGCAACAAATCGCGGCTATTCTCCAACCCTTTGTACTTTCCTTTGCGGATCGCTGTAAGGAATTGTTCTTCTGTCCAGTTGCCTATACCGGTTCCATCGCTGGTTAAATTTGCAGCAAAAGACACCCCCCAGGGGCCTGCAGTGGCGGTAAAGTCGGGTGAGAACATGGTCCATCCCTTTTGTATTTCTCCGGTATTCACTTCGGGCAACACATTCTTTGATGTATATCCGGAAAGACGGAGTTCGGGAATCAACTCAATGCCATTGGGCCCCATTCGTTTGGGTGAGTGACAATCGTCGCAACCGACCGAACTGACCAATTGCTCTCCCCGTTTTACAAACCATACAGAATCTTTTTCAACATTTTCTTTCTTTTCGGATTTGTCAAAACCAGGTCCACCGTTGCAGGCGGCAATTAAAAGAGTTACTGTTAACACTGCGCCTGACAGTAGCAGAATTGTTTTTCGCATAATGATTGATTTAATGATTAATGACTGATGTTATGTTGGTTTCATAAATAAACATATCTGGGTTGTGACTGCATCCTGAAAAATCAGTCGAGTCAGCAACCTTTTTCTTTTCCGACCTGTGCAGTCTTTTTGCTTCCCTTGATGGATAGGAACTTGCCGCCGCCAGCACCGCAAATGCAGCGATGAGTATCAGTGAGGCCGCTTGTATTACTTTTTTCATAATTTTCGATTTTCTTAAAATATGCTGCAAGCTACTCCCGGCATTTCCGGCTTACAATGCTTACAGGTATCAATTGAATGAAGTGCTGAATGAATTGTTGGCAGACTTGTGTATTTGTCGTTCCCGGGTGAAAAGCTTCCAAAAGAAGGTGCAATTCTCAATGAAGAATACTTTCCTCTATACAACCTCTTTATCCTGCAGCAGATAAAGACCGGAGAGGCTGCTTTTAACTGCCTGCTTCTTTCGCTTAGCCACAGATACCATTTCATTATTAAGCAATACAGCTACTGGGGTTCGTTGCTGCTTAAAACTTTTTATGAACGTACTGTTTACCAGGTGACTCCGATGGAGCCGGACAAACCCGCGTGGTGCAAGCAACTGTTCAAACCAGGCCAGCACTTTGGCAACCACTATGGTGCTGCCATCGCTGAAAAAAAGTTTACTGTAATTGCTGATGGCTTCTACACGGATAAGCAGGCTGCTGTCAATGTATTCATGGCCTTTGCAGGTGGGCAGCAGAAACCGGAAGGGGTAAGCACCGGCTGATGTATGATGATGGATGAATGACATATGTTGAAATGGGATATTTATTCCAGTGTATTGTAACGCCAGATATAGTATCCGGCATTATACTGCATCGTACTGCCAAACACGGCTGGTGAAAGATTGCAGAACCCTCCCGTATAAATATTGTGCTGGTAGGGGTCTGCACAAATAGTACTTACATTATCATTACCGGTACTACCCTGTTGCTGTATCCATTGAAACTGAGTAATCCCAGGATTAGGAGCAAACATCCGGGTGATATACATTTCATATCCTCCCCGGGGTATCAGTGGATAGCTGATATTGGCAACCGTTAAGGCAGTGGAAGAAAGAGAGTTGGCAGAAATATATACAAAGGATCGTGCATATGAAATACCGGTGATACTTTCAGAATTGGATGATTGAACTGCATATCCGGTGGCAGTACCACTCACCGGTATTCGTACAAGCAAGCCGTCTGTACCACCCAGATTTGTTAATGCAGACGATCCGATTACGGTGTTCCCTCCAAAATACTCTCCTGCCACAAATAAAGTACCCGTCTCATCGCAGGTTATCGCTTTTCCCGTTTCGTAAACGGTAGCTACACCGTACTGTTGTGCCCAGTTGCAGTTACCATTTTCATCCAGTTTCAATACCAATAACTGGCTGCCTGCCCCTGGGTTGGTTAGTGTGATGGCATTGAGGGACAACGAAGATGATTCAAATGAGCCAGTTGCAGCAAGTGTATTATTATACCATAAAACATCGTTCAGTTTATCATCAGCATTGCCAGCAAGCTGCTTTGTCCATTGCACAGTCCCTGCAGCATTATATTTAACAATAAACGCATCGTACATACCTGTATTATTATTAAGCGAAAAGCCGGGTGCAACATTCAGGATGGAACTGGTAAAATTTCCAGTTAAGTACACATTTCCGTTAGCATTTGCAGCAAGACCCCCGCTTCGAATCACACCCGTACCTTTAATTGCATTCATCCAGGACAGATTGCCGTTCACGTCCAGGCGTACCACTACCAATGCTCCGGGATCGGTTGTGGAAACAGAGCTGCCACCGATAGTTAATGTGCCGGTGCCGAATTCACCATAGGCATATACAAAGCCGTTTGCCCAGGCCAGTTGACGAAAGCTTACCAGTGAAGAGCCGGATGTTTGCCGGGCCCAAAGCGGTTTGCCGTTTTTGTCATACTTGGTTATAAAGCCGTTCTGAGCACTGGTATTTACCAGCGTATAGGGGCCAAATGAGGTTGCCTGGTTATACCAGCCAGTCACATAAATATTGCCGGCACTATCTGCACATATATCGCTGATGCTGGCATTCGTACCCGTGCCATCCCCATACACAACCGATTCACCCAGTGGCCCAGAGGGTTCCTTTATCTCACCGGCAAGCCTGATCCAGCGGGTGCCATTATAATATCGCAGGCAGTTATAGGTCGTATCATATACCTGTAATCCTGCTGCCGGATTTGTGATGGCAAGAATATTATCATAATTCATACGCGGTGGAAGAAAGCCCTTGTTTTGACTCTGTACATCCAGCATCGCACTGGGATCTGCCATAGTACCCGTTGTGTTAATTGCTACCTGGGCATACACAGATTGCAATGCAAGGTTTAACAAAAGCAAAATCAATAATCGCATAGTAATTCATTTAATATGTTAAAAAATCGGACACAAAATATCGTTGTCCTAACCTGCATACAATCCTGCATTGTGTGAGCTGTTATATCCGGGTAATGAATTGCTAAATCTGAAAGAGAATGATCTGTACCCGATCGAATTTTCAATTCATACCGTCTTTCGGGCAGTTCAATACAATCTGGCTTTTTCAGGGTGTTGTTGTTTGCGATTTTTGCAGCAGAAGTCAGTATAAAAAATATTATGAAAGTTGTAGTGGTGGAACCTGATAAGAAGGTTGCGAAAAAGATGATACGGATGCTTTACTCGATCGATAAAAGCATAGATGTATTGGCTGTGCTGAGTAATATGCCTGCTTTGCTTCGTCATACAAAAGCCGGGATAATGCCCGATCTTGTACTTATTAACCGAAATCTGATAAGTCATATTCAGCAGTCGGTTGAGGCAAAACTGATCATCCCCGGAGGCCAAACCCCGTTGGTGTACCTCGCCTACCGGATCAATAATCTCAAACATCTTGAAAAGCAAATTTCCAATACAAAATCATTGATCAGCAGCAGTGATCTTTTACAGCATGTTGCAGTCAATAATTATCCGCTTGCAAATACTCCAGCTTCAACCGGGGAGGCAAAAAAGAGGTTTCTGGTATCTCAACAGCGGAAATTTTTATCCATACCTGTGGAAGAGATTGCCTATTTCTTTTCTGATAACCGGTTTATATTCTTTACTACATTCTCGAATAAAAAATACCTGATCGAATACCGGATGGATGAACTGGAAAACCTGCTCGACATGCAGGAATTTTTCCGGATCAACCGGTCATATCTGGTATCCATCCGCTCTATAATTTCTATACAACCCTATCCGGGAAACCGTTTCCGGCTTTCGCTGAATCCCGCATCCGACAAAGAGATCATCGTAAGCCGGGAAAGACTTCCCGCATTCCGCGCCTGGTTGGGTGAGTAATCATTTTTTCAACTCAGTTACGGGGAGAAACAACTTAGGTATGAATTCATGCAACTCCTGCACATCCGTTCGTGCATATCAAACACACGCTTTATGTTTGAATCACTAACAGGTGTTAATGCCTGTTGTTGAAATCCAATATCCATGATTGTTTGGTTCACCGGGATAAAGACCAGCAGGCAGGATGCTGTACTGGTCTTTCCCGGCGAACAGCAGTATAATAAAAACCCTTCACCCTAAAAATCCAACAATATGAAACCCCAACACTTCCCGGTTCTTTGCTGCCTGCTATTTTTTTTATTGCTTCATTGCCATGCCTTTCCGCAATGTATCAATGCACCAGTGGTAACCTGCAGTGCCGGGCCTGCAGCGATAGATGGAGAGTCGCTCCCGGCCGGCGTTACCAAATGGTTCAATGGTGCTACTCCCACATTCAATGACTATACTCTCAAAGGAGGAACCCTGATTGTTTGCAGTGATCTTACCATTGATAAATTCACGATGGATTCCGGCACACTCTTCATACAGCCCGGCATCAAACTGGTGATCGGCAATGGTATTGGCGCCGGCCTCGTACTCCGGGGCAGCAGCGCGATTTATAATTATGGCACGCTGGAGATTCAACGAAATCTTTCACTGGAAAATGGCTGGAGCAGTTCGGCCCGCCCCAATATCATTTGCAATGCCACACCAGCATCGGTCTTGTACATGCAGAATCAATATTTTGTTATCAACAATATACATTCCTGGTTTATCAACAAAGGGAAGGCCTATTTCCACGGATTGATCACAGACCCGCAGGCTGCTGCAGGCAGTGTATGCCTGGGTACGGGCAGTGAAACTAAAATGACCGTATTATATAACAAAGTGAGGAACAGCTATGCAGCTCCGGATGGTTCAGCCTGTGTACATGTGAGTGAATTCTCCCAATTATGGGATACACTCACGCCCTATCCCCAGGTAAATATGTGTCTGGGAGCCGGACATCGCACCGATTCATCCTGTATGCTCTGGGGATGCAAACCGCTGGCCTGGGGAAGAGCCAATTTGTTTCGCGGATGTACGGGATGCGTCGCTATTCAATTTTTACCTGTCGGGCGCTTCCTGTCGTTTGACGTTCTGCAAGCTACTGTTTCCAATGAATTGCGTTGGGAGTTGGAAGGCGCCACACCCGGCGGTGTATTCACGATTGAACGCTCTGGAGATAACACCCATTATTCAAGAGTTAAAAGTATCACGCTGAACACCGCCTATCCCGGCACCCATTATTCAGAATGGGATCATACTCCACCGGCAGGCCTAAGTTATTACCGGGTAAAATATGCAGAGCCGGGTGAACAGGAGGTTGTGTATTCGCATACGCTGCGTACGGAAAGAGTGTCTTCAGCATCTCCCCGTATATGGCCAAATCCGGCAACAACGGAAGTGCATCTTTCATTGCCCTGCAAGGGAAGTGTTCAAATTACTATACATGATATGAACGGGAAAAAAATAATGGACCAATTCACTGTAGCGGGTAACGGATCCATTAAGCTCTCAATCCCTTCCAGTGCTGAAAAGGGGTTATACATTTTAACGGTTGTTTGCGCAATGCAACAATACAAACTGAAATTTATCCGGAACTAATCGAATATTTAATTTTCTCATCACCCTGCAACCCTCCGTAAATGAAACAAGCGTTATTGCAGCAGTACCGAGCGCTGAGCGGTGAACTGCACGCGGTCCGGTTCGCTGGCATGTCGGCATTGGAAATAGTGGAAGAAAGTTTCGCAAGGGCCATGGATCATTGGAACAGTATTCGCCGTTGGGTGGAGGGGTATACATTTACCGGAATAAAGGAAGAGATCATTTTTTTTCGGGATATCAAACCGCTTTTTACATCGATTCTTGATTATTGTGTGTTGCAATACGGAAGTCTTTTGTTTTGCCCGGCTGAAGAAAATGCCGAACGTATCCTGTACTGGAAAAAAGAGCGTAAGCGGGTGCAGTTGTTCTTTACTGCAGAAGAAAAATTCTGTACCTATTATTTCTCTCATAACAATAGCATGGATGATTCCTACTTTGTGCGGTTAAGAGAAGAGGCCATGATTCCACGTATGCAGCGAAGTTATCCGGATGGCAATCGGTCAGCCAGTACACACGATCACCTGGTTGCAAAAGTAAGAGCAATGGGGCAGTACCTTGTGTACATTGATTATCAGTTGCAACTATCCTCAACAGCGATCAGCCGGCTTGCGCCGGCTGATCAGGATCTGACAATGTCAATGCCTACCTTAAAAGAAAAGAAAATCAATACTGGTGATTATGGGAATATGCTATTGCCCGAATGGACTGCATTCAACAGATCGTCTATGTGGGCAATGTCTATAATGAGTAACACTGGTTGACTGAATCCATTCGATCCGGGTATTTTATTTTGCCGGGATATGAAACTTAGACACCCACTCCGGTTTAATGGTTGACGGGTTATTAACGTCTGCTTCCGGATGTTCTTCCATGTCAACCATCAGCAGATAGATATGATTGGGATCATCTGAGAAAGTGGTTTTCTGCCAAAGGAATGTTTGTGAATGCTGTCCCATCAATTCATTCCTCGGTATAGGACGTGATGTGGTGCGACCGTTTTTTGTAACCCGGTAAACGCCTTTTTCTGCTTTGGTTACAAAAATGTCCTGTCCTTTTGCATCTTTTTTAAACTCTACGGTACCTTCTGTTTCTGTCCATGTTTCGGTATCAGTACCATAAGAATTGGCCTGTACATATAACTGAAAGGAAAAGCGTCCGTTCTTTTTGAAATTGAATTTCACCAGCATTCCTCCTCCGCTTTTATAGGAATTGTAATAAGGCCCGGGGGTTGTGTTTACATACCCTACGGAAGAAAGTGTGGAAATAGTCCAGCTTATTGAGTCACTGGTGATCACTTCATCCGGAACGGATTTTCTTTTTACGGCTGTTTGTGCCATTCCCTGGAGTGACAATAATCCCAGGGCGAGAATAAGTAATGGTTTCATTCTTCGTTTGATTTTATAATGAATAATTAAAATGCTTTTTTGTCATCGGCTGTGGAAAGCAGATAGCGGGTCATAAAAATGCCACCGGATCCACTGTCGTTCGGGCTCAGCGTAAGCGAAGTCACCTGTTCGATTTTCCATCCATTGGAAGTATACTCCCGTATGGTTTGAAGTATCCGGGTTTCATTATCCATAATATTCCGGAAGTTGATACCTGCAATACTGAACAGGTTCTCCAGATTAAATTCCTTTTGGGTACCATCAGCATTGGTAATGATCATTCTGGATCGGCCCAAACCACCTGCAATCACGGATTCCACCGTGGTGATCTGCATGTACTGTTTGTTATTGACGGGCTTTAAATCCTGCGCAGACAGATCGCCCAAGAATAAAAACCACAGGATGGCAGACATGAAAATATTTTTCATACTGGTATTTTTAATGGTTATGCAAATAATTGAAAAAGTTCATCACCGGCCGGAATGCCTTTTGCGCAATCTTTCCCTTGCGGACATGATTGCTGGCAACCGGGATAGTTTTTACAACCCAGTTCCTGATCAGCCAGTCGGTTCTTTTCTTTTTTTGCATTATGCGATGCGCTGGCGATCATCACATAAATATTGATGTAGGCTTCTTTTTTCATGTGTAAGGTTTTAGTTGGTTGTTTAAATCATCTTTTATTTCAGGGCCAAAGCTATCATGCGAACAGAGCGGGAAAAAGCCTGTAAGTGATGAATTGCGTAAAGCAGTGCATAAAATGAATGGTGAGATGGATAAATGATTGAAAAGAGGTCATTTCCAAGTGGAAGAAGGTAGTAGTTGTGCGGGATGTCCTGGTGCGGATTTTTCTAAAATGCTGGTTTTGATGGCAATACCGGGTGAATTTTTAGTTCATTTTCTGCAAAAAATTGATGCAAAAGCACTATTTTTGCACCCCGTATTTCGACAAAAATGCGGTAAAAGCGGGGGTAGCTCAGCTGGTTATCTGCCTGACGGCAGACAGGGAGCATCGGATTCATATCCGCCGCGGCGGACGGCAGTTCATCCCGTTTAATTCGGGAATTGACATAAGAAATTTGCGGGGGTAGCTCAACTGGTTAGAGCATCGGATTCATATCCGCCGCGGCGGACGGCAGTTCTACCGTTTAATTCGGGAATTGACATAAGAAATTTGCGGGGGTAGCTCAGCTGGTTAGAGCATCGGATTCATATCCGCCGCGGCGGACGGCAGTTCTACC
>JAPLEH010000034.1 GCA_026391455.1 Bacteroidota bacterium
ACTGTTTTCTCAAAGGCCGGAACAATTGTCTTCCCAAACACTAAGACAACTGTTTCCTCAAAGGCCGGGACAATTGCATTCCAAATGCCCGGAGCATTTGTCCTCATAAAAGCCAAGGCAATTGCTCTCTCTAAGGCCGGAGCAATTGTCATCCCAAACACTGAGACAACTGTTTTCTCAAAGGCCGGGGCAATTGTATTTCCAAAAGCCAAGCCAATTATATTGTCAACTAAATTGCTTCTATTGAGCTATCCTGTTTTCAACTTGTTATCTTACCAATACCCAGCGGTAAATATTCCAGTAATGATAATTGGGTGCCACAATATCATTGTCTGTAACATTATGTTTATTGACCCAGGTACCGGTCAGCAGGCTATTATACCCTACTGCAGAGATGATGGGTGTTTCTGAATAACCGCCTTTCTCACCACCCACCTGTGTACGGGTATAGCCCCCCTGTTTGCTGATCATTTTCAGGTTGGGCATGGGCAATCGTTCTATTACATCGGCGGGAATGCCGTCCGCAATTACAAATATGGCTTTGTGTTTCTTTTGTGCTGAAAGACAAAAAGTAAAAACTGAAAAATAAAAAGTAAAAAATATACTCTTTATCACAGTCAGTTTATTATTCCCGGAGATACTCATTCCTTTATCCATTGTGATTTAAAGCCCAGTTTCTTCAACCCGTTTTGTATATCCGGTATTTTCATAAACAGTTTCCACAACAACCCCGTACGATAATTCTCTATCATCGTTACTATCGGCCCCTGGTCAATGGCCAAATGGCTTTTGGCATACCAGTTATGATGTATACTAAAGCCATCTACAAATCCATAGGGACTCCATATCTTATCGCCCATCTGGTAATAGAAATACCGGAGTGCTTCCATGCTTTCTTTGGGTGTATAGGGCATAGAAGAGATGGCCGCCGTGGGTTGAATCACACCCCGGTCGTTCTCGGGGCTATGGGCCACATATCCTTTATAGCTGTCGCCGGCCGTGAGCCCCCAGCATACATCGCTGTAGCCTTTGAATTTCTTGGGGTTTTCTATACAATAGGCGCGGTTGATGAGTGTATGATTTTTTCCCTGCAGAAAATAATCATTACCCAATGAATCCGTAAGCCCGTTGGGGTCAATGCCCTGGAAGGTATATTGCTCAAAGAAAAGCGGACCACCTTTGTCTTTGTCATAATTTCCTAACGGTAATATATAACCGTAATATTCTTTCCCGTTTTTAAATCCCTGACTGCCGGCCCAGGTACCATCATAGGCTGCCTTGGGTATACTGTGATACTGAGAGGAAGCCGACATAATATAGGTAATCAGGCACTCATTATAACCCCATACCGGGAAGTTCATATCAAACCCGTTGTTGGGGCTCCAGTGCCAGTACAGTTTATTTTCGTTGTTGGTATGCCATTTCCAGTTGGCAGCGCCCCACATCTGGCTGATACGTTTGCGCAGATACACTTCCCGGGGATCCTTACCATTGAAATACTCGCGGGCACATAAAAAACCCATGAGCAGGTAAGAGGTTTCCACAATATCCGCCGCGTCATCCAGCCGGTCAAATTTGATGGTCTTACCGGTTCTGCCATTCATAAAATGCGGATAGATACCATGATAGCAATCGGCATTGATCAGAAAATCAGCGATCTTAATGAGCCGCCGCACAGCCGTATCACGTCCGATCCATCCCCGTTCTACTGCTACAATAGTACTCATGATACCAAATCCGGTACCGCCAATGGCGCCTGCATCGGGCCCAAACGGTGTTTTGCTAAAATTGGGTTCATCCCAGGCTTCATTGATATAATCCCAGTAATGTTCGGCCAATACCGTATTACTTCGTTCGAGGGCCAGGCCGCTCACCGGATGTGCCCCATGCCAGAAAAAGCGGAAGGTTTGGCGCTGTACAATCTCGAGCAGGGTGCTGTCGTCCACATTTTTTACAATGCCAATGGGATGAACATTGTTGGGATAGCCTGATTTAAAATTGGGACGTTGCGCAGAAGATGATACACCTATTAATACGGTAAACCATAAAAGCACACTATTCTTGATTTTTGGGGTAGCTATCATACAGGTTAATCGTTAGCCGGTTGCCCGGTGGTTAGTGAAAAAAATAATCAATGAATTACCCAAATATAGAGGGTGCCCGTTCGTTGAACCACCACTCTGAACGTCGAAAATGATACTTTTCTATCCGTTTTTACCCAGATATAGCTATTACTTGGTATAATAATACTGTTATGCAGGTTATGGCCTATTTTTCCGGCTTCACGAGGGTGGTATCGCTTTTAAGCACCGGTACTGCATACCCACCTGTATCAATATTGGTACCTGGCAGTTTTTGTTTCAACGCAGCATACGCTTCCCCATTCACCTGATTTTGATAGAGGTACAGGTACCGCAATTGTTTTAACCCCGATAATGATGCCAGTCCTTTTGCAGTAACGGCCGTCGCAGAAAGATTAAGGTATTGCAATTGCGGCAGTTTGCTGATCCCTACCAGGCTATAATCGGTAATGCGGCTACGCTCCAATGATAATTTTGTTAGTGCAGTGAATTGATCAATCGTGGCAAGCAATAAATCATTACAACGTGTATTGCCCAGCTTCAGCCAGATGAGTTGTTTGTTCAATGCTGTCAGCAACTGCATGTCCTTTGCAGTAATGGAATCCACTGCAATAAAATTGGCCGACAGGTAATTGCTGTTTTGTGCTATGGGGACGATGGCCACACCGCGTTTTTTTAATTGCTGTATAATTGCTGTATCCGCAGTTTCCACCGGGGTGTTGGGTATAAATGTAAGGGCAGGTGTTTCCATCGCTGCTCCCTGTTGCAAAGCCAGTAATACCGGTTTTATTTTTACCGGTTGATTCAGTTCTTTTACTTTTTTATCGAAAGAGGCACCACTGCTGATCCACCAGCGCAGCAATTCAATTTCGTTGCTGGTGAGCTGTGGTTTTTCTTTAGGTGGCATATGCCCTTCATTGGCTGGTGGCAAGGATACTCTTTTAACCAGATTGCTTTCATCCGCTTTGCCGGGTACCAACACTTTACCATTCTTTCCTCCCAATAATATAAACTCCGGTGTATCGAGCCGCAATTTTCCTTTTTGTTTGGTGCTACCATGGCAGCTACTGCATTTTTCCTGCAGCAGAGGCTGAATGATCGATGTATATAACACCGCTTCCTGTACATTGGCAATGGGTTGTCGTTGTATAGCAGCAGTTCCCCGTTCACCGGCAGAAAAGGCACTGGTAAGGTATCCCTCACCATGCGTAAGTGTGCCCCCAAAATGCCCGGTTAGTATTAGCAATACGGTCATTATTGCAATAGCCCATTGTATAAACCTATGCTTCCTGATTTCGAAGTAATAAGCAATCATTGCAACAACTGCCGTGGCTATACCCAGCCATTGGTGCCGGCTCACCAGTCCTGCTTCATACTCCCCTGTGCCTGCCAGTATATAACCGCTGATGCAGGATAATACAGCGCTGATCATTCCTGCTGCTAATGCTAAACGTAGAGCCGGACGAACAGGTTTATATTTTTCCCAACGGGAAAGCCAATACAGCAAGCCAGCCAGTAATAGTATACCAATGGGCAGGTGTACCAGTACCGGGTGAAAATGACCAATGAATTCTGTAAGGGTGAGCATGTATAAATTAATAATAAGCATCAGCTATACCGCTGACGAAGTAATTTCATCATATGTACATTAATGGCCCATTGATCGCTAAGCGGTTGCAGGGTGTAAGGCAATGTTTGCATATAAAGCGGAGGGCCAAATTCTGTCAGAAAGGTCATTCTTTCTCCCTTCTTCTTTTTTCGTTCTACTACTTTATCCCACCAGGCAAAATGCTGTTTTACGGCATATTCCCATTCTGGTGCACGCGGATCACTTACCTGTGGCCCTTCCTGATAGCCTACCCTGGCATGAATATGATCGGTTCGGTTCAATGCTTTATCGACTGTTTCGGCCTGATCTTCCAGCATGGATTCATGTACCACACACCAATGAGATATATCCAGCGTAAGGCGCAATGCAGGATGTCTTTCTATGAATGATCTGGTCACCGGTGCCGCATACAATGCTCTTCCCCGATGTGTTTCGTGATAGATGGGGACGGAGGTTTCTTTGGATAACTGAAACGTGTATTCAAAGAAAGGATTCAATTGCTCCGGAGTAAAAAAATCTTTTGCTGTATGGCAATTGATATAAAGTGGTTGCATGGCAGTACCGGCTTTCAGTACCCCTTTGAATGTTTCAAGATTTTTTACAGGATCTGTTTCGCCTGCTCCAAACAATAAACCCAGTTTCATTCCATGCTTACGGACGGCAGCGGCCAGTTCCTGTCTTCCTTTCTCATCTCCGGGACACCAGGTTTCGGCACCATCGTATCCTTCTTTCTTTATTTTGGCAAAAAAATTATCATAGCCTCCGTCATATCCCCAGTCCGTCGCCATGATCAGGAGTTCATAATTTTTGTTTTGCACAAATGATGGTTTTGTTTCAGTTGCTATACTTTCCAGCGAAGAAAGAATAGCAGCGGTGGTGGCTGCACTTGTCATTTTGATAAAGTCTCTCCTGTTTTTCATATTGAAATTTCCTCCTTCGGAGTCTGTTTATGCTATTATGTCTGTGATCAGTTTGCCGCTTACATCGGTAAGTCGGAAGGGCCGGCCCTGAAATTCATAGGTTAGTTTTTCATGATCAAATCCGAGCTGGTTCAATAACGTGGCCTGTATATCCCAGGCTTCTGTTTTACCATCCACAATGCTGTAACCAATTTCATCTGTTTCACCATAGCTGGTACCACCTTTTATACCACCGCCGGCCATCCACATGCTGAATCCTTCTCCATGATGATCTCTTCCCTTGAAAGGCATTTTTTTTCCATCCCGGTTTTCCAACATGGGTGTTCTACCAAATTCCGCACCCCATACCACCAATGTTTCATCCAGCAAACCTCTTTGTTTCAGATCCAGCAACAGTGCCGTAATGGGTTTGTCCACCGTGCGGCATTTATTAATGAGTCCGAAGTCTACAGCATTTTCTGCAGAATCGCCATGCGCATCCCAGCCCCAGTCGAACAATTGTACAAAGCGAACACCTTTTTCCACCAGTTTTCTGGCCAGCAATACATTATTCGCAAAGCGGGCCTCACCAGGTTTGGTTCCGTACATTTCGTGTATATAGGCGGGCTCATCGTTGATGTTCATTACATCCGGTACAGACACCTGCATCTTGTACGCCATTTCATATTGTGCTATTCTTGATAATATTTCCGGATCATTATATGCTTTATATTCTTCTTCATTCACTTTATTGATCGCATCCACGGCAGCTTTTCGAATATCCCGGCTCATACCTTCCGGGTCTTTTATAAATAATACCGGGTCACCCTCTCCCCTGCATTGCACCCCCTGGTATACACTGGGTAGAAAGCCGCTACCCCATACACTTTTGCCTGCATCGGGATTATTGCCTCCTGATGTAAGTACTACAAAGCCCGGAAGGTTTTTGTTTTCTGTTCCCAATCCATAGGTCACCCAGGCTCCCATACTGGGCCTGCCTTGCCGGGCCGATCCGGTATGCATTAATAATTGTGCCGGTGCATGGTTGAATTGATCGGTTGTTACTGCATTGAGCATCGCTAATTCATCAGCAACAGTGGCCAGGTGTGGCAGGTTATCAGATAACCATAAGCCACTTTCTCCATGCTGCCGGAAATTGGCCTGTGGCCCGAGCATTTTCGGTACACCCCGGATAAATGCAAATTTTTTCCCTTCCAGTAAAGAGGGTGGACAGTCCTGCCCATCGAGTTTGGCAAGCTCCGGTTTATAGCTGAACAGTTCCAGTTGTGAAGGAGCACCTGCCATATGAATATAAATAATGGCTTTGGCCTTTCCCGGAAACAGGGGTGGCTTGGGTGCCAGAGGGTTGGCCGGATCGAAATAAATATTGGTGCCGGCCGTAGCTGTTTTTTGTTTTGTGCCGCATCCGCCAATCAATGAGCCCAAGGCCAAAGCACCCAAGCCCATTGCACTTTCTTTAATAAAATGCCGGCGGGTATGCTGCTGCAATACTTTATTCTCTGCCTCTTTTAGCAGGCGCTGATTATGTAATTCTTTTTGCGTCATATATTCATTTCACCCCTTTGGGGATTTGCTGCTGCATTGAATTTATTTACGTCGCCATTACAACACAGTTGATCAGTTTTTATTCAACCATTCATCCAGGTTCAGCAGTGCATTGGCCACTACGGTAAGAGCGGCTGATTCCGGTTCGGCTTTCTGTTTTTTATCCCCCATCATTTCGTTGGCTGCCTGCTGATCGGTTTTATATTTTGTCAGAGCCAGTGTATATAAATCTACCATAGCTTCCAGTTTTTTTGCCTGCATGGGTTTATACAGCATGGCTTCATATCCCTGTTGAATCTGCTGCTTTACTTCTTTGCCTGCTTTTTGCATACGTAGTGCCAGTCCTCTTGCCATTACCAGGTAGGCAGAATCATTCAGCGTGGTCAATGCCTGCAGCGGAGTATTGGTACGGATCCGGCGGGTGATACAAACTTCCCGGCTGCCCCCGTCGAATGTAATCATGGATGGATAAGGGGCTGTTCTTTTCCAGTACGTATAGAGTGCCCTGCGATATTGGTCTTCATCCTTGCTCATTTCCCATTTATTCCAGTTATACGGTGAGCGCCAGATATTGTCCGGCTGGTAGGGCATTACACTTTTACCAAACATTTTTTTACTCAGCAACTGGCTTACTGCAAGTCCCTGGTCGCGCAATTGTTCGGCGCTCAATCGTACCCGCGGGCCACGTGTCAGGTAAATATTATTGGGGTCGTTTTGTAATTGTTCGGGGGTAAATTTAGATTGTTGCTGGTAAGTGGCTGACAAAACTATTTCCTTAAGCATTTTTTTTATACTCCAGTTATAGTCCGTCATAAATTTCCAGGAGAGATAATCCAGCAGTTCCCGGTGTGTGGGTGGTATACCTTGTGTACCCAGATCTTCCAGTGTTTCAGCCAATCCTCTTCCGAATAATTGTTCCCATAAGCGGTTTACCATGGTTCTTGCTGTCAGTGGATTTTTTTTGTCCGTCAGCCACAGCGCCATACCCAGCCTGTTTTGCGGTACACCTTCGGGCAATGGATTTAATATATGTGGTACGCCGGGTGTTACCACGGCCCCTTTTACAGACCAGTTGCCCCTTTCAAAAATATAGGTATTGCGAAACTGTTCGCTGTTGTTTTCCATCATCACGGGTGTGGTCTCTGTTTTTGCTCCCAGCAATTCAAAGAAATGTTGTTTGGTTATTTCATATCCTGCCAATCCCTTACCCGGAAAAGCCTGACCAAATTGCATCCAGTCGAACAGCACCCCGGGATCATCTGCACTTTTGATGGAAGGGCTGTAGTATTTAAAATACAAATCATGTTTACCTGTTGCTGGCGGCAATGGCACGGCGCTGATCTTCCAGTCTGAACGGGTGTTGGCCAATGGTACGGTGGCCAGTAATTTCCCGTTAAGGCTGTCGAGATAAATATACCATGTTGCGTCTCCGGGTATATTCATATACCGAAAGAGCAGTTGGTCTTTTTGATCAAGAGTGATACCCGGCAGACGGCAGCTTCCGTTATTTCTTAATTGTGTATAGCCCGACAACGCTGCATTAGTAAAATTATCACAGGCCGCCGCATTCACGGTAGGTTGCAGTGTTTTCAAAAAAGTACTGTATTCATTGGCCCTGGCTGCCGATACATTGTTTTTGATCCAGTCTATTATTGCGTTGAATTTTTGCTGATCGGTGGAATCGTATTGGCGAAGCAGTGGATAATCCATATCCGTATCTTCATCGCGGCTGTTGTTAAAAAACGCCAGAAATTTATAATACTCCTCCTGTTTGAAAGGATCGTAGGGGTGACTATGGCATTGCACACAACTAAACGTAGTGCCCATCAGTGCGCTCCAGGTAGTATTCACCCTGTCTATAATGGCCACATTCCTGAATTCTTCATTTTCGGTACCACCTTCGTCATTGGTCATGGTATTGCGGTGAAAAGCCGTGGCGGTATAGAGGGCATCATCCGGATCAGGCAATAAATCACCGGCGAGTTGTTCCACCAAAAAATCATTATACGGTTTATCCTGGTTAAAAGCGTTGATGAGCCAGTCGCGGTAGCGCCAGATGGTTCGGGGCTGATCGGATTCATAGCCTTTTGTGTCGCCATACCGGCAAAGATCCAGCCAGAGGGAAGTCCATCGTTCGCCATATGCAGGTGAAGCCAGCAGTGCATCCACTAAATGGTCAAAGGCCTTATCCGTATTATCGGATAAATATTTTTGTGCTACCGAATCTGCTGGCGGTAATCCGGTGAGGTCAAGGCTAACTCTTCGCAGCAAGGTGGCTTTATCGGCCGCCGGAGATGGAGTAAGATTTTGTTCTTTCGCTTTATCAAAAACAAACTGGTCAATATCAGTTTTGATCCAGGCATTGGAATGATCAGGCACTTCTTCTTTTTTCACTGGTGTGTAAGCCCAGTGTACCCCCCATGTTGCGCCCTGTTTGATCCAGCGTTTTAATAGGGTGATTTCTTCATTTGATAAAGGCGCGTGTTGATAGGGCATCCGTTCATCCGGATCGCTGTTGGTGATGCGTTTAATCAGTTCACTTTGCCCGGGATGACCGGGTACAATAGCAAGTTTACCGGATTTGGCCGGAGCCAGGGCTTCTTCGCGGAACAGAAGACTGAACCCGCCCTGTTTTTTTACTCCACCGTGGCAGGTAATGCATTTTTTATTGAAGATGGGTTTAACCTGTGTATTGAAATCGATTTTGGGGCTCGGAGAGATATACAGATACAGCACGCCTACCAGAGCTGATAGCAGCACAATCAGGATCAGTTTCTTGGATAAACGAAATTTCATATAGCAAAACGTTCCGAAACCAGTAAGTTATCAATAAGTGATGAAAACAAATATAATTCAGCATGCGTGGCATAACTACCACTTTGAGACAAAAAAACGATACTTTTCTGTCATAAAACAATCCATAATTATTCGTATTTTGGCATTAAAATATCATTTATGAAGCCCTTGCTGGAGCATTTGCCCAAAGAACGGGACGAATCATTTGTGGTGAAATACTTCGATTATCCTGCCTATCCTACTCCCTGGCATTATCACCCTGAATACGAACTGGTATTGGTAACAGAGAGTACAGGCCGTCGTTTTATCGGTGATAATATCACGCATTTTGCTCCCGGCAACCTGGCACTGATCGGCCCCAACCTGCCACATACGTATCAGAATGACGATATATATCTGAAACCCGGTTCTGGTCTTCGTGCTAAATCCATTGTGATCCATTTTTCGGAGGAGTCATTGGGTAAGGATTTTATGAAACTACCCGAGTCTCGTGTCATCAAAGATCTTTTCGACCGATCCATCAATGGCATTGATATCAATGGACATACCAACCAATTAGTTTCTGAAAAACTGGAAGCCATCATCGGTCTGTCCGGATTGCGGCGCTGGTTTTGTCTGATAGAGATATTGGTAGTACTGGCCGAATCAAAAGAACTGACTCCCATTTGCAAAACATCCATGACCGGCACCAATGAGAAAGAATCCAAACGCCTGGGTATCGTGATGAGCTGGATCCTGCAAAACTTTGAAAAAGATATCCGCGTTACCGAAGCAGCGGAACTTTGTGATATGAGTGAAAATGCTTTCTCCCGTTTTTTCTCACAACGCACCCGCAAAACATTCTCTGGTTTTGTAACTGAACTCCGTTTGCAAAAGGCTTGTAAGTTGCTCAAAGAAAATGAATCCTCTGTCACCAGTATTTGTTACGATTGCGGCTTCAATAATATTTCCAATTTCAACCGGCAGTTTTTACGGGAATATAAAATGAGCCCGATGAAATACCGGAAGTTGTTTTTGAAAACGGTTTAGGAGTCGGGAAGTCAGAAAGACCAAAAGTCCGCAAGTCAGCACACGGATTGGACGGTAAAGACGGATAATTATGGATGTTTACTGTGAAACAGTAAAGTGGATTATCCATAACATCTGTGTTCATGCTTGTTGCTTGGGGCTTGTTGCTTGTTGCTCGCGGCTGACAGCTCGTGGCTCGCAGCTTACTTCCTAATCAATACACTCGTCCCCTTTAACGAAATCCTTCTGCCGGATACATCGGTATAATCCAGCATCCATACATATACCCCCGTATTCTGATCCACTCCATTTATTCTTCCATCCCATTTTTGTGAATGATCGCGGGAAGTAAATACCAATTGCCCATACCGGTTATATACCCGGAATAAAAGATCCCTGGCTTTAAAGGCATTGAGCGGATAGAGATGATCGTTCATACCATCGTTGTCGGGAGTAAAAGCGGTGGGTACAGCGATATAGCAATTGTCTTCCACTTTCATAAAATGAAAGGCTGTATCCGCACATCCAGATGTATCCCGCACAATGAGCCTGGCCACTGCATCGTATTGAGATGGCGCAATGGAATAATATTGTACCGGAGGTTTTTCTTCCAAACTGATTTGACCGTTTCCAAAATCCCATTTCCAATAATCAATAGCGCCCTGGCTTTTACTGGTGAAATGCAATGAATCCACCATACGGCACAGATAAGCATTGGCTTCAATCACTGCTTTTACGGCCACAGTGTTCTTTACCGTAACTGTTACATGCGCCGTATCACTGCATCCAAAGCTATCGGTTACCTTCACAATATATTCCGTGGTCTTATCCGGAGCGGCACGCACCATTACCTGGTTCGTATTCGACAAACCTGCTGCAGGTGTCCATGCATACGATACACCGGTACTCGTAGTGAGCCGTACTGTTTCTCCTTTGCAGATGGCTGTATCGGGACCCGCATGCACATCTGTACCTATTACAATAGCACGTACACTGTCTGTTTTACGGCAACCTCCCAATGAAAACACTTCCACGTAATACATACCGCTGTCTTGCAGCGATGCATGAAAGATATGCGGGGTGGCAATATTATCATAAAATCCGTTGGGGCCGGTCCATATATAGGAGGCTGCACCCGCACCAGTAAACTGCAGATCCTCTCCCGCACATACCGGAGAATTGGTGCTGATCGTATAGCCGGTGGGCAAGCCATCCACTTCCAGGCGCAGGCTGTTCGATACCACACGGCAATTGGGATTGGCAATAGTGGAAGCATCACCGCCGCTCAACCTGATCAGAAAGGTATCGGGTGTACTATATGTATTCGTATACGTATTACCGGTAGCACTGGGTATATCCGTCCAGGTGGTACCTCCATCTGTACTTTGCTGCCATTGCAGAGAAGGGTTCGCATAATAGGGATCCATTACGCCGGTAAGAGAGACGAGCGGATTATTTTGAAAGCAAACACTTTTTACAAAAGTGGTGGGCTCTCCGGCAAATTGAATCCGGGCTTCGGGGCCGCGGGCACGTATCTGTATATCATCCACTGCAAAGTCTTCTGCACATCCGTAAAATTTTGCCAGCAGGGTCAACTTAGCCACCAGCCGGTTCACACCCGGTGGTACAGAAAAATTGATACCATATTCACCGAAGCGATATCCCATCAGCGGCGGAGCTGCATATGATACGATTACGGGAGTTGTATCCTTTTTAATGAGGTTGCCCAGGTCATCTTCTATACGCAATTCAAAGATGGGATAATCGGGACCATTCACACACATCGCGGGCCCATCGATCAGATCGAGGTTAATGATAGCAGCAGAAAACCAATACACCTCACCGGGGCAAAGTGTTTTATTAATAGTGTCGCGGTACACCAGCCGGTTTGCTGCATTGAAATTATTATTCACCAGCATCATCATTCCATAATCCACTGCGGTGTTGGCATCATGACTAAGATCGATCCACTCCCCATTGAAACAATTGGCTACGGGTACTCTTCTTAATATGGTATAGCTTCCTGCAGCAGGACAGATATTATTATCAAATGGAAATGCGGTTTTAGATGCCGGTATGGGTGTACCAATAGTGGAAGGATTCACATTGCCGGTACCGAAATCCTGTTTATATATGGGCTGGCCAAAACCCGGTTGTGCCGGCGATGGCTTAGCAATAAGCATCGCAGCAATGATAAATAACCACCAATAGCTATACCTGTAGTTCAGGATTTTAGTATGTCCGGGTATGCTCACTTTATTTTATCACAGGGCTCTCAAAGCCCAGTTTTTTCAATCCAGCCTGTATCTCCGGGCATCTCATGAATAATTTCCACAATAAGCCACTCCGGTAATTTTCAATCATAACGATGATCGGCCCCTGGTCAATGGCCAGATGCGAAGCAGCCACCCAGTTTTTTGTTTCATTGAATGCATCTACAAATCCATACTCACTCCATATCTTATCGCCGAGATCATTATAAAAATGTTTTAATGCCTGCATCGAATATTCCGGTGTGTAGGGAAAGGCGCTCAATGCAGCGGTGGGAGAAATGGTGCCGAGGTCTTCGGTGGGTGAATGTGCTGCATAACCATTATACGTATCGCTGGCAGTTAATCCCCAGCAAAGATCGCCATAGCCTTTGTGTTTTTTGGGATTGTCGAGGCAATAGGCCCGATTGATGAGAGTATGACTTTTATTCTGTTCCCAATAATCAGCATATTCATCTTTCAGGCCGCGCGGATCAAGTCCGAGAAAGGAATACTGGGAAAAAAACAAAGGTCCGCCGTAATCAAATCCCAGTTGGAGTTTATATCCGTAAAAGGTCTTCCCGTTTTTAAAAAAATTACTTTGTGCCCATCCGCGGTGATAGACGGATGATGATACGGCATAACGTTCATTACTTCCGGAAGCGGCCAACACATACATGATGAGACATTCATTGAATCCCCTCACAGGAAAATTCATGGCCCATCCATTGTTGGGGCTCCAGTGCCAGTACAATACTTTCTGCCCGCCGTTGGTAAACCAGTTCCATTCAATATCTGACCAAAGCCAGCTCACGCGGTTACGCAATTCTCTTTCCGTATCATTATTTCCATCGAAGTATTGACGGGCACATAATAATCCCTGAAAGAGATAGGAAGACTCCACCAGATCGGCTCCATCATCCTTGCGACTAAAAGGGATCGTTTTTCCGGTAGCGCCATTCATCCAATGCGGAAATACACCGTGATAGGATTCTGCTTTGTGCAGGAAGCGAAGCATTTTAACTAAAAAACGCGCCGCCGTATCCCTGCTGATCCATTTGCGTTCCGCGGCCACGATCACACTCATTACTCCAAAGCCAGTACCGCCAATAGTCACCACTTCATCGCCATATCCATAGCTGGCATTACTTCTTTCGCGTGACAGGCCGGACACCGGATGGGCAAAATCCCAGAAATAACGGAAGGTTTGTTTTTGCACCAAATCCAACAAAGCAGAATCAGATAAATTACGGGGACGTGCAGCGGCATTGAATGATCGTTCTGCTGCCTGTTTTTGGGCAAAGGCAGCAATACCGGCCAACACCCACATACATATGATAACTATTTTCTTCATGCTCAATTTCTTTTACAGGTAAGGGGCTGTAAATCCCAGTAGTTGCATTCCTGCTTTTACTTCAGGGCAACTGGTAAATAAATTCCAGAGCAATCCGCTCCGGTAGTTTTCGATCATTACAATGATGGGACCCTGATCGATGGCAAGGAAGGAGGGGGCATACCAGAGTTCCTTCAGGGAAAATGCATCTACAAATCCATATTCCTTCCAGAGTTTATCGCCGAGTACATAGTATAAAAACTTTAAAGCCTTCATCGACTCAACCGGCGTATAGGGCATGGAAGAAAGGGCCGCCGTAGGAGCCAGTACACCCACATCGTTGGTGGGAGAGCTGGCGGTATATCCGCCCGGAATATCACTGGCCGTAAGCCCCCAGCAACTATCACTGTAGCCATACCATCCGCGGGGATTGGTCTGGCAATATTTATAATTTATCAAAGAGTGATTGGTGTTCTGTGTGGCATAATTGGCATAGGCATCCGTCAACCCGTTGGGATTGATACCCATAAAGGAATAATGCGCAAAGAATAAGGGGCCGCCCTGTGCGGGTCCTAACGGTAATGTATACCCGTAATAATTACCTCCGTTTACAAATCCGCTCCCGCTAGCCCAGCCACTTGTGTAAACCGAAGCTGGAATACCGTGTGTGGGCGACGCAGCGGCCAGTACATAGGTGATCAGGCATTCGTTCCATCCACGGATAGGCAAATTCATTACCCAGGCGCGATCCGGGCTATAATGCCAGTACAAAACATTTTGACTGCCCTGCCGAAACCAATCCCATTCCACATTATTGTATAATGTATTGATATCTGCACGCAACGCCGTTTCTCCCGGATCAGCTCCGTTGAAATATTGTCGGGCGGTGAGCAATCCCATCATCAGGTACGAGGTTTCCACCAGGTCAGCTCCGTTATCATTGGCACTGAAAGGAACGATAGCACCCGTAGCACCGTTGAGCCAATGCGGAAAGGCACCTTTCACTTTTACAGCGGTGTTCTTTAAAAAAGAAACAATAGTCTGCATACGGGTAAGACCCTGTGCCCGTGTGATGAAGTTGCGATTGATCGCCACCGGTAAACACATGATGCCAAACCCGGAGCCGCCGGATGTAACCACATCACCGGATGTATTTCGTTCGCGGGCCAGTCCGCTTACCGGATGACCAAAATCCCAGAAATATTTAAAGGTCTGCTGCTGTACCAAGTCAAGCAATGCATTATCCGATATAGTGGGAAATTTTCTTGATGAATCGATCTGGGTGATGAATGCTTTGCTGAACGGTGTTCGCAACGCTCCACCAGATGCAGATTGCAGGGTATTAGCTACGGATACAATGTATTTTTTTAAATGACTCAATGAGGCAGATGGTTGCAGCAAAATGGTCTTATCACCATTTTGCAGAGTAGCCGATGCTGCAACAGCGCTACCGCTCGCATCGGTGAGGCTCACCGATGTGGCCAGTGTGCTTTGCTTGAGCGGTTCTGTAAAATTCAGTTTGATCTGCGGTTGAGTATTCACTCCATACACCAGGTCATCCAGGGAAGCATTGTTGATCGTGCCATTGGTAAAAGAAGGATTGATCACTACCGGCGGTGGCGGATCAGAGGAGTCCTTATTACTGCATCGGCTAAACAATATGCCCATCGTGAGCAGCGATATTCCGTATAATAAACCTCGTGTATGCATCATCATTTTAAAATACAAGTGTGGATATAGAATGCGGCAGCGCGGTTGCTTCGGCAGCTTTTCCTTTTATCCAGATAAAATAATTGGTTTTACTATTCCCCTGGTTCATCACCACCACTACGGTCTTTCCGTCTTCATTGCGGAAAGCGGTGGTCAGCAACTGACTCCGGCTCGCCGATGCCACGATACGTTTGGCACCGGGCTGAATGAACTTCGAGAAATGTCCGATATAATAATACTCGTTGGTATAGATCACTTCGCCGGTCTTGGTATTGCCGTGTATGGGAGCAAAACAAAAATTCTGCACATGATTGGGGCCACCGGTTTCATCCAGTAATATATTCCAGTCTGTAAAACCGGTCATACCATTATTGAAATCATGTATCATATTCGACGCATATTTTTCACCCAGCTTCCAGTCGTTGGTTCGGGCCAGATCAAATGCTTCTTTACATCCTTCCGTAAAAAACAGGTTGGTATTTGGATAGGCTTCATGCACGAGCTTTACATTATCATACATCGGTTCGCCGCCACTCCAGGGCTCATACCAGTGAAAGCCGATACCCCATAAATATTTGGCTGCTTCCGGATCATCGAGCAGGGTGCTCGCCCGTTGGTAAAGCAGATCGCGGTTATGATCCCATCCGATGATCTTTTTATCGCCCAGACCTTCTTTCGCCATGGTGGGCCCGAGATGATTTTTCAAAAAATCTCTTTCCTCCTCACCGGTAAAGATGCAGGACTCCCAGCGTTGAGTGGCCATCGGTTCATTCTGTATGCTGATGCCCCAAACGGGTATTCCTTCTTTTTCATATTCCTTAATGAACTTGGTATAGTACATGGCCCAGGGCGCATAGCTGGAGGGTTTCAGTTTACCTCCGTGCAGCATATCATTATTGTCTTTCATCCAGGCCGGCGGGCTCCAGGGGCTGGCAAACAGATTCAATTTACCACCAGCGGCTTTTATCGCTTCTTTTATAAAAGGAATTTTATATTTCCGGTCATGCTCAATATTGAATGATTTTAGGGTGCTGTCATTATCGCTCACATAGGTGTACATATCACTGCTGAAATCGCAACTGTTAATATTGGTACGGGCTACGGTATATCCGATACCGGTTTGTTTATCGAAATAAGCTTTAATGATCTCCTCCTGTTTGTCCTTGGGAAGCTTGTAAAATGTTTCAGCCGAAGCATCCGTCATCGCACCGCCGATACCGAAGAAGGTCTGGTAGGTTTTGTCGGGATCCACAAATACGATCACTTCGTTTTCGAAAGGCTGGGGCTTGTCTGCAAACGTAAGTGTGTCTATGGGCGACAGCCGGTAGTTGGTACTGTCTGCCGTGGTATACACCACCACTGATTTACCTTCGGTACTGAATTCACTGCCAGTGCCGGGAGCAGCGGTACCGGCTGACTTGTTGTCGTTATTACAGGCGGCAAATGCGGTCAATGATAAAAGATAGAATGCTTTTTTCATTATGGTTGCTTTTGTTGAATATATTTTTTAATCTCTTCGGGGTATATACCAATATAATGCGTTCGCAACAGAGAGGCTTTGAGTATATCCTGACCCTGCAGCTTAACGGCAATGGATTTCGACGGTTGTGCCGGCATATGACAGTCAATACAATTCTTTTCAATCCCTTGCACCTGCTGATGAGTAGCTGTTCTGAAAGTAGCGTCAGTTGTATTATGACAGCCTGTACATTTTTGTGAAAATAATTCCGTTTTCCCTCTTTGATTTTCATGTGTATTGTGACAGGAGTTGCAGGTAAGTGTTTGCGTCATCCGGAAACATTTACTCGCTTTCAATAACCCTACCTGATTGCCATGCACATCCACCGGACTGTTTAACAATACCGTGGTGCTGGTATCAATGATAAAATGATCCGACAAATCATCACCGGCTTTAAATGAAAATGAAGGGGTTGTTTTTTGAATATTGCCTCCGTGGCAAAGCGCACATATATCCATTTGTTTGGAGCGGGAAAGTTTGACCGGATTTACAATAAATTTTCCCTGTTTATCTTCCGGATGTTTCGACTGGTATTCCACATGTGCGGCTGCGGGCCCATGGCATTTCTGACAATCGACTCCGTAAATGAGCTGGTTGCGGTCAAACGAAAGTGGTTCCATACGGGCGCTGTCAGTTGGAGTGGCATACGATATATGACATTCCAGGCAACGGGCCGTAACAGGTCGGTCTATCAGCACCCGATCATTGGGAAAACCGGGACTGTTGGCCCACTGATTAGCTGCGGTGAAAAAAGTGATGGGCAACTGATATAAGCGATTCCCTCTCCAGTTCAGATACGACTCTCCCATCACCCCTGAACCGATCACCATATCAAAGCGCATGGCTTTCTTTTCTTCCCCTTTATAAAAAGCCACCTGGTAAAATTCGCTGTCTCTTTTTTGCATGGACAATAGAATAGAAGGCGTATAAGAATAGTTATTCTTTCCTTCTTCAAAACTGCCCATAATGGTGGCAGCGTTCGCCGGCTGTCCGGTAAGATGGTGCGCGGTAGTGAGGTGTTTTTCGTAAATATCTTTATGACAGGAAGCACATTGTTCCGAAGCTGCATAGGCTTCATATCTTGGATTGGATGTAACCCCTTCCGCCGAACCTGTTTTCTTATCATTGCCGGCGCATTGTACCAGTAAAAAGACAGCACTGGTCAATACAACCAGTACCAGGACGGAACGCCGGTATTTCAGTTTTTTCAGCATAGCAACACGTACAATTCATTTACCCAAACTTTCCCTTCATTACCAGGTATAGGTAGCCGCCGCTCCCGCCGCCAAAGTGGCCACAGCGGTTTTTCCTTTATAGCGGATATTAAAACTGGTAGTGGCGGTTCCATCATTCACTGCCACGAGTACTTTTTTACCATCGGGTGTTTTGAATGCCACATTAAAAATACCTGCGGCATTATTACTTTCTATTCGTACAGAACCTGGTGGTACAAATTTGGATATATGGGCAATGATATAATAGGACACATTCCGGTTGATCGTTCCATCGAGCGTGATAGCCCCTTTACATTCTGTGCATCCGCCGGGCGTATGCGGTCTGTAACCGCCGTCATTGGCAAGATTCCATTCCAGGGCAATTTTACTCCAGTTCTTCATCGATCCCACGATCACATTGCGCAGGTGCCATTTCAAGTCTCCATCAAAACTGCCATTGGCTCCGGTCCATTGCTCCGTGAAGTAAAGATTCTTATCAGGATGTGCAGCGCGAACAGAAGACAAAGCACTGATATCACCGCTGTATAAATGGAAGGCCGATCCGTCTACAAAGGCTTTGGCAGCCGGATCATTCAATACAGAAATCGGATAAGCGGGATTATCACAGTTGTGATCCCAGGTAATGATCTTGGTGGTAATATTGGCTGCCTGAAAGGCGGGTCCCAGGTGATTTTTGATAAAATCAGCCTGTTGCGTGGCCGACATCACCATACTCGGATTATTTCCTCCGTGCTGCGGTTCATTTTGCGGAGTGATGGCGTCGATCGTAATGCCTTTCGCCTTCATCGCCTGAATATATTTTACAAAATACTGTGCATATACACTGTAATACGCTGGTAACAGGCTACCGCCGATAGAGCTTCCGTTGTCTTTCATCCACACCGGAGGGCTCCAGGGAGATCCCATCAATTTGATATTGGGATTGATCAGTAATATCTCTTTCAATACCGGTATCAGGTCCACGGTATCCTTCGATAAACTGAAATTGGCCAGTGTGGGGTCTGTCATACCCGTTGGCATATCGTTGTAACTGAATACTTCCTGACTCAGGTCAGATGCACCAATGCTGAGCCGGAGATAACTTACACCAATCGCATTGTCGGCATTGCTGAATAATTCCTGGAGCAGGGCTGTTCGCTGAGAAGAAGGTAAACGATTGATGAGGTAGGCACTGCCTCCGGTAAGCGTATAGCCAAATCCATCCACCGATTGATATGTAATCGTACTGTCCACATCCACATTAGGATTAGTATTGCTCACCGTATTGAACGCAAGCAAACTGGTTTGTTTTTGCAATAAGGCCGATTTATCGCCTTTGGTCATCCATACCGTAATGGTACCTGCTGCCGGTGTGGGTGCGGGCGTGGGGTCCGGTTCAGCAGATTTTCCTTTTGAACAATTACAGTTTACAGACAATAAAGCTGTAAACACAAATCCGGAGAGCAATGTGCGGTGTATGATCATTTTACTTCATTTCCTGGTTTTAAAAATAGGAGTGGCTGATTATTCCGTGCCAGTATCAGCAGTTTGCCGCCTCCGGGCCGGTTAATCCATTTCGCATCTCTTACCTGTCCTGTCAACCCGGCCAGTTGCGCGTCGTATTGAAATTGTGTACTGGTTTTATTAAACGAGAAAAAGGAGGGTTGCAGTGCGTCATATCTTCCTTCGTATGGTATTACCCCGTAAAAATTACCCGCTGCCATAAAATTATTACTGTTTCGGTAATTGACCGGGGCAAAACTGAATACAGGGGCGTATTGCAGGTTGGGCGGTAAATCGATCCGTTTGAATCCTCCTTTACCATCATTGATAAAGCAGGAGGAACTCAATACTTCCGCTGATAATTCCTTATAATCTTTGAAGAGGTCATAAAACATATATTGAACGGTCTGTCCTGCCACATCACTGTATTTCAAGTAGGCCTTCTTTAAAATGGGCAAAGACCGTTCCAGTTCATCTTTGGCCAGAAAGGGATACTGTTTACCATCGATGGTATAGGCCATGATCTGTTCGATAGAACCATTATTGTCAAAGTCTTTCACATATAGTTTGAGCGGTCCGTTTTTACCGGCGTAAAATTTATTGTTCCATCCCCAGTTACCCGCCAGTATATCGGTAAATCCATCGCCGTTAACATCCGTAGTATAAAGGGATTGCCAGAGTCCGGAGCTCTGCGGCAGATCTGTAACGGTGAATTTGCCTTTATTATTCTTAAATATTTTCATGGGCATCCATTCTCCGGTCACAGCGAGATCTTTCCACCCATCATTGTCTATATCCAGAAAGGACGCTGCCGTAACCATACCCAGTTGAAAAAGCGGCATGATATTGTCACCCGCCTTGGTGAAATGTGCGGTTCCGTCATTTAAGAAAAGATAAGAAGTGGTGGGATAGCCGTATTTAACCGGGCTGGCCAGGTTGCCTAAAAATATATCCTGATCACCGTCATTGTCCACATCGGCTACAGCGACACAGGATTTATTCTCATATACCACCGACATGGCTTTTTCTTCCCTTACAAAATGTCCTTTGCCATCGTTGAGGTACAACCGGTCGAGTAATGCATTTTCATTGGCCGGCAATTCATTGCCGCCGGTAATTACAAACAGGTCGGGCCAGCTATCGCCGTTGGCATCGAAGAATACTGCATCCACTTCTTCTGCCACCGCATATTTATTAAACTGAACTGTATCCGAAGCTTGAAACGAACCATTCGCCTGCTGTATCATTAATCCACCGGGCTGCAATTTAGCACCGCAAACATAAAAGTCTTCGAGGCCGTCTTTGTTTACATCTGCCACAGCGATCTTTGGCCCCCGGGTGGAAAGCTGGTGAGGTATCAGGTATTGCACATTGTAGTCCAGGAAATCGTTTTCAGTATGTTTCCAATTGCAGGTTACCTGGGCACTTACATCCTGCATCAGTTCTTCTTTCGGAGGAAAGAATTGTGCATATACAAAGTCTGCCTGCGCATCGGTTCGTTTAATCAAGAGTGATTTATTGATCGCCGGGTTTTTGATGAGCTGGTATTGTTGCCCGGGCCAGACGATCAGCAGGCTGTCAATATGTGTTAAAGTGTCGAGACCAAAGTGTAATTGAGTGGAGGAAGATGACATAAAGCCACGCACGGGCATCAATTGCTGGTATTGCATTTTGCCACCTGCAAAAAGCCATGCCTTACAACCAATTCCTCCGGTATTGATACTGTCGCTTTTAAAGGACAGGGAGATATAATTTTTTTTCGGGGCCTGGTTTTTCAGAATAATGGCGGGCGCATTGAGGCAGTTGATCACCAGGTCCAGATTGCCATCATTATCTAAATCCGCATAGGCGGCACCGTTAGAACAACCTTTGAGTTTGGCGGTACCCCATGTCGTACTCATATCGGAAAATGATTGTTTGCCATCGCCTTTGAATAAAAAGGGATGCGAACTGCCTTCGGGCATGGCTGCGATAATCTCATCATCATACTTATCTGTTTCATCCATTCCCTGTGATTTTTTGCTGTCGGCAAACCGGATAAAATCTAGGTCTACCGGCCGGCGTTCGATACCACTTGAAATAAAAAGATCTTTGTTGCCGTCGTTATCAAAATCGGCGAAGAGGGGGTTCCAGCTCCAGTCGGTGGCCGATACACCGCTTTGCAGGGCGGTTTCACTAAAACTGGTGCCGTTTCCATTATTGGTTTGTAAACAGTTTTTAGAGTATTGGTATTGATAGCCCCGCAGCTCCAGTTTTACTTTATATATATCGGGGTTTTCATCACTGCCGTAGGTCTTCAGTATTTTTTCTTCGGGTGGCAGCATATCTACGGTTATGATATCGGGTTGTCCGTCGTTGTTATAATCGGCTACATCATTGCCCATGCTGAAGCGGCTGTAATGGCGAAAATGAGAAGCGCCTTTTTCGGAAAAAGTGCCGTTGCCATTGTTGATGTAGTAATAATCATTTTCGTGAAAGTCGTTGCCAATATAGATATCATCCCATCCGTCGTTGTTGATATCAGCGATGGCAAGACCAAGGCCATAGCCCAGATTGCTTTGATAAATGCCAGCTTGTTTAGACACTTCGGTGAATCCGCCTTTTCGTTCACCGGAAGGGAGCACTACCGGCGGACCATCATTGCGATAGAGGCGATCACCGGAGAGGGTATCGTATTTGGAACGGTTTACTGTATCTACAATATTCGCATGCGGATGGTGCGATTGATTGAGGATATAGCAATCAAGATCACCATCCCGGTCATAATCAAAGAAAGCAGACTGGGTGGTGAAACAGGAGGTGTTCAACCCCCAGGCGGCGGAGCTTTCCGTAAAACTTACTTCACCGGAAGCTGTTGGTCCGTTGTTGATGTATAATTCGTTGTGCCCTGTCAGGCCATATTTGCTGCTTACGGTAGATACATAAATATCCAGATTACCGTCATTGTTCACATCGGCCATAGCTACACCGGTACACCAGTCGGAGGTGCCGGCTACTTTGGCCTTATCTGTTATGTCTTCGAAAGTAAATCCACCTTTGTTAAGGTAGAGTTTATTATGCCCCTTGCTGTTGGCCGCAAAATAAATATCAGGGAGTCCGTCATTATTCACATCGCCGGTAGCTACCCCACTTCCGTTGTAATAATAGAGGTAGTAGAGTATGTTGAACAATTTTTTCTTTTCCAGGTTGTTGGCAAAAGAGATATGGGTTTCAGCGGAAGGGAGGCTTACAAAGAGCGGAGCGGTTTTATTGTTTCTGCAGGATGAAAAAAAAGTTGCCAGAGAGAGCGCGATGAAGGCGGCATAGGCGGAGATAGTACTGCGCTTGATCATGAAACTACGGTGCGATTAAGGTGAAAGATTAAAAGGGCTGAAACGATGTTCAGCCCTTTACTGCTTATGCTCTGCTTACAAAAAATGAAACAACGCTTAGAGCCTGCTGTTATACAAAGCCAGTATCTCAGAGGCGGTTAATGCTTTGCCATATAATCTGAACTGGTCCATAGAACCAGAATATGAGTGAATCCAGGCGTCAGTTGGTCCGTTCACACCGGAAACGTGCTTGTTCCATCCACCCAATACGAAATTGGAAACATTGGTGAACTTCAATGGACCGAGTCCGATATTGTTTGCTGTACCGGTATATGTTTTAGGTACGCCGTCCACATACGCTGTTACGATTGAAGTGGTCTCGTCATAAACAAATGCGAGATGATGCCAGTTGCCGTCCAATACATTGGGCAATCTGTTCACACCACGAAACTCCACCCAACGATCTTTGAGAGCGAAGGTGCAGGCCATTTGGGAAGCAGTACTGTTGTCGGCATTGGGTCCGCTTTTTTCCACCAGCAGGAACATAGCGCTGGCGTGCCAATAGTCGGATGAAGGAAGTGAAAAGTGAAACTCGGGTTCACCATCTGTTTGTGGTGAGTTTTTCAGCCAATATGCTACTGTTACGCTGTTGTATTTAGCAAAGTCGTTGGCAGATGGGTATTTGATCGCTTTGTCTTTGGTAGATACACCCTGAACACCTTTTCCGGATACACCGGTAATGGTGGTAAAGGGATTGGAGGCGGCAAAGTTGGCACGTACGCTATCCACGGCGTTCATCAACGGGTTAGTAGTGGTGCCATCGAATGCGGCATAAAACTTCAGCGGCCCGCCGGGGTAAAGAGGAAATTTAGGATCGTTGTCCTTGGGAAAATTTCCCAATGCCGGACGATCCATTTTCTGGCAACTGGCTGCAAAAAGTATCAATGCGGCTGACACAATGCATAGTTGGAGTTTATTTCTCATTTTTTATTTTTTTATCGTTTGGTTAAGGTCAGCCCGAATATTCCGGGCTGACACTATTTATAAAATTACCATTCGGGGTTTTGTACCAATATACCACCAGATCGATCGATAGCCGGTTGGGGAATGGGATAGAAACGGCATTTGTTCTGATAGCCCAGGGGACCTAATACAGTTACCGCATCATTCCATCTTACGAGGTCGAAGAAACGCTCTCCTTCAAGACCCAGTTCAGCTCTTCTTTCTTTTTTGATATCAGCACGCAGTTGTGCCTGTGTGGTGTAAGTAAGCGCAGGCATACTCACACGGGCACGTACCTGATTTACATAAGTTACCGCTTGAGAACCGCTTCCGGTTTCGTTCAAACATTCTGCAGCCATCAGTAATACATCAGCATAACGAATTACACGCTGGTTGATCCAGTAAGCACCATCCAGGTATCCGGTAGAAGCGCGAACAGCCGGGTCTGCGTATACTTTTTTATTCCAGTAAGGTTGTACCAGTGTAGCGGGCAGCGTACCACCGTATCCACCGGTAGCAGGATCATCCGACTGACCGGTAAACAATACAGTAGAACCTTTGCGCACATCACCAGCATCGAATGAATTTACGAATGCGGCTGTAGGTGTGTTCCATCCCCAACCCAGATTCCAACCGGTAGAGCTGGCAGCACGCACACCCTGACAGGTACCATACCAGGAACCATAGTCATCCGTACGATTCTTACCTACATAGTTCTGCCATTCCAGGATAGACTCGCTGCTGTTTTCACCAGCATCTTTAAATATGCCATAGTAGCTGGAGAACAGTGAGTATTTGCCTGAAGCGATTACCTGCTGTAACAAACCAAGCGCTGAAGACCAGTTGCTGCGGAACAAGTAGGTTTTTGCCCACAGTGCTTTTGCAGCACCGTTCGTAAGACGACCGGGATATTGAGAACCCCACTCAGTCGGAAGGTTAGCAGCGGCGTATTGCAGGTCAGCATCAATGAGTGCATAGATCTGTGCTGCGGGAGCCTTGGGCACGTTTGCCTGTGATGGATTATACAGACGGAAATCAATCTTAGGCACATCACCGAATGTACGTACGAGGTCAAAATAAGAGAACGCACGGAAGAAACGGGCTTCCGCAATATTTACTTTGTCATTCACAGAGGTCAGGTTCAGCGAGTCTGCAGTTTGCAGCGCTGTATTGGTCAGGTGAATGAGTGCATAGTGACCATCCCAGTAAAAGTTAGACGCCCAGAGGTCTTTTACATACTGGAAGTTATCGAAGGGGGCCACCCATTCTGCACCATCAGAAGGTTCACTTCCTTTTTGTGAATCGTCTGAACGGAAGTTGTGCATGGCCTGCCAGGGAATACCACCGAATACCTGACCATTATCATAATTCTTTATAGAACTATAGATTCCAAATACCTGGCCTTCAATTCCTCCCTGGTTCAGGTCATCCAGCGTAGCACGCAGGGGTTTCCTGTCGAGGAATTTTTTACAGCCACTCGTTAGAAACAAAAGGGGCATTGCCAGGAGCAATACGCCAAATGAAAGGGCTTTTGATGTTTTCATGTCTTATTGTTTATTAGTATGATATGATTAAAACGTAACATTTAGTCCAAAGGTGGCCACTGAGGGAATGGCGCCGCCTGCATTATCCACTCCAAATTGGGTGGCACTTCCGCCGAACTCCGGAGAATAACCCAGATTGTTCTTAAAAGTTTTCAGGTTCTGCACATTTCCGAAAATCCGCAGGGCTTTGATCTTGGCTTTAGCCAGCATTCCGGGTTTAAAGTTATAACCAATCTGGATATTCCGGATACGGAAATAACTACCGTCTTCGATGCTGTAAGTAGAAGCCTCGTAATTGATACGGTGGTCCTGACCCAGGATCGGATCCCAGTTGGAGGTGCCTTCGCCACGCCATCTGTTGATCTTGAAGGCCGGATAATTCACCCGCTGGAAGGGAGATTCGGTAGCACCCCAGGTACGGAATATCTCATTGCCATATACACCACCCAAATCAATACCCAGGTCAAATCCTTTGTACGTCAGGTTGATGGATCCACCATAGGTGAAATCAGGGGTGGGGTTGCCGATAACAGTTCTGTCGGCGGTATTGATCTTACCATCACCGTTCAGGTCTTTGTATTTCAGGTCGCCGGGGCCATACGCAAATTCGGTATTGATCGGAGAGGCCAGTACATCAGCATAAGACTGGTAAACGCCTTCCACAATATAGCCAAAGAAAGAACCAATGGGTGAACCTACGATAGTACGGCTGGGACCATCTGAGATTGCAAAATCTTTAGTGGCCAGTTCCAGTACCTTGTTTTTGTAGGTAGTCAGGTTGGCACTTACAGTAAGGTTCAGATCCCTTGTCAGTTTCTGATTCCAACTGGTAGTGAATTCCAGACCGCTGTTTTTGATTTTACCAATGTTAGTTAAACCAGCATTACTTCCACTCAGTGATGGAATAAGTGTCATCAGGTTATTGGTAACTTTATTGAAATAGGTGAGTTCGAAATGCAGACGATTATCCAAAGCACTTCCTTCCACACCTATATCTGTACCTGTTACAGTTTCCCATTTCAGTTTTCGGTCTGCCAGATACTCTTCGCTAAATGCGTTGTAAATATTGTTTCCGAATATAGCTGCTGCTCCGGTACGTAAAACCGGGTAGAATGGATAATTATAACGATAGGTGTTCTGGTTACCTAACTGACCGATAGATGCTTTCAGCTTCAGGAAATCAAATATTTTCTGATTACCCATAAAGCTTTCTTTTGTGATCTCCCAACCAGCACCAAAGGCCCAGAAATTCTGCCAGCGACTGGCCGGCGAGATTTGTGAAGAACCATCACGACGGAAAGAAGCGGTGAAGTAATACTTGTTCTGATAATTATACAATGCGCGAACCAGCATTGACACAGTAGCTTTTTCATACTGATCAGATACCGCACGTTGCGACTGAGGATCGCCAAATGTATTGGTGATATACCAGAAACGCTCATCATCCGGAATAGGCGCTCCGGTAGCACTCTGATTCACCGACGCACCACGAAGGAATGCACCGGCATAATAAGTGGTGAAACCGGCCAGGGCATTCAGGTTATGATTGCCGAATTTCTTTTTATAATTCAGGGTGTAATCCTGCTGGAATTTACGGTAAGTGTTATCATCTTCTGTAACACGGGTAGCGCGGCTGTACAAGAATGCTGCATTAGTAGATGCATCATAGGTGTAATACAGTGGCGTGTAACGGCGGGTGTTTACTGTACTCATGTCCATATAGTAAGTAGCCCTGAAGTTGAAGTCACGCAGGAAGTTGACATCCGCATAGATGCTTGCTACACTGCGGTATTCATAGCTCTTTGTTTTGTCCCATTCGTTCTCCAGTTGCACCAGCGGGTTTACCACACCGGAGTTCTGAATGGTGGGGAGCTCGTAATACAGATTACGGTAGAAGCTATCGAGTCCGTAAGGATTCTTTACATAGAAATTTTTGGTACCTGCCGGAACGATCGGCAATACTTTACGTGCCTGATCCAGTACACCAGTAGCATCATACGGATTTTTCTGACGCATACCATTGAAGGTGAAACCTACTTTGATGTTTTTAGTCAGTTTTAGTTCATCTGTGATGGAGATCAGCATTTTCTCCAGGCGCTGATGACGGATAATACCTTCATCTGATGTATAGCCAAAGCCCAGCGTAAATTTATTTTTTTCTGAACTGGTAGCAAGGCTTACGTTATTTGCATTAAAGTGACCGGTACGGGTTACCGCATCGATCCAGTCGGTGTTACCTGTCCAGGGAGTATAGTCAAAAGGAGGAATAGATGTATTCAGGTTCAGCTTTTCTTCTTCAAACAAGGTCTTAAACTGATTGGCATCTGCCCAGGCGATTTTGTCCACCAGTTTTTTGAAACCAAAAGATGAATTTAAATTAACGATGGTCTGACCGGATTTTGCTTTCTTGGTGGTCACGAGTATTACACCCGCAGCACCGCGTACCCCGAAGATCGCCAATGAGGAAGGATCTTTCAAGATCTCGATAGACTCGATATCGTTGGGGTTGATATAATCAATATTATCATTGAAGATACCATCCACAACATACAGCGGACTTACAGAACCAATACTGATCGTACCACGGATACGAATATCAGGCGCTGCACCGGGTGTACCATTGTTTACCACCGACAGACCAGCTACTTTACTTTGCAGGGAGGCGATGGGGTTGGTATTGGGTTTGTCGGCCACTTCTTTACCGGCCACTTTTACGATAGAACCGGTAAGGTCTCTTTTATTAGCAGTACCATAACCGATCACCACTACCGCATCCTGAATTTTTTCAGATTGCTTCAGGGAAACGGTGAGGGTGGTCTTTCCTTTTACCGACATTTCTGTATTCTCGTAACCAACAGAGCTGAATACGAGTACCGCATCATCCGGAACGGTGATGGAGAAATTACCATTTGCATCGGTAACGGTACCTGTGCGGGACCCTTTTACAAATACAGATACACCGGCAAGGGGTTCGCCGGTAGCCGAAGTTACTTTACCAGTGATCTTGACATCTTGTGTGGTAATAGCAGCGGCATCGGTTCCTTCTTTGATCACTACCAGGTTGCTACCCAGTACTTTGTAGGTAACGCCGGTGTTGGCCAGTATTTTATCCAATACTTCCTGCAGGGTGGCATTTACCACATTTACAGAAATACGGGGCTTGCCTTTAATGATGTCTTCGGTAAAAAGGAAACGATAGTCACTCTTTTTTTCGATAGCAAAGAGAACTTTTTTAAGTTCAGTTTCGTTCATGTTAAGGGTGATCTTGTCCTGGGACCATCCCTTGGCGGATACCTGCAGGCAGGCAATGAGCAGCAAAGCAATCGTCAGTTTCATAATTCTGGCAATCTTTAGATAAATCAAAGCCTTCGCAGAAACAGCAACTGTTTCGGTTTTTTTCATAATTTTCGTTTGAAGGGTTAATAATGCAGTCCTTCATGGGATCTGCGTTCAGCGTGTTAACCAGGCGGGGGTCCGTTGCACCGGATTTCCCGCTTTTTTTATCAAAACCCGTTTGTTTAAGAGGTGTTGTTTTTAGTCATGGTCATAAGCATAAGCGTTAGCGGTGAATAATTATGTTGTTTCCGTTTTGGTCGTATTTAAAAGAAAGAGGAAGCGATAACCGCAGTGCTTCCAGCGCCTGCTGAATAGTTTCCTTTTCAAAAATGCCATTCAGGCGTGCCTGTCGCAGTACAGGGTCATTGATCTCGATATTTACATCATACCATCTTTCCATCCGCACGGCCAGGTCTGCAAAAGATTCGTCCCTGAATACTAATTTGTTATTGATCCACTGTGTTTCCGCTACGGTACTGTCGGCCACATTGTATTTTAACTTGTTGATCGATACCATCGGTGCTACGGCCGCTGTGGCAGGAACAGCTTTTACTGTACTCGGCTTTACATTTTCTGTTTGTAATGCCTGATTGTTTTCCACGATCAGTTTTTCGCTGGGCGACAGAATGATTTTATCGTTGGGCCTGTTCTTTATCGTTACTTCGATCGATCCGTGAATCAGGCTAGTTTCCGTTTGTTTGTCTTCCGGGTAGGCTCTTACGTTGAATGAGGTGCCCAGTACTTTAATATTGATACTGGAGGTATGAATGATGAATGGTTTTTCCTTGTTTTTGGTTACGTCGAAAAAACCTTCCCCTGTAAGGTACACTTCTCTGATGTCTTTTCCGAAATCTTTGGTATAGCTGATCTTGCTGCCCGCATTGAGCCATACGGTGGAGCCATCCGGCAGCTTCACCATGGATTTGGAACCGGGGCGGGTAGATACTTCGTTGATATTGCCGGCAACAGCGTCTTTATCGGTACCGGAACCACGGCTGATACGGTTGAATAATAAAAGCCCTGCGGAGATGGCCAAAACGGCGGCAGCAGCCCAATACCATTTACGGCGGGAAGGCGTTTCCATGTCGATCAGCCGGTCATTGGCCGGGTTATCCCCAAAAGGGATATTCAATTCGTTCATCCGGTGGAGGTGGAGCAGGTAGGCATCTTCTTCCTGCATCTGGTCGGTAACGGGCGGGTTGTGCTTCCAGAGATCTTCGAGATTTTGAATAGAATACTGCCATTCAGGGTGTTGCTGAACCAGTAGCTGCAGCTCTTCCAGGTCTTCGGCGCTAGCCTCCCCGGAAAGCTTTTTCGAAAAAAGTATCCAAAATTTCTCCTGGCTCATGAATGGCAAGTTGGTGATCGTACCTGTGTAGGACACGCAAAACAGATATTTACCCCTAAATTTTTTTAACTATTTTTTATTAGACGTTGGAATTCTATTTAATTCTTTGATTTCCAAGTGCATACATTTACCCAGCCGACGCAGGGCAATAGCCATTTGGGCCTCTACCGTCTTTACAGAAAGCTGTAATAATTCGGCGGCTTCCCGGTATTTCAATCCATCTTCTTTGATCAGTTTGAAGATAATGCGGCACCGGGGGGGCAGGTCGTTGATGGCCTTCCGGATTTTTCGGATCATTTCTTCGGTCATCATCAGTTGCTCGGGATCGAAATAGATGCTGTTGAGTTGTACCAGCCATTCTTCGGAGGACTGGCTCACCTGTTTTTTTTGTTTGCTCAGGCGGTTCAGTGCCAGATTTTTAACGGCGGTATAGAAATAAAGCAACGGTGTTTCGATGGAGGTAAGCTGGTCTCTTTTTTCCCAGATGCGGATGAATACATCGGACACGAGTTCTTCGGCTTCTTCGTTTGATTTGAGGATGGAATAGGCAAATTGTTTGAGCCGGCTGTGCAGCAGAACAAAAAGTTCCTTGTACGCAGCCTGGTCTGCATTCAGCGCGATAGCGCTAAGCAATCGTTTTATATGCTCGTTCCGGTGCATTTGGCCTCAACCGTGTAAATCTAAGAAATTCAAATTTATATTTTTAGGATTAATACCCGGCTTTTTTTTATTTTTGCAGCCGCTTTAGCGCAGGACCCTTAGCTCAGTTGGTTAGAGCACCTGACTCATAATCAGGGGGTCGCAGGATCGTGCCCTGCAGGGTCCACAGGTAAGAAAAGGGTTTCAGCCGGAGAGGGTTGGAGCCCTTTTTTCATTTACTTAAAATGGACTTATGGGGTATTACTTACACCCAAACCATAAACCATCGCAGCGGTTTGGATAAAAGCGCTGTGCCAGGCGGATAAAATTTAAAGGGGAAAAGGTGGGAAGGATAATTTTATGCAAACACTTCTCTGTCTTTTATCTTTCGTTTGTTTGTATAATACTCACTCCACCATGGTTTTTCTGTTGATTTTCTGGGTGGCTTTACCAGTGACAGAACCTTTTTGGCTTTCTTCGCTTCGTTTTGCGCGACCCTGAAGTGGTAATGATCAAATATACGTATAGCTTCGATCATATAAGAGACAGCTATCTTTCTATCTTGTATGAGAAGCAGATTTTCTCCATTCTTTGTATCTGCAGTTGGTGAGAAATTATATGAACCAAGGTATACCCGTGCAGTTGGTTTATCAAAATCAATAACAACAAATTTGTGATGCATCCTCGTACCACCTCCACCGGTAGGTTCAGATTTAAATGGCTCCGGAAGGTTCTTTTTTAATACAGAAGGAAAAACAGGGGCCACATTCCCATCGGGTTTTAACAGATCGAATCCCCCCGTTTCTTTATCGGTAATGCCATATATGAAAATAGCATTTTTCTTAGTTAGTTTGGTAATGTTATTACGGATAGATCCGGTGGTTTGTGATAAGAAGGCCAATGAATAGAAAATACTTGATTTTGAATTATCTAATAGATCCTTTGCTATCACATCTAACATGGCATTATTTGCACTATGAGGAGAAAAAGTGACTTTTGCGTTGATACCTGTTAGCCCTAAATCATTCCATCCTGCACTTGTGGTGGGACCAAAGTTCTTTACTCCATCAAATTTCCAATAATTATCAAAGGCTTCCAAAAAAGGTTTGATTGCTTTGGCACCGCGTACTATAACTGCATTATTTGATTGCACATACAGGCCTCGCCAGGTGAAATTGGTTGAGCCGCATACGGCTGCTTTTACTTTTGTCCCGTCTACCACAATTGTTTTATTATGTTGCAACTGACTCATATGATGACGTTTCACTTTTCCATTTGTAGAAGCAAGTAATCTGGCTGCTGCTAATGTCTCAGCAGCATCTTTCGGAGCATGTTCCCCGCTATCATCAATGATAATAGATAACCTTGTCTTCAATTTCTCGAGTCTTGTTACGATTTCCGGCTGATTAAGATCATATGCAACCACTTTTACTTTCGCTGTCTTATCCGCAATAGCCAGATCAAGCAGTTCAAGAATAGCACTCCGGCCTTCAAAGCCCATCCAGGTTAATGCTTCATCTGCTTTTGGATGAGTTGGGGTAAAATCAAGTCCTAACTTTCCTTTCTTCGGAAGTAACTTTGATATCCCTCCTGCCTTTTCATATTTATCGACAAAGGCCTGTGAGGAAACAAAGCCTCTGGTGAATGTAACATTGAGCTGATTGGGATATGTCTCCCGCTGCAGAGTGATGGATGCAGTTTGAGGTTCGCCGTAACTGAGTTCATCCATGGTATTCATGAAAACCGGAGTTACCCGATAAGTAAACAATCCTTTGAGTTCTGCGTTACGTGGAAAATGCACCCATCTGAATTTTTGAATCGGTGCAAGAGTGGTGGGCCGGCTGATTTTGCTTGGTTTTCCTTTTTCATCTAAAAAAGAAACCCTGTTCTTTAATGCATAAAACTTATCTCCGCCAGGCTCTTTATACTCAATAGCAAAACCAACAAAATCGTTTGATGGCTTTCCTTTTTTCCAATTCATTGCTATTAACAGCATGCCATCTCCCCGGTGTAGTTTTAATGAGAAAAGGGATTTAGTATTGGTTCCAAGTACCTGAAAGTCGGCAGGATTAATCTTTGCCATTGCAAAAAGGTTTATGTGGTTAAGGAATGAAAGAACTACCTGTTTCAACACAAAACTCAACTCTTTTTTTACAAACTGCAAAGGTGTTTATACCCTTTTTAGTGAGTTTTCCCTCTACTCACTCTCCCGGGCCGATTCGCAGCAGGGACGCCGGAGGATTACGAAGCAAGCACCCCTATCATTACATTTCCGTCCGGCGTCTCCTCTCCCAGCCTTGTGCGCAGCAGGGACGCCGGGCGAATACGGAGGATGCTTCCCTTTGGTCGAACTATACTTTTCCGACTGGCGTCTCCTCTCCCAGCCTTGTGCGCAGCAGGGACGCCGGGCGAATACGAAGGATGCTTCCCTTTGTTTATTCCTCTTTCCGTTCAATTAATTTTTTTATTACCACTTCCACATCCCTTACCCGATACCCCGCATGCTTTCCCGTAATGTAATAGCGGGCCGAACTGTGTTCATATTTTGTTATGTCCTCCGCCAGATTCCATTTTCCTTTACAAGGATTGTTATGAATATAACTTAATTTCTGATAAGCAAATTCTTCCGTTTTGCAATACTTCCAATCGAATGAATCCTTCCATACTTCATGCCGGTGACCATTCGCCCGGTCTTTTGATGATACGACTTTTTCCAGCAATGTAAGGGTCTCTGTTTCGCGTCTGTCTTTCAACCGGCGAATTATTTCATACGCCATGAAACGTTTCCCATCGCCAACTACGGTATTCAGTTTTTTAGATGATTCACTAAAATCAATCAGCGCATGTATATGATTGGGCATTATTACATATCCAACTATAGAATGGTTTTGTGTCTGCAGATAATCAAACCATTTATAGACCAGATCGTATCCATCTGTTTGCGCCAGTAGGGGCAACCAGTTATAACAGGTAAATGTTATAAAATACAGACCCTGATTATAAGGAATAGTTGTACGGACGGGCATCATGCGAAGATATGGACAGGCAATTTAGATTTTCGCTACGTAGCTCGACCGGCGTCGGCCCTTTTGACACCGCCGGGTGGCCAGACGCCAGTCGGAAACGAAAGTAGTACTAGTGTTAAGTTAATCTAAAATTGACGGATATAACTTCTTGAGCTTAATCCTTGCTTCACTATTGGTGAACTGCCAGTTAATCTTACTTATTTTATTATTTCTGCAATTTGTCCACGCCATCACTTCCTCTTTGATTT